>CAMPGU010000271.1 GCA_946885645.1 uncultured Haloferula sp.
GCTCCAGGAAACCACTGAAGAGATTCGCCTTCCCTTTAGCGAAAGGTTCCGAGCTCCCGAAAGCGAGCCGGAGACGGTACCGGCAGATCCGGCGGGCGAGTGATCGGATTTCGTCCACCCGTAGAATCAAGCGCCGTCGGCAGCGGTCGAACGCGCCCCCGAACAGAGGAGCACTTTCGAGCGGCCCCAGGGGGAGGAGTGCCAGCAAAGCTCTTGCGGAAGAGGACGGAGGGCGACATCGTAGCTGCTCGAGGTAGTCCTGCGTCCAAGCCAACCGGTCAAAACACGGGTGAGAATCTTCATGTGTTCTTTTGAACACTTTCCCGCTTTCGTTGTCAAGCGGCTTTGCTGGCCGTCGCGGCGGGGATCGCTCTTTTTGTGGGAAACTCAGATGGTTTCAGGACGAGGAGCAGGGCCGTCCGAAGATCATTCACGGGAAAATTGCCTTTCAAGATCTTCGGAATCGCGATAGCGAGCAACCTGACAATCATCATCTCTGGCACAGCTATTTAGCGTCTTGGACTATATTAAAAGCCTGCATCCAAATGAGGGAAATTGCGAAATCCATCATCAAAATTCCGGTTCTCGGCCGCTCGATCCTTCTCCTTCATAGAGCAAGAATTGGGCTCAACTACTTTAGGAGGCCTTCGTTCCATCTCGCCAAATGGCTGTTCAAATCGAAAGAAACTACCAATTTCACCTATGATCTGGAGGAGGGAAACAAGCGATATCTTGCATCACTCGTTTCACGAGCGACGGGAATCGGCTTTGAGGAGGCGATGCTTTACATCAACGAGATTGAATCGGATCTCGAACTTCGTACGCATATTTCCCAAGCAATAAGCAAAAGCGATTTTGCTTCGACGGCGGATCAAGAGATGCGATTCGGGAAGAGAGCCGGGTGGTATGCGATAGCGAGGGCGCTAAAGCCAAAAGTCATCATCGAAACCGGCGTGGACAAGGGACTGGGCTCATGCGTGCTCGCGGCAGCACTGAAGAAAAATCGCCATGAAGGCCACGAAGGGTATTACTATGGCACCGACATCAATCCCGACGCCGGGTACTTGCTTTCGGGAGACTATGCCGACTACGGCAAGATTTTATACGGCGATTCAATCGAGTCCTTGAAGAAGTTCGACGGACCCATCGACCTATTCATCAACGACAGCGATCACTCGGCGACATACGAGGCGAAAGAGTACGAAACAATCAAAGATAAACTATCGGAGCGCGCGGTCATTTTGGGAGATAATTCGCATTGCACGGACAAACTCTTTGAATTTTCGCTGGCTGCGCAAAGAGATTTCATTTTTTTCCAAGAACGACCTAAGGACCACTGGTACCCAGGCGGCGGGATCGGGATCTCGTTCAAGAGGCCGTTGGGGCAGTCTTAGTGCGGACCGCTACCCTTGTTACTTCGCCGGCAGCACCCGAAATCCGATTGAGGTCAATCAATCCTCCAATCGACCTGAAGCGTCGCCTGCCGCACAGGTCCCGTGGTGAATCCGACGATGCGAAACTCCTTGTTCTGATGCTCACGCTCCGTGGCAGGCTTGAGGGGATATTCTTCCCAAGCGCCGCCCGACTCGTCCTTGCGAGTCAAAACCAATCGCTTGCCCGATTGCTCGAGGATAAGAACCGGCCCTTCGATTCTCGGCACCGCCTTCGTCACGATGGCCCAGCGGACCGGACCGGAAGGCCTGCTCAAGCTATCCGTGAGAGTGACCGAGCCGTTCTGGGGAGAAAAGACGACCTTGCGGATGACCTTGTCGGCTTGGCCCGCATAGGCAGAGCTCAGGTCGATGGTAGCCTCCGTCTGCAAGTCGGCGGCTGAGGCCGGGAGAAGCGGGCAGCCTTCTTCCGGGGTGGACTGGAGCCCGCCGCCGATGACGAGGGTATTGTGCGACAGATTGGTGAGGCGGAAATAGTCCCAGCGGTTTTTGCCGAAGTATCCCGGCAGGTTGTAGTTCTCCTTGCCCAGATCATGGAACCAGCGGACGCCGCCTGCTTCATAAACAAAAGCCCCGGCATCGAGATGGCCGTGGCTGGCGGCTCCCGTGCCGCCCTTGATGGCAAGCCAGGCCGCCTCCGGCGTCCACGCCGTGCGGAAGAAGGCAAAGGATTGCTCCCCCGCGAAGCGGGCGGCGAGCGGCGTGTCCCCTTCCCCCTCGGGCGCGGGCGGCAGCCAGAGGAGGTGCAGCGGGAAGAAGCGCAGGTCCCCGGTGGCTCCCCCTTTCGCTGCATCTTTCAGGCCTCGCTCCAACAGCGAGCGGACATGCCGGGCCTGACCGGGGGATTTGAAATGTGCGGCGATCCAGCTCTGCGCCGGTGACGGGATTTCGGTATAAGCATTGCCATCGGCGAAATTGAAGGCGAGCCGCGAGGGGCCGGTGACATGCATCATGAAGTCGCCGCTGGCACCGAGCAGAGGTGTGACCTCGACCGGCTGGCCGAGCGACCGGCGGGCCGCCAGGAGCAGCACCTCGTAGTTGGTGCCGTAGTGCCAATAGGAGGGCCCTTCCGGATAAGCACCATCCGGCTCGTAAAAGACGCGGCAGTTCTCGATGAGCTTCCGGCCGTGGTCGATCAGTGGCTGGCAAAGCTCCGGATCACGTTCCCGGACGGCTTCTGCAGCGAGAGCCATGCCGGTGCCGCAGACCTGCGACCAATTGTTGGACGGCCCCTTCCACCACCCGGATTGGGCGTGTTGTTTGCCCACGATGCGCAGCGCCTTTTCCAGCAGGGCGTCCTCATAGCGGGCCCGTTGCTCCGCCGTGAGCGCGGGATGCAGCCAATCGTAGCCGATCGCCACGGCGGCCGCCATTTCGGCGGTGTCGAGGAAATGGGAGGGATTCCAGTCCTGCAATGCGCAGGCCGCATCCAGCTCCCGGATCACGCGGTCCCGGAAACGGCTATCCCCGGTGCTGCGCCATGCCCAGCCGCAGTGGAGCACGTGGTTCAAGGCCAGGCGGGACTCCGAAAGCAGGCGCTTCCCATCCGGGATCCGGTACTCGCAGGTGCGCTCGGAGAGGATTTTCTCCGCGCGCTGGAGCACGTGCTGTTGGAGCCGTGCGGCCAAGGGGTCATTCGCGATGCGTCCCTTCACGGCTGCCTCCGCCGCAGGTGGAAAGAGCAGCCGCGGATGGGGACCGGCGTGAGCGAGCAGCGTGCAGGCGAGCAGCAGGAAAAGAGGCTTCACAGGCGAGCATTACGGAGGTCCCGAGGGCAAGGTTTCGCCCAAGGGACCGTCCTGACACGGGGAAAGCCGATCCTCAATGCCGCAGATCGAGCGTCACCGGGAATTCCATCGAGGGGTCGGATGCCGGAATTTCCGTGTAGGTGACGGCAGGACCGCCCGCGCGCTCTTCCACGCGATGATATCCGAAGCCACCGGTGGAAGCAGGCTCCATGACTCCCGGTGTGTGGCCGTGCTGCCAGAAACGGCTGACGCGCCGCGACTCGGCTTCGTAGGCATTCACCGGGAGGGTCTCATAACTCCGGCCGCCCGGATGGACGACATGATAGACGCAGCCGCCGAGGGAGCGCCTGTTCCAGGTATCGACCACATCGAAGGTCAGCGGCGTGTGCACCCCGATGGTCGGATGCATGGCGGACCAGGGATCCCATGCCTTGTAACGTACCCCCGCGACATGCTCGCCCCGTCGGCCGGTGGCCTGGATGGGAATGCGGCGGCCATTGCAGACCAGCACGTGGCGTCCTTCCACCATGCCGCGGACCTTCACCTGCACCCGCTCCACCGAGGAATCGACATAGCGGGCCGTACCGGCCGAGGAGCTTTCCTCGCCGAGCACGTGCCACGGCTCCAGCGCGGCACGGATTTCCAGTTCCACCCCATCGTGGCAGACGCGACCGTAAACGGGAAAGCGGAACTCGTGGAAGGGCTCCAGCCAGGATGCCTCGAAGGGAATGCCGGAGTTCTTCAAGTCCAGCGCGACGTCTTTCAGGTCCTCCCGCACGAAATGCGGGAGCATGAAGCGGTCGTGCAATTCGGTGCCCCAGCGGACGAGCTTCCCGTGATAGGGCTGCTCCCAAAACTTTGCGACGAGCGCCCGCACAAGCAGCATCTGCACGAGGCTCATGCGCGCGTGCGGCGGCATCTCGAAGGCCCGGAGCTCGAGGATTCCCAGCCGGCCGCTCGCCGCTCCGGGAGCGTAGAGCTTGTCGATGCAGAATTCCGCGCGGTGGGTATTCCCTGTCAGGTCCGTCAGCATGTTCCGCAGGATTCGATCCACGATCCACGGCGGATCTCCGGTTTCCGGGAGCTGGCTGAAGGCGATCTCCAGCTCGAAGAGACGGTCGTCCCGCCCTTCGTCCACGCGCGGTGCCTGGCTGGTGGGCCCGAGGAAAAGGCCGGAGAACAGGTAGGAGAGGCCGGGATGATGCTGCCAATAGGTGACGAGGCTGCGCAGCAAGCCGGGCCGACGGAGAAAAGGGCTGCGGTCGGGGGTCGCACCCCCGAGGGTGACGTGGTTTCCCCCGCCGGTGCCGGTATGCCGGCCATCGAGCATGAATTTCTCCGTGCCGAGGCGGGAGAGGCGGGCCGCTTCGTAAAGCGTCGTCGTATTCTCCACCAGATCCCGCCAGTTCGTCACCGGGTGGACATTGACTTCGATCACGCCGGGATCGGGCGTCACCTTGATCCGCTCCACGCGGCGGTCCCACGGCATTTCGTAGCCCTCGACGACCACCGGCAGCTTCAGGCTGGAAGCGACGTTCTCCACCGCTTCCAAGAGGCTCAGGTAGTGCTCCAGGTGCGTGACCGGCGGGAAGAAGATGTGGAGTTTCCCGTGCCGGGGCTCGAAGCAGATCGCGGTCTGGGTGACGCCTTTCTTTTTCGCATCCGCGGCGCGCGGTGGTGCGGGCGAGATCCCGACGGAAGTCTGGAGCGTCCGGCCGGCGGGGAGCAGGGTTCCATGCGCGGGCAGCTCGGCCACCGGTTCCATCGGCGAGCATTCCAAGAGAGCTTCCTCCTGATCCGCATCCTCGGGGGCCTTCGGCAGCGAATCGAGCGGCAAGCGGAAGCCCATCGGCGAGCCGCCGGGAACCAGCGACATCCGCCCGCGGCGGAAGGTCCACAGGTCGCTTCTCCAGATCTCCCGCTCCGCATCCCATTCGATGGGCAGCGCAAAGCCGGTGGGCTTTGAAAGGCCCCGGTCGAGCAGGGCGGCGAGATAGCGGCGCTCGAGGGGATCGTCGAGATCGGCGGCGTAGGGATCGACGTTGGGAGGCAGCGTGCTCTCCCGCCAGGCGTAGTAGAAGGCATCCTCAAAGCCCGCAACAAGATGACCCTGATCGCAGGACAACTGGTTCACGACCTGGGTAGCGAAGCGCCGCGCGTCCTCGACGCCGTGGCCGAGGTCCGAGCTGGGTTCGGCGAGAAGGCGTTCGTCTTTCCACAAGGGCTGGCCGTCCTTCCGCCAGAGGACCGTGTAGGCCCAGCGGGGCAAGACCTCGCCGGGATACCACTTCCCCTCGCCATAGTGAAGCAGGCCGCCCGGAGCGAAGACCTGCTTCAACCTGCCGAGCAGGTTCAAGGCGAGCTTTCGTTTCGCCGGGCTGTCGGCGGAAATATTCCACTCCGCGCCCTCCATGTC
>CAMPGU010000272.1 GCA_946885645.1 uncultured Haloferula sp.
GCTCGACGACGGTGAACCCGCCGAGGGCGGTGCCGGCCGCCAGGATTGCGAGCGGGGCGACGAGTTTGCAGGGCATGTGAACGGCTGGAATGGGTTCGGGCGTTGGGTCTCCCGCACCGGAGGTGCGGATGGCTTCAGGCTCTCTTCGCCAGCAGGGAATCCAGCACCTGCCCGCCGTCCACGATCTCGATCGGGCGTCCGCCGGGTGCCATGAGTTCCTTGTCGCTGGTGATGCCGATCTGGTTGTAGATCGTGGTGGAGAGGTCCTCCACGGTCACGCCGTCCGTATCCACGCCGCCGCCGAGGGCGTCGGAGGAGCCGTGAACGTAGCCTTGCTTGAAGCCGCCGCCCGCCATCATCACGGAGAAGACGCTCGGCCAGTGATCGCGCCCGCCGGTGGGGTTGATCTTCGGCGTGCGGCCGAATTCGGAAGTCACCATGACGAGGGTGGACTCCAGCATTCCGCGGCGTTCGAGGTCGCGGATCAACGTGGCGATCGCCTTGTCCACCGGCGGCAGTTCGCGCTCGATGGCACCCTTGATGTTGTCGTGGTGATCCCAGCCGCCGACCGTGAGCGAGACGAAACGCGTGCCGGCCTCGATCAGGCGCCGCGCCAGCAGCATGCGCTGGCCGGCGGGATTGCGGCCGTACTCGTCCTTCAGCGCGTCCGGCTCGGCTTTCATGTTGAAGGCCTCGCGCGCTTTCTCCGAGGAGATCAGCTTGTAGGCATGCTGGTAGAAGGCATCCATTGCGTCGATCGCGTCGGACTTTTCCAGCGCGCGGAAATGGGAATCCACCGTCTCCAGCAGGGAGCGGCGGCGCGAGAAGCGGAATTCGTCGCAGCCGTTCGGCAGGTTCAGGTCGCGCACCTGGAAGTTTCCCTGGGCCGGGTCGGAGCCCAGCGCGAAAGGCCCGTAGGCGGAGGAGAGATAGCCGGAGCCGGCGAATTCATTCGGCACGGAGGGCACGCACACGTAAGGCGGCAGATTGTTCTTCGATCCCATCTCGTGGGAGATCACGGAACCGTAGGAAGGATACTCCAGCGCAGGGGAGGGGCGGTAGCCGGTGAACATGTTATGGGTGCCGCGCTCGTGGGCGGCTTCGCCATGGGACATGGAGCGGATGATCGTGAGCTTGTCGGCCAGACCCGCCAGATCCTTCAATTTCTCGCCGAACTGAACGCCGGGGATCTTCGTGTCGATCGCGCCGAAAGGGCCGCGGTATTCCGCCGGCGCATAGGGCTTCGGATCGAAGGATTCCTGGTGGGCGATCCCGCCGGGCAGGAAGATGTGGATGATCCCTTGGGCCACGCCCTCGCGCGTCGCGTAGAACTTCTGCGCGCCGCGGGCCCTCTGCGCCAGGAACTGCGGGAGCGTCAGCCCCAGCCCGCCCAACAGGCCGACGTGGAGGAATTCGCGGCGGGACGTGTAGCGATCGAGCGGATTTCCGGGGCAGATCGGTTTCATGGGCGGAAGGAAGATATCAAGCGGGCAATACGCCGGAATGCTTGAGCTTTATTTCACCGCCGCGAAACGAATTGAGAATAAAAATGGGGGGTTGGCGAAGCCGGGGCATTGTAGCAGCCTGCTGGCATGCAGCCCCCCGATGTCCGTGAACTGGAGGTTTCCGGCCTCATAGGCACCGGCGCTTGCGGGAAGGTATACCGTGCCCGCGACGCCGCCGGGCGCGACGTGGCCGTGAAGGTTTTCGACCCCGCCGCGGTCAATCGCGCGCTGCTGGAAGAGGCGTCCGCGCGGTTGGAGGAAAGCACCTGGCCGACCGAAGCGGTGACGGAATACTCGGCCGATTACAGCGGGAAGCAGCTCGTCCGCGTCTCCGCGCTCCATGCGGACGAGTCCGGCGGCGTCTGGACGCCCCGCTCGCTCCAGCACCGCCTCGACCGTTTTCCGGGGGAGCAATCCTGGCCGGTGGTGCTGGAAATCCTCACCGCGCTGGCGAGCCTTCACGACCGCCGGGTCGCGCACGGGAACTTGAAGCCCGGCAATGTGTTTTTCGACGAGGACGGGCGCGTCCGGCTGACCGATTGGGCCCTGGGGAACATGCCGGGCGTCGCGACGCTCGAATACACGGATGCGGTGCTGTACCAACCGCCGGGCCAGCTCCGGGAGCCGGAAGGATTCCTCCGGGAAAAGGGCTACCGTTGGGATGTCTTTGCCTTCGGCGTGCTGGCCTTCCGCCTTCTCACGGGGGCCTTCCCGCGCTGCACCGCCACCTTCGATCAAGTAGCGCCGGAGCCGGGCAAAACCCGCCGCGAGGGCATCGCGGCGAACCTGAAGCGGATCGCGAAATCGGTGGAGTCGGAGCCCGCCGTGTCGTGGCCCGATTCCCCTGCGACCCCGCTGGAAAGGGCCTACCGCGGCATCCTCGACCGCTGCCTTTCGCTCGATCACGCCGCACGCCCGGCCAATGCCGGGGAGGCCCTGCAGCTCTTTCACGCCGCGGACAAGGAGCTGGCCCACGAACAGCAGCGCGACTCGATTCTCGACCAGCAGCGCCACGCCCGCCGTAGCGCCTGGCGCGCGAACGTGGCGGCGGGAGTACTGGCAGGCGGGGTCGTCATCCTCTCCGTCCTGTGGCAGACGAAGAAGACGGCGGTGGTCTCCGAAGAGACCGGCCGGAAGACGGAGGTGGATCAATTGCAGGCAGCTCTGGACAGCTCGCGGGCCGAGCGCACGGCTCTCATGGCCAAGATCGAGGAGGAGCGGAAGACCCTCCAGTACGACAAGGACATGTGGCTCGCCCGCCTGGAGACCTCGCGGTCGATCGGCGATCACCTTTTCGCCTGGGCCATGGAAAAGGGCAACCGCCGCCTGCCGCCGCTCGATGGCCGCGAACGGCGCCTGGAGCGGCTGGAGCGCTATTTCCAGGACTTCATCACCCGCACGGAAATGGTCGCCGCGCTGAAGGAGGAGCGGGCCCGCGCGCGGCTGCAGCTTGCCGAGATCACGCTGGCCAAGGGCGATCCGAAAGCCGCCGCCCGGTGCCTGGAGGAAGCGCTGGTCTCCGCGGCGGATCTTCCCTCCGGGCCTGACCTGGAGCTGCGGCTGGCGACGGACCGGCTGCTGATGGCGCTGCTACTCCAGGAGCGCAACGACCCCGGTGCGGCCGCGGCCTTCGAGACCGCCCGCGAGGCGCTGGAAGCCGTGCCCCAGGCCGATGTGGACGGCGACCGCCTGCAGGAGCTTCTGGCCGTGCTGGGCTACCACGAATCCCGCCTGCTCGCGGCCCAAGGCAAGGACACCGAAGCTTTTGAAAAACTGCAGCAGTCCACCGAGGTGCTGAACCGCCTGGTCATCCAGCGGCCGGACGCCGCGGTGCTGCGCTCGGAGCTGGCCGAATGCTATCTTTCTTCCGCCACCATCCTCGACGGGATCGGCGAAATGGGTAGCGCCCGCGAGGCGCGCTCGCAGGCTTCGGAGGAATTGCTGGAGCTGCTCAAGAAAGAGCCGTCCAACCTCGAGCTCCGCCTCGACCTCGCCGGCTGCTACGGCGCGATGGCGGAGTCCGCGGCGCTCTCCGGCGATGTCGCCTCCATCGAATCGATGTCGAAGGCCGCCGGGAAGCTGCTGGAGGAGTACATCGGCCAGCGCCCGGATAGCGCGGAGGCGCGCTCCCGCCTGGCGGCCGTCCGCAGCCTGATGTCCGGCGTGATGCGGGATCGCGGGGAGGCGGCGGAAGCCCTGCGCTTGATCGATGAAGCGATTCTTCTCGTGGAAGGCGTCGCCGTGGGGGAATCCGCCGATCCCGTGGCGAAGTACCGCCTCGCCCTGCTCCTGTGGGAGAAGGGCCGGCTCATGAGCATCGACCGGAAAATAGCCGAGGAAATCGAGTTGGAGACCCGCTCCGCGGACATGCTCCGCCGGCTGCTCAATAGCGATTATGCACTCGTGCGCGGCGAGCAGGTGCGGCGCTCCCTCGGCTGCGTCCTCGCGGACATGGGCCATGCCGCCCAGAGGATGGAGAACCCGGATCTGGCCCGCTCCGCCTTCGGCGAGGCTGTGGAAGTCTGGTCCGCCCTCAACCGCGAGCGCCCCCACAACGAGGAGTATGAAGAAACCCTGGCCTGGTGCCAGAAGCGGCTGAAGGAGCTGTGAGGCTGCCGGCGGCGCAGCCGTCCTTGGACCGCGGCAGCCTACCGCCGCTTTCGGCGAGGCCAGCCCGCTGGCCGGGAAGGGCGGGAGCTGCTCCTGTAAACTCTCGATCCACCGCGGAGTCACGGAGATCGCGGAGGAACACAAGGAGGCCCTTACCGAGCAAAACTCTGTGGCCCTCCGCGTCCTCCGCGCCTTTGCGGTTCCAGCAGGGGGGGGCGAGTCATAACCCTTGCCCCCCGCGGCAGGCTGCGGGGAAGAAAAGCGGCAGCAGGCTGCCGCGGTCCAAGGACGGCTGCGCCGCTCGCCGGCCGGATGTGGACGCGAAAAAGCCGGACCCCTGGCGGAGTCCGGCTTTTTTGTAGAACTGGGAGCGCGTCGGCTCAGCGCGTCTTGAAGTGGAGGGTGCTGCGGAGCTTGCCGCCTTCCATGCGCTCGAAGGCGGTGACGCTATCGAATTCCTCGAAGGCCGCGAGGCCCTTCTGGATGCGGGGGATCTGCGTCTTGAATTCCTGGAACTTCTCAGGTCCGCCGACCATGGCCTCGCCGTGCTGTTCCAGCAGGGCGACCCACTCGCCGGTGAACTTCCGCAAGGTGTCGAAATCGAATTCCATCCACGCTCCCTTGCGGTCGCCGGCCGCACTGTCCGCGGAGGTCACCAGATCGAGGGCCTGGAGCTTCGAGGTCGAAGCGGCGAACCACTTGTCGCTGAGGGTGACGGAGGGGATGAAATCGTCATTCGTGAAAGGCAGGGCGAAGAACCAGGTGGTGAAACCGTCCTTTTCGGAGGACATCGGCTTCTGCATCGGGATTTCCTCTCCGGCGAGCTCGCTCACGGATTTGAAGATGTTCTTCAGGGAGCCGTCGAGTTTGGTCCAGGCTTCGCCCGCCTTCGCGCGGTCGGTCACCGGCGAGACAAGCGAGGCGCGGAAGAATTTCCCCTTGTCCGCCACTTCCTGGGGCACGCCCGGGAACTGGGGCATGGCACCCTTCAAATCGACGACGAATGCCGTTTCCATGCCGAGGCTTTCACCTGCCGTGCCGAGCGCGTCGAAGACGCCGATGGTGTCCGCGCGGAACTTCTCGTTGAAGAGGGCGAAGCCCTGCTTGAACTTCGTAAACTCGTCCGACTCGATCTCGAGCCCGGCGACCTTTTCCGCCATGGCGTAGGCGGTTTCCACGATCACCTCGCCGTATTCGCCGGCGCGCTTGGAGTATTCCTTGTCAGCCACCCAGTTCGCGAAAATCAGGGTGTCTTCCTTGCTGCCGAGATTCGCCAACTGATGGGCGGAGGCATGATCGATCGCACCGTAATCGTTGCCGCCGAAGGTCTCGAACTTCACGCCTTCTTCCAGCACGGCCAGACCGCCCAGCGTGTCCGACTTCGTCAGCGCCATCACGGCGTCTTCCTTCTCGGCGACCATGTCGAGCAGGGCGACCAGCTCCCGCGTGTCGCCGAAAACGTCCGTCCCCGACAGGCCGTCCCGCACGCCCTGTGCC
>CAMPGU010000273.1 GCA_946885645.1 uncultured Haloferula sp.
GCATCGCGGAGGGACAGATGATCCGGGCCGCCGGTCTGGGCGAGCCGGGCGTCGCCGGAGGAGGACCGGGCGATCTCTTCCTGCGGGTCCATCTGGAGCGGCACCCGGATTTCCGCGCGGAGGGTCACGATCTTTATTACGATCTGCGGCTGGCCCCTTGGGAAGCGGTGCTGGGTGCCACGGTGCCGGTACAGACGCCGCATGGCACCACGCGCATCAAAGTTCCGCCGGGCACCGAATCCGGGACGGAATTCCGCCTGACGGGAAAAGGCCTGCCGAAAGGCAAGGACGGCGGCCACGGGGACCTTTTCGCGGTCGCGGAGGTCGTGACCCCGGCCACGGCCACCGAGGAGGAGACCCGCCACTGGAGGGCCTTGGCGGATGTTTCAAAGTTCAATCCCCGCTGAGCCATGACTGCCAGGAACGAATCGCTTTCCATCCCCGTTTCGGCGGGAGACGAGCTCTTCGATCTCGAAGCCGCGGCCGAATTGAGCGGCATGCACCCCGAGATGATCCTCGAATTCTGCCGCGCCCATATCGTGGCGCTGCATCGCCGGGGCGACCTTCTCCAATTCGACAATCGCGGCATCCACCGCCTGAGGCTGATCGAGACGCTCCGTCACGAACGGAGCATGAGCCTGCGGTCGATCCGCTTTGTCGTGGAACTGATGGAGCGACTGGACTCGGCGGAGCGGGAATTGCGAATCCTGCGGGAACGGGTCAGGTGAAAATCCCCGCCTACTGCTTCCACTGCCTCGTCCGGACGACGTGCACGCCGCCCTGAATCCTCTTCTTGGCTCCCTCGGCCCCGCTGGAAATCGTTTGCACGGTGTCGAACTCCTCCCGCAACACGATCGGATGAAGCAGGGAGCACCACACGTTTCCGGAACGGAGGCTGATCTCGCGGTCGCTGACTTCCCCCTCAAGCCCAACCGAGCCCTTGACCGAAACGTCCCCCACCACCGTGAAGCGCCCGCAGGGGTGGCCATCGAGAGCTTCGGACATCTCGTAGGTCAGGGTGATCTTTCCGCTGCTTTTGCCAGGAAAGAGCAGCGCCATCGCATCGCCCGTGAGCTCGAGCTTGTCCCCCGCGCTCCAGCGGCGGGATGAAGAAAACCATTGCGTCCGCGGCAGGATCCCCTCGGTGGATAACACCGCGGGAAGCGCCCCCTGCAGTTGTTTGCCCCAGATCATCCGGGTAAAATCGACTGCGCCCTTGCCCTCGGGCATTTTCCAACCACCGGTCGTCTGCCGGAATTCCACCGAGGCTCCTTCGAGGCGCTTTGCACCGTCCATCCCGCCGCCCGCCTCGGGCACCGGCAGCGGTTGTTTCGCCTCTCCGGATTCCTCTTTCTCGACCACCCGGCCTGATTCCTCGATGCCGACGCTAAGTTGCGAACCCTTGCGCTGGAGGGTCCCGATGGTTTCGTGCTTGCCGGTGAGCGGCACCTTCTCCACGCCCAAGGCAGAGGTGCTGACGATGCGGGCGTCTTTGAATTCAAGTCTTTCGGTGGTCCGCACCGAGACCTCCGTAGGGAAGGGCAAATCCCTGCGGAAGCGCACGCCTTCCGCCGCCGAGTCAACCTGCGGTGCCAGCTCCGGCAAGACATCGCCTCCGGGGGCTACCGGTGCGGAAGGATCCGCGCCGCGGAACTTTTCGCGAGCGGCGACCACCGCCTCCTTGGCCTTGTCGCACGACGCCGATCCATACGTCAACCCCGCCAGAAGGAGGGTCGCCGCAGCGCTTCGTAAGCGATTCATGATGATCAGATAACATGAGGATTCCGGGATGGCGACAACAAGGTGCGGGCATCCGCCCCGGAAAGGGTCACGTGATCGCGTAAGCCCCCGCGCATTCAAATGCTGAAGGTCAGATGCTCGCCTCCGCGGCAACCCAGACGCTGGTCCATCTCAAGCGCGGGCGCATCCTCGCGGCTGACGCCCACGACCTGCGCCGGCACACCCGCCACGGTGGTATGCGGCATCACGTCATTCAAGACCACGCTGCCTGCACCGACTTTCGCCCCCTCCCCGATTTCAACGCGCCCGAGGATCTTCGCTCCGGCCCCGAGAAGCACGCCGGAGCGCACGATCGGGTGGCGGTCTCCGGTTTCCTTGCCGGTGCCGCCGAGCGTGACCTCATGCAGAATCGAGACGTTGTCCTCGATGATGGCGGTCTCCCCCACCACGAAGCTGGTGGCGTGGTCCAGCAAGATGCCGCAGCCGATCCGCGCCGCCGGGTGGATATCCACCGCGAAGACCTCGCTGGCGAGACTCTGGAAATAGAGCGCGAGCTCCCGCCTGCCGTGTCTCCACAGATGGTGGGACACGCGGTAGGTGGAAATCGCCATGAAGCCCTTGTAAAAGAGCAAGGGATGAAGCGGCGAGTCGCAGGCCGGATCGCGATCCACGATTGCCCGCAGGTCCCGTGCGACCGCGGCGACCAGCTCCTCGTCTCCTTGCAAAATCCCGGCCAGCAGGGGCGCGAGCTCTTCGCGGCTCATATCCTCACGCGCCAGCTTGCGGGCGAGGCGCACGCCCAGCGAAGCACCCAAGCAGGGCTGATCCAGCACCACCTCCCTCAAAAGAGGGAGTAACTGGGGCTCGCGGAGGGCCACCTGCGCGGCGTCTTCACGGATCCAATCCCATACGCCAGCGACGTCATTTCCCGCCGACTGACAGAGGCGAACAACCTTCGCGCTTCCGCCACCCTCGCCCGTGTGATGCTTTGCCTCCATGCGCATTTCCCAAAAGCTCGACTACGCGTGCCGCGCGATGGCCCAACTGGCCAAGCGTCACGACGGGCGAACCATTACACGGCTGGACGAACTGGCGCAACGCGAAGCCGTGTCGGCAAACTTCCTTGTGCAGATCCTCAACGACTTGCGTCGTGCCGGCTTGGTGGAAAGCCGCAGGGGAAAGAGCGGCGGCTACATGCTGGCGCGCAAGCCCGATACGATCCACCTCAGGGAAATCGTCGAAGCGGTGGAGCCATCGCTGCTTTCCTTCTCTACCCATACCGAGGGGGAAAGCGGTATATCCGTGCGGGCGGCATGGGAAACGGTGGCGCGGGAGCTGCGCGACCACCTGGAGCGGGTGACCCTGCCGCAATTGGCGGAGAAAAGCGAAGCGCCGATGTTTTACATCTGAACCTGCGGTTCGCGGAGCCAGAAGACGAGTTCGTTCGCCACCTCCGTGCCGGTGGTATCCACCTGCTTCCACGAGAGGCGTGCCCGCAGGTCGGGGCGTTTCACGTATCCGCGCTTTCCCCAGAAGAGGTCGTTCGGCCGGTAGCCGGGTGGGCGCAGCGGGTGATCGGCCGGTCGTTCCACGGCACAGAAACAGGTCCGGCGGAGGCCGAGTTCCCGCGCGTGTGCTTCCCGTTCATCGAAGAACCGGTGCCCGATGCCGCGTCCGCGCCACGCCGGATCGAGGACGGATTCGCCGCAATAGAACCATTCCCCGGGCGAAAGGCCGGCCGTTTTGAAAGGAGCTTGAAACGCTTCGGCCGCATCGGCCAAGGGAAGTCCGGTGGACACCCCGACCACCTTTCCGTCGCCCAAGGCAATCACGAAGACGCTCCCAGGGCACCCGCCGTAACCGGCGAGATACTCCCTTTCCGCTTCTTCGTCGCCGGCGTAGAGGTAAGGGAACTCGCGGAAGACGGAGATGCGGAGCCTCGCGGCATCCTGCAGGTAGTCCACTACCCCCGTCCCTGTGACCCGGCGGATTTCGGTCGGCATGCCGGAAACTAAAGATGCTCCAGGCGATCGCGGCAAGAGCGCCCGGGGTGTCAATTGCCCTCTTTCCGGACCGGCGTGACGGACAGCGAGAGCTCCTGATTTCCACGTCTCAACCGCAGCGGAGCCGAAACGCCGGGACGCAGGAAAAAGAAGGCATTCACGGCATCGGCATATTCCGGCGTCCGGAGTTGGCCGATCTGGAGCAGCACGTCGCCTTCCCGGACTCCCGCGAGGGCGGAGGGCGAACCTTCCTGCACCTTCGTCACCTGCGGGACCTTCGCCTCCGGACGCAGCTTCAGGCCGATCCAACCGCGGGAGACCTTCCCGTGACCCTGCACGTCTTCCAGGACCCGCTTCACCACTTCCACGGGCAGGGCATAGCCGCGGCGGCCGTCTGAGGCCTGATGCGCGATCGCGACCACCGCGCCCGAGGCGTCCGTCAGCGGCGTCCCCGCACGGGGAACCGTGGCCGAGTAGTCCATTTTCAGGAGGGACAGGGGGAGCATCTTGCCATTGATCTGCTTGATCCAGCCTTCCGCCTCAGCCTTGCCGCCGCCCTTCACGGCCCATTCCGCACCCGCCGCAGCGGAGCGCGAGGACGCCAGCGGTAGCGCTTTCTCCGCAGGGCCGGAAATTCGGAAAATGACGACCCGTGAAACGGGATCCACGAAAACCTCGGCAGGAAGGATGCGGCCGGCCGACCGGAGCCGGACATCCGCGATCTGTACGCCCGACAGGGCCACGGCCACAAAGTACCGCCCGTCTCCCACGGGGAACGCCACCGAATCAGGCTCGCTCTCCGGCCCGCGGAAGACCGCCTCCCATGAAAGTTCGGCCGGAGCGGCGGATACGGACCAGATGCACATGCCGCCCAATGCCAGCAAGCACCGACAAAAAAAAGGAGTCATCCGGAATGGATCAAAACTCCTGTTCCCCGGTGCTTCCCTGCGAAGAAGGATGCAGATCCAAGGCTTTCAACTGCTCCACCGCGGCGGGTTCGGCAGGGGCCACCTTGTAGTGTACCGGAACAGGAGCCGCGGGCTGCTCGCGTGGAGCATCCGGTGCCAGGAGAAACAATGCCGTGACCGTGGCGTAGGCCAGACCCACCCCGTAAGCCCACCTGGAAGCTCCCAGATTGGAAAACCATGCCGAGGCGCGGCGGAGCCACCCGGAGGGTCCGCTCTTCAGCACCTCCTCTTCCCGGCGGCGGTGGTGAAACTCGCGGAGAAAATCGTCGAAATACCCTTCCTCAGGGCGCTCATGGCGCTTGAGGGCAAGCAGGGCTCCGATCTCTTCAACACTCGGTTTCACGGCGATTGATGGTTAACGTATCTAAAACTTTAGGGCGCTCTGCAAGGATTTTTTTAAAAAAGCCTCACTCCCAATAATCCTGCAACTTCGACTGGAGGTGGAGATGGGCATAATGCAGGCGGGACCGCACGGTCCCCTCGGAGGTCTTGAGGATGCGTGCAATTTCAGCATGCGGCAGGCCTTGGATGTCGAACATCGTCACCACCGTTCTATGCGCTTCTGACAGGGAGAGCATCGCTTCGTTCAATCTTTTTTGAAGCTCGTGAAGCTTGCTCTGTTTCTCGGGATTCGCGAGATGACTGGTATCCACCAGCGCCGGATCGAGTTGGATCGATGAATCCAATTCGTTGAGACTCATTCCGCTACGGCGCTTCCTTTTCTTCAGGAAGTTCAAGGTCATATTGACCGCGATCTGGTAGATCCAGGTGTAAAAACTGGCTTGGCCGCGGAACCGGGGAAGGGAATGATAGGCCTTCGCAAAAATGTCCTGGAGCAGGTCGTGGGTGTCCTCCTTGTGGGAGGTCATATTATAGACTAAGCCGTACAG
>CAMPGU010000274.1 GCA_946885645.1 uncultured Haloferula sp.
CCCGTGATCAAGTCCAAGGGCGGGACCGAGGTCCTTGCGGTGCATGCGAACCGCCGCGGCAGATTCGGGCTGGTGCCCATCATCGTGACGAAGCTGGCGGGCAACGGGAAAGTCCTCTTCATGGGCATCGACTCCGCGTGGCGCTGGCGCCGCGGCGTGGAGGACAAGTATCACTACCGCTTCTGGGGCCAGGTGGCGCGTTGGATGTCCTACCAGCGGAACATGGCGTCCGGCGAGCGCGTGCGGCTGTACTTCACCCCGGAGCGCCCGGTACCGGGGGACACGGTGACCTTCAATGCGAACGCCTTCGATAAGAACGGCGCGCCCCTCCAGGAAGGCGTGGTCAATGTGGACGCGACCGCGCCCGATGGTACCATGGAGCGGGTCCAGTTGGTGAAAAACGACACCGCCTGGGGTGCCTTCTCCGGTCGCCTGCGCATCGGCCTGCCGGGTGAATGGAAACTCCGCGCCTCCATCGACGAGGCCGGCGCGGAGGCCGTGGAAACGAAGCTGCTGGCCCAGGGCGTGGAACTCGAGCAGACCGGCCAACCGGCCCGTCCGGAGGTGCTGGATGAAATGGCGCGCATCGCCCGCGGGCGGATGATCTCTCCCGATCAGTTGCCCGCCTTGATCAAGGAGATCGAAGCACTGCCGGAACCGCGCCCGATCGAGAACCGCGTGCCGCTGTGGTCCCACTGGGCGAGCGTGGCGCTGGTCGTCTTCCTGCTATCCGTCTTCTGGATCGGGCGGAAGCTCAACGGGACCTTCTAGGCCGCCGGAGCCGGTTCCCCGCTCCGGAGGGGAATCGCCCCACCGGTCGCTCTCCCCCACAAAAACACCGCCCGGATGCGCGGCCATGATCCGCGTACCCGGGCGGGTTTCTCCTCCCTACAAAATCGAATCGTTTACTTGGTCTCGCCGAAGGCGTTGCCGGCGCCGACCTTGAAGAACATCTTTTCCTTGGTGGCGAGGTAGGGCCACTCGAAGTAGAGGAACTCCGCGTCGGAACTCGTCGCGTCCTCCGGCGCCACGTTTTCCACGAGCGCCCAGTTCACGAGATCCTCGCTGCCATAGATGGCGAAGCCTTCCGGCGTGCCCGCGGCGGCGGAAGTGCCGCCGGTCTTCGGGTGTTTCCATGCCAGCTTCCCGCTGCCCGGGGCGGACATCGTGAAGGAAGTGCTTTCCGCGGGCGCGGGCGGCGCAGCGGAAAGTCTCAGTTCCACCGAGCGCGGGCCTTCCAGTCCCGCGGTGTTGTAAGCGCTCACGGCGAGGTAATAGGTATTCCCCAGGATCAACTGCGGCAGGGCCGCGCTGTTCCCGCCGGGCACGTCGATCACTTGGGAATAGTTCCCGCTGCTGGTCCCGAAATGGACCTTATAGCCGGCGATGTCGGTCTCCGGATTCGGATTCCAGGTGAGATTCACCGGTGCGGCAGGGACATCGGCAGCTTCAGCCGCACAAACAAGAAGCACCGGTGAAAGAGCGGCAAGAGCCAGCGCGTATCGGCGGGCGAGCGAGAGAGTCAGGGTTTCCAAACGCATGTTTACACTTTGACCGAAAAGGGAATTTTCGTCAGGGGGCAGATGGCTGAAACCCCCGTCGGCTGCCGCGGAAAAGGATTGTCGGTAATTTTCCCGACATCGTCATTTCCAGCGTTCCAATTCAATGGATTGCGAGAATCCATCAGACAGCCTACGCAAGCGGTAGGCAGCCATTTACGTGTTTTTTGCACACGCTGAAAGTGGGGTTTCCACAGGGCGGAGGCAACTCCCGAGGGTCCCGCGTGATTTCCCGCTTCACTCCACCAAGCTGTGCTGGAGGGCGTATCGCGTCAGTTCCACATTCGTGGAGAGGCCCAGTTTTTCGGAAATGCGGCTGCGGTAGGTGGCGATCGTCTTTTCGCTGAGGGCCAGCTCCCCGGCGATCTCCTTGATGGTCTTGCCGGTGGCGATCATCTGCAGCACCTGCATTTCGCGGTGGGAGAGATTCTCGTGCGGCGTGCCGGACCAGCCTTCCGCCGCGGCCTGCGCCAGCTTCTCCGCCACGGCCGGACTGACGTAGCGCCCGCCCGAGAGGACTTTTTTCACCGCGGCCACCAGGACATCGGCGGCGCTTTGCTTCGAAACATAGCCCGCCGCGCCCAGCTTGAGCGCACGCAGGGCGAAATCCTCCTCCGTATGGGCGCTGACCGCCAGCAGGGGCAGCGCGGGATGCATCTGCCGCAGGTCCCGGATCAGCTCCAGCCCGCTGCGGCCCGGCATGTTGATGTCCACCAGTGCCAGATCCCAGTTCCCCCTCAGGGCCGCGGCGGCGGCTTCCTTCGCCGTCGAGGCCTCCGTGATCCGCACCTCCGGGAAATGATCCCGCAAGAGCCCGCGCAGCCCGTGGCGGATCAGTTCGTGATCGTCGGCGATGAGGATTCTCATGGTGGCTCCTGATCGAAGGGTAAGCTCGCTTCCACCGTGGTGCCTCCGTTTTTACCGGGCCTTACCGTTAGGCTGCCGCCCGAGAGCAGGGCTCGCTCGCGCATGCCTAACAGGCCTAGCGACTCCGGATCCTTCACCGCGGCCGGATCGATGCCTCTGCCGTCGTCCGTAATGGAGAGGCCCAGCACGCCGCCGGCGGCCGAGCATGCGACCGCCACCCGTGTGGCATGGGCATGGCGCGCCACGTTTGTCAGAGCCTCCTGGAAGATGCGGAAAGCCGCCGTGGCCGTCTCCGGCGGGATCTCTTCGGAAAGCTGGTCCACCTCTACCTCGCAGGGCACGCCGGTCCGGAGCAGGAAGCGTTCCGCCTCCTCCACCAGCGCCTCCGGCAGGCCCAGATTGTCCAGCGTGCCGGGTCTCAAGTCGGTGGAGATCCTCTGGACCGTGCCGATCAGCTCGTCCACCTGCTCCTGGGCATCCACCAGCCGGTCCGTCACCTCGTTGAGACTGCGGTCCTCGCGGACTTCGATGCGGTTCTCCACCCAGCGCAAATCCAGCTTCAGGCCGGTAAGCGCCTGGCCGAGCTGATCGTGCAGTTCCCGGGAAATACGGGTCCGATCAGCTTCCCGGAGGCTCTCCACGCGGGTGGACAGGTGGCGGAAGGCCTCGCTGACTTGCGAAAGGAGCGCCATCTGCTCCTGCTCCGCATGGCGCCAGCCCCGGTAAGCCCGCCGCAACACGAAGAAGAGCAGGATCGAAGTGGTGACGACGAAATTGAGGCCCTTCAGCGATTGCACGAAGGCCGAGCTGTCCGGAAGCACGTAGTGGAGGCAATGATCGGAAGCAATCACCCAGGCACTGGCGAGCACCAGATAGGCGATGACGATGCGGACCTCCGGCCTCGGCATGACATGGGGCCATTTGCCGGCGGGAAGCCTCGGGTAAGTCGCGGGGGAAAGCGCGAAGTCTGGCGGGGGCCTTTTCTTCACTTTCATCAGCTTACGCGGATCGCGCGCCAGGTGGAGGGAAAAATGTAACAGGTTCCGTTATGCACCCGCCAGGATTCCTGCGAGCAGAGCGTCCAGCCGGGCGAGGCCGTGGGATTCGCGATAGCCCCCATGATCGGGAAGCAGCGGCCGCCCGTCCCAATCCGTCCCTTCCAGAATGTGGCGGATCGCCTCCAGCGCCTTGTCGGAATCCCCTTCCGGAATTGTCAGGCCGGTGCGGTAGCTTTCCACGCGGTGACCGATGCACTCGCCCGCGGTTGCCAGACAGGGAATGTCGTAGGAGGCCGCCTTCCCCAACGCGCCGCTGCTGCCTTGGAAGCCTTCGTAGGCCGCCCAAGCCACGTCGAAGGTGGCGAAAATCGAGTTGAAATCCGCTTCTTCCGGGATGCGTCCGGCCTCCGGATCGAAGTGAAGATTGTCGATCTCCCCGGATTTGATCCGGGCGGCGGTGCGGGCGATCATTGCTTGCTCCTCCGTACTGTATTCCGGCCATTCGTAGCGGCCTGCGCACGCGAAGTACCAGGGCAGCCGCAGTTCGCGGGCCTTCTCCGCCACCCGCAGAAGGTTCAGCAGGCCCTTCCGCCGCTCCATGCCGATCAGCCCGATCACTTTCCGCCCCGCCGCCTTCCGCCGGATTTCCTCCGCCAGCGCGTAGGGCTCGTCCGGCAGGGTGGCGTCCGTCACATCGGGAAAAGCATGGACCTCCTTGCCGAGGTAGCGGGTCATGGGGCCGGCGAAACGTTCGTCCAGCACCCCGATGCCGCGGCACAGCCGGCTGCGCATGAGCGCGTCTCCCTTCGCCAGCAGGCGGAGCTTCCGCCGCGGCGAAGGCGCTTCGCCGAAGTGGTGGTTCCGCAGATAGAGCCCGCTCCAGGGACGGTTGATGGTGAGACCCGGCACCCCCGGGAAGGGCAAGAAGCGCAGGTAGCTGTCCAGGTAGGGGAAAAACACCAGATCCGCGCGGCGGCCGGTCCGCTGCTCCGCCTCGTAGAGGGTATCGGCGCAGCGCTTCCAGCGCTGGTAGGTGCGCAAGGGGTCGCCCTCGAAGCGCCCGCGGAACCAGCTCCGCTTGCCACCGGGCAGCTTGTGAGTGGAGACACGCCGGTCGAAATCGGCGAACTGCCCGGCCGCCACCGTGCGGGCCGCGGCGAGGGCCTCCCCCGGCTCCGGGCAGAGCCCGATCACATAGGCACCCAGCCGCATGAAGGCCGCGGTGAATTGGGAGAAATACATCGGGTGGTGGCCGACCCAAAGAGGATCGACGAGGGCAACGGTCTTCACCGGCGGGAATGCTGCCATTCTGTTAGCGGAATACGAGCACGAGTCTTCAATGGATCGGCTGCCCATCCGGCCTCCGTTGATACCCGGGATACCTTGGCCCGGCATGAATCCACGAAGCGCGGACAAGGAAAGATTGGGACAGGCCGGCCATCACGCCGAAAATCATGGCCGCCAGACGTTCATCGAAAGGATTCGAGGTGAGCGTTTCGCTAAGCAGGCAACAGGCCGCCACGAAGGGCAGGAAAGCCAGCCATTGGTCCGGCCCCGGATCGCTCGCATTCGCCCGCGCGGCGGCCAGGGAAGCGGCCATCACCCCGCCGATCAGCGCCAGATGCGCCAACAGGCCGATAAGCCCGCCGGAGAACAAGGAATAGGTCCAGGTGGAGTGCCCGGCGAACCAGACGTCGCTGCCGATTTCCTCGTCCGGCGGATAGACGAGATGGATGGCCGGCATGTACGAGGGGTGCCAGTAATAGGACGCTCCGATGCCTTTTCCGTGCAGGTAGTGCACGGGATCCCGGTTCAAGATCTCGAAGATCCCGTCGGCCTCGGCGCGGCGGGTCAGGTAGGAGATGTCCTCCGTGGTATTCCGATCCGAGGCGTGGTGGAAGAGCCGTTCGTTCCAGCGCTCGATCAGGAGCGGCTCCGCGACGGCCGCAATGCCCAAGCCGAGCGCGGCCAGGAAGCAGATTACCAGGACCGGCCACAATCTCTTCACAGCATCGGACGCCTGGAAAATGCCCCAGCGCGTTCCAAGCGCGAATGACAACGAGCTCGCGAGAGCCGATGCCATCACGGGAAACAACAGCGAACGCGTGACGGTGATCAGG
>CAMPGU010000275.1 GCA_946885645.1 uncultured Haloferula sp.
GCGACGTGTTGTCCTCTGACAGCCCGCCCGTGGCCTGGCCCGAGCTGCGCCAGGAACCGGAGGTGTAGGTCCAATCGGCTTCCGCGGAAACCGGGGCACCGACCGAAAAGCCGCCGCCGTTGCTGTTGAAATCGACCGTTCCGTTCACCGGCGCGGATGCCAAGGCGACCGTCGGCTGGAGGTTGAGTCCGGCTTGGGTCAGCACGAGCGAGTTGGAGGCAATTCCCAGCGTATATCCCGCCGGCACCCCGGAGGCTGCAGGCAGAGCGCCGGTCAAGGTACCGGTCCAGGTGCAAAGAGTGTACGCCGGCGCGGTGACCCCGCCACCCAGCACGCTGATGGCAATCTGTGCCCCGGGCTGGATCGTCAGATCTCCCGTCACTTCGAGGGTATCCACCGCCGCGCCATCGATCTGGCAATCAAGGGTGCCGCCGAGCACCGTGGAACCGGCCCCGAAGGTGCCGACCGGATCTCCCGGCCGGAGGGTTGCGCCGCTATCGAGGGCCAAAGGCCCGGCAAGCGATCCCGTGGCCTCCAGTGTTCCCTGCGACACTTGAAGGGTGCCGATATAGCTGTGGTCGATATCGCCCGCGAGACGCAGCGTCCCGGCTCCTGATTTCACTACGGAACTCAGGAGGATATCGGCCGTGGCGGAGTCGGAGTTTTCCAGTTCCGCGGCGATAATCAGGTCCGCGGTGGCGCCCGCCGCCACATCGGGCACGTTCAATGTATGCACGACGGGCGTAGTCGCCGCCCGGATGGCCACTCCCGCATTCCCCGCGTTCGCCCCGCTGCCGAAGCCGATGGTGGAAGACGTCGTGCCGGCCACGGTGATATCGCCGTTGAGCTGGAAGCTCTCGCCGTTGTAGGCTCCGCCTCCGCCGGAGTAGTTGAGGTTCACGAGGCTCGCGTTCAGGAGGAGATTGCGCAGATGGGCGTGGCTCGTGCCGCCGGGTATCGCGGTGCTTTCGCCGGAGACCACGTTGAGGGTACCGGAGGAGAGGCTGACATCCACGGAATCCAGTGCGGTGGGAAAGGGATTCACCCCCCGCACCTCCATCGTCGCGCCCGGGTCCACCGTCACGAGCTTGTTGACCGGCAGGCGGTTCGCTTCTTGTGCGCCGTCGAAGGCGACAATCCCGGATGCAACCGTGACACTCCCCCCGATCCCGTTGTTGGCGGCGACCACCACGGTGCCGTCGCGATCGAATATCTGATCGCCGGCTCCGAGGATCTGCCCGCTGATGGTGAGATCGCCGGTCCCGACCACCGAAAGCGAGGTTCCGGCACCGACGTTCGTCAAAAGGGTGTCGTAGTCCGCTCCGGGTGCCTGATTGATCTGGAGCTCGCCGCCCTCTACCTGGACGGTCGTGATGGCCGACAGGGCCCCGTTCGCGCCATTCCCGACCCGCAGGATGCCTTCCTTCACCACGACGTTCTCCACCACCACGAAATCGGTGGCCAGTTCGACGGTGCCGGCACCTTCCTTGCTCAAGACGGCCGCCGGGGGACCCGCGATGATTCCCGCACCGGTCAAGCTGTAGTTCTTGTCAACGTTTTTGAAGAGAATCGTCTGAGGGGTGACATCGAAGGGTACGGTGACCGCCGTGGACGTGGCGGAGTCGTCGAAACGGACCCCGAACTCATCCCCGTAAAGACTGGGCGCGCCGCCGGTGAAGGTCTCCCAGTTCTCCTCCGAGGTGTCCCAGACGGTCGGGCTGTCGGGATCCGTTCCCGTCCACTTGAGGACGGGAGTGACCGGTACTTCCGTGGTGTCGCTTAGCACGGAACCGGGAGCGTTGTTCGACACCAGCACGGAGTAACCGAGAGTGCCGCCGGCGACGGCGGAAGCTACCGTGTACGTCGGCGAGTTGGCACCGGGAATGTCCGCCCCGTTCAACTTCCACTGGTACGTGAAGGGAGGGGTGCCGGTGGGATCGATGGAGAGCGTGTAGGACTCGCCCTCCGCGATCGAGCCGCTCGGGGTGACCGCGGGAAAGGTGTCCACCAGCCCGGGGCCCACATTACCCAGCGCCGTATCGTAGAGCTGTTTGATGCGCCCCGGAGTCACGGCGTGATCGAAAATCGCCACCTCGTCGATTTCACCGAGGAAGTAGTCGCCGGTGTTGTTGAAGATTCCGCCGCCGCCGATGTTGAAGTTGAACAAAGAGCTGCCGTAGCTGGCCACCGTGGAATCCACGGATTTGGTTTCCACGCCGTTGATGAAAAGCCGGACCTTGGTCCCGTCGGCCGTGTAGGCGATGAACCCCCACTCCCCGTCCGCGAATGGATAGGGTGCATCCGTCAGTAGCTGCCCCGAAGCGGAGCTCCAGGCCTCGATCAGGGTGCCGCCGCCGGCATCGCCGAATTCAAGCAGATCGTTCTGGCCGAAATAGCCGCCGCGGGAGGAATGGGTGGCTCCCCGTTTGACCCACCCCATCACGGTGAAGGAGCTGCGGTTGTTCAGGAGCGCTTGGTTGCTCGTGATGTTGCCGTTGGCGGTCTCCAGGGAAACGCAGGAATTATTCGCCCCGAAGCCATCGAACCCCGAGGAAGGGGCGGGACCGGTCGGGACGTTCTTGGACCCGCCGACGTAGCTGCCGTCGGCGGAATTTCCCAGCGTGCCGAGGTTGTCGGCGACCGGGGAAGCGCGGGGAACGAAGGCGGGCTCGTCCAGACGCCAGTAGCCGACGGGCGCGTCCGCAAGCACGTGCGCGGAGTAGCCGGCGGGGTTGTTGGTCCGCTCGTTGAAGCGGGCTTGGATCCGCGCCGGGGACAGCAGGGAGGGAAAGAAGGCCACCTCATCGACCGAGCCGTCGAAGGTGCGGCTGGGAGCGGACGTGGCTCCGATCACGAAGGGCGCGTTATCGTTGGCCTCATAGCCATTGGTCACCGCGCTGGAAACGGCCTGCACTCCATTCACGTAGAGGGTCATCGTGCCGTTCGTCCCGCCCGAATAGGTGAGCGCGAGGTGTTGCCACTGGCCTGGCGTCACGGTTCCTCCGGTGACGGCGGTGACGTTGTCGGCAGCGGCCTTGTTGCCCATCCGCATTTCCCAGGTCGCCGCGTTCTGATAGATGAGGTAGCCCGCGCGGCCGGTCGTGAAACTCATCGAGTTGATCGGGCTGAGGAGGGTGGCGGTATCCCGGCTCGGCAGAACCCAGCATTCCACGGTGAATGGGTTGGTCCCTGTATGGGAGGGGTTCAGCCCGGCGGTGTTATAAATGCTGACGCTGCCGGTGAAGGCCGCCGTATCGACCGCGGCATTGTTGACGAAGGCAACCGCGCTGTTGCCCGCGATGGCTCCGGCCACACCCCGGGTGAAGTTGGCCTGGTACGCGCCGTTGGCCGCCGTCCCCGCGCTCCCGGTATTGATGGCCACCGGCGAGTCGTCGGTCGCGACGCTGTCGTTGAAGCGGTAATAGACAAGCGGGTTTTCACTCGTCACTTCCGCCTGATAATCGGCGCGGGCCGGAAGCAGGAGGGACGCCAAGGTGGCGGCGAGCATCGCCCGGCGGGCGTCCCGCGGGGAGGGGTAGGGGTATCGAAGTTTCATCGGGGATTTGTTTTCTGTCCATCGGTACGTCCCGGGAATGAGTCCGGGTGAATTGGCGGGATGTGCAAACTTCAGTAGCGGTAAAACCTTGTTTTCCGCCATGAAATGGCCTTCCGAAAACCATGTTCACCTTTCACCATGCTCATCATCATTTTTCATGACAAGACCTGAGTTTACGGTCCTGTATGACAACCATGTCTTGAACCGCGGCGATTGCCGGGTTCAAGAGGAGAAAAAGTATTTCTCCCGAGCGCAGGAAAGCGCCTCAGGGGCGGCGCGGGACCGAGCCCAATTGCCGCCTGATCTCCTCTACCATGAGCCGTAGCTCCTCCAGCAAGGCGGGGCTTTTCTCGCCGGGATCGAACCTCAAGCGTTGGTGGATCCGGAGGGCATCGGCCAAGGCCGCCGGGTGCTGCATGGACGGGGAAAGCTGTAGCAGCCAAGCGCCGAAGGGCAGCCCGGGGGGTCTCTCACCGAGAATCCTCCGCGCCGGTTTTTCCAGAGCCGTGAGCGGCGTTTCCGCATGAACGAGCGGGCCCCGCAGCCTCTTTTTATCGGCCGCGACCTGCTGGCGCGAGCGCCAGAGATTTCTCCCGACGAATGCCATGCCTACAATGATGGGGGCGAGCAAGACGGCGGTGATGATGGCCATGTGGCCCGGCTGATCGCGCCATACAAGCAGATCCTCCCGCCACCTCTGGATCCGGTCTTGCAAGTCCTGGAAGCGGGACATCTGGGGCGTCTCCATGCCTGTCCAATCCGGCGGGGTGAGATCCACATCGATCCACTTTCCCGCTCCAGCGTCCCAGGCCCTGCACCAGGCATGCGCGTGGATGCCGCGGATCAGGGCCTCGCGGGTTTTCGGATCCCTTTCCACCACCGCAAAGCCGGACACGTAGCGGGTGGGGACGCCGGTCTCCCGCAGCAACAGCGCGGCGGAGGTGGCGAAGTACTCGCAATGCCCGGCTTTGGATAACTGCAGGAAGGCCGCGAGCACGCTTCGGTTCCCCTTTGCCAGCCAAGCGGTTCTCTCCGCATTCCCGCTGGCCCAGCGGGTGAGATCCTTCGGGACCGCATTGTAGCGGGTGTAGCGGAAGCTCAGGAAATGCTCGCGCAGGCGTTCGATCTTCTCCGGCACCGTGCCTTCCCTCAGACCTATCTCATCCACGACTTCCTTGAGAATCACCGATTCGTTCGAAGGGATCAGAAGATCCGCACGTACGGACTTCCGGCGGTTCTTTCCATCTGCCTCGATGGATTCCCAAGGCGAGGCTTCCGTCTCGAAATCCTTCCCCCAAAGCACTAGAGCATCGCTGACCGGCTGGGACGGTTTCAGCATGAAAGTGCCGAATGAATTCCGCTCCAGTTCCTCGAACGCGAAGCGGTGCAAGCTCGCGGCATCCGCCGGGAGGGGAAGCAGCCCGCCGCGATCCGAAATGACCCCGCGCAGGCGGAAGCGGGGCAAGGCGGGATCGATGGCGGCGCTCTGATCAGGGAGCTCGGGCGGACAAATCTGGAATTTGTCTTCTGGATCGGCGGGATTGGCAGGATTGCCGAGTTCCGACAGAGCTTCAAAGTCCTTGGCGCTGTTGTTACGATCCCGGGGGATGAGGGTCCGCCAGGCCGTGTTGATGTAGGTGTTGTAAGAGGCTACCCGCAGAAGCCTCGGCAGGGGACCTTTCTCCGGGATCAAGCGCCAGACGATTTCCGGCGATTGCTTCAGCTTCCCGAGGTCACCGATGGAAGTTTCCCTCTCCCGTGCATGATTCAGCTGGGGATCGGTCTCCTGGGAGAAATGTCCCATGGTGACGTACCGGTAGAGCGCCGTGAGAGCCTTTTGGCCGCCGTAGCCGCCGACGGCTGCGAGCGCCAGCGCAAGCGCCGTGGCCATGCCGATCCCTCCGCCGGCGGCGCTACCCCCCCCTGCCCGGCCGATGGAACTGATCCCCCACCCAACCACCACCATCCGGCCCCCGG
>CAMPGU010000276.1 GCA_946885645.1 uncultured Haloferula sp.
CGATCCGTGATGTCCTGGCAGGCGCCTTGGATCCGGAGAAGTTTGCCCTTGGCATCCCGGACCGCTTCGCCGGAGCTGCGCACCCACAGGCGCTGTCCCTTCGCTGTGATAATTTGGAGTTCCTCGTCGAAGGGCGTGCCCTCCTCCGCACAGTGCTGGAAGGCGGTGTAAATGCGATCGCGGTACTCCGGAGCGTGAAATTCAAACCATTCGCGGATGCCGGGCAAATGGCCGGGCGGCACCTCGTGAATGCCGCAGAGCTCGTCGGACCAACCGATGCCCCCGTTGAGGAAATCGACCGTCCACCCCCCGATCCGGGCATTCCGGCCGGCGATCCTGAGCAGCATTTCCTGCTCCCGCTGTTTCTCGATCGTCCGGCAGCGTTCGATGGCCAGGGAGACCAGATTCGCCTCCGCTTCCATGCGCGCTTGATCTCCTGGCCGGGGCTGGCGCTCATCCCGGAAATATCGGGCCAGCGTGCCGAGCACCGCGCCATCGGCAGAGAAGACGGGCATCGACCAGCAGGAGCGCAGCCCGTGGCGTACTACCAGATCCCGGGCGGAGGCCCAATCGGGGTGGGTCGTGATGTCGGCATGCGCCACCGGCAGGCGCGTCGCAGCGGCCGTGCCGCAGGCGCCGATACCGGGCACCATGGGAAGGTGCCGCAAGGCGTCGTTGTAGTTTTCCGGCAGGTCCGGTGCCGCGGCGAGGGTGAGGTAGGAGCCCCCGGGATCGGCGAGATAGATCGCGCAAGGCCCATCTGCTCCGCCGGCGCGGCGGGCGATCCGTTCCAGGACTTCCTCCAGCGGCAGGCCGGCGAAAATCAGTTCCAGGACTTCGACTCGCCCGGCGCGGACGTCTTCCGGCTCCCGGTCCAGCCGGTCAGCTTCCGTGTCTCGCGTCGGCGTTTCGTTCATTCTGGCTCCCGGGACCATCGCATGCGACGGATGTCCCCGCGCGGCAAATCAATAAGGATACGCAGGCGGATTCAGCCTTGTTACCGCTACCCGGGCGAAACGCGCGGTGAAGGCGCCCGCCGGACCGGTGATCGTCGCCGTGGCGGTGCGATTGGCACCGGTGGCCGGAGTGAAAGCATAGCTGATGTCCGTGGTGCTGGTCACCGGCGTCCAAGTGACCAAATCCGGCGAAAGCTCCACCGTGTATTTCAGGTTGGCACTGGCGGTTTGCAGCCCTCCCGTGGGATTGGCGGTGGCGGTGCCGATGGTGGGAAAGGCGATCTGGAAGCTGTTCGCCGTATCAGGCACCGGCATCGCCCTCGGGCCTGCCGTGTTCGAGCCGAAGGCGGTATCGAGAAGATCGATCCGGCCGTTGCCATTGTTGTCCAAGGTCTCGTCGGGGATATCGGGGTAGGCGACATAGCCCTCGCCGAGGAGACGCCGGTAGAGGAGATACGGGAGCCCATCCGAATCGAAATGAAGCCCTTGTAGGTCAGCGTCAGCTAGGCCGCTGCCGTTGTTAGTAAGTGTTACGAGGTTGTGAGGAGTGAAGGTGGTTTCGCTTATCGCCTGAAGATAATGAATTTTCCTAGTGCTGCCATCGTACCACGCGACCCTCTGCCTGTTATCCTTCGGGCTTGTCGCGACATGGATGCTTCTTGGTTTTGCCCCCGTCACGGACGGTTGAACTTGAGAGGCGGTACCTGTACTACCCAAGCGTTTCAGCGTGGTGCCTTCAAAGAAGAAGACCCGGTCCGCCGAATTGACGCGTGTCCCCCTGAGCGTGTTTTTGACATTGTTGGGGACGCGGGGAATGGGATTGGCGATATGTGGAATGCCTTGGCTCACTAGTAAGTTTGCCTGCATGAGTGCGGTAGCGTTACCCGACAGAGGAGAGAAAAGAGTAAAATAGATGTTGGCCGAGTCGTAGCCCGAAGGGACCACGGCAGTGGCTCCGATCCGCGCGCCCGTATCCTGATTTGCCTGATTTCGGTTGAAAATTTGCTCGTCGATTTGCCAGACCCCATTGCTGTTCCGCCGCCCATAGCACAATACCTCGTTCGCTCCCGGTGACCAGACGTAGGCTATGTGGAGATTTCCTTGGGGATCCAAGGCCGCACTGATTCCGCCGAAGCCGCCGGAACTGAAAACCGGGTCCACCAACGAATCGGTCACCCCATTCGCCGAGAACTCCAGCATTTTCAGACGGAAAGTTCCGACCGCGAGATGAGGCCCGATTAAGTAGCCCCGATCCGGCGCATTCGGAACCGGGACGAAGAATCCCTCCTTATTCAATCCTACGGCCATGGCCGGGCTCGCTGCCCACACCGGGGGTCCCCCCGTAAGGACCCGGTGGTTGACGGCACCGTTTGCCATCCCTTTTGCCACAACTCGGGGATTCCTTGCTGCATCCGGCCAAAAAACCCACTGGTTATTTGTTCCCGCGTTGGTGAGTGCCACCTTATCCCACATCGCCGGATCGAGGCTCGCCCGAACTCCGGATATGCCGAGGAGAAAGGCGGCGACTGCGGCGGACCTATTCATGCGCCCGCCCATGCCATGCCAAGCCCGGCGGCGCAAGGACCGCTGTGTGAAATCATCCCGTGAGGCAGCGGAAGACCCGAGGGCCTCAGCGGTCGTGTCGGGGAGCGAGCAGGAGGAAGCTGTTCCGGATGCGGGGGAAGGAGACCACGAGATCATCCGGATATATCCGCCGCTCGGACGCGACCGGTTTCCGGGATGTCGCACTTCATGTGAAGCCGGGATCATGTTTTAAACTCGCGCGAAGATTCTGCCGCGCGGTTTGACCTTTCCCGATCGCTCCGCTTCCTTGGAAGTGTTCATGAAACGGGCCGCCCTTTTCGCCATCGTTGCTTCCGCTACCGCCGGGGCCTCGCCGAAGCTCGACTTCGCGTACGGCATCCTTGCCGGGCAGCGCGGCGACAGGGCGGCGGAGGCGGCCGCGATGGAAAAGGCCCGGGCGGGTGATCCGCTGGCCTTTCCCTTGGTGACACGGGTGGCGGAGCAACGCCATGCGGCAGGCGATCTGGAAGGGGCCTCCACCCTCTATCGGGAATTCGCGAGGGACCAGCCTCTCCGGCTGGAAGGGCAACTGGCCTATGCCGACTTCCTGCGAAGCGCTTCTCCCGACGATGATTTCGCGGCGAAGATCGCGCGCGATACCCTGGAGGCCGCGCTGAAGAATTTCCCCGGTGATCTGGACGTCCGCAGCCGCCTCTTCCGGATCTACGAGAGCTTGGAACAGCGGGACCGTTCCCTCGCGGTCTTCGAGTCGCTGGCGGGTCCGGACGCGGGTATCCGGGAAACCCTAATGGCCGTGGACATGGCGCGGACCCTTTTCCCGAAGGATGATGCCGCTTCGCGGTCCCGTATGGACGATTTCCTGGAAAGGGCCTGCGGCCGCTCGCCGGAGAACCGCCTGCTCGCGCGGACGGCCAGCGAACACTTCCGCACCACCGGCCGCCTGCCGGAGGCGGTCGGGATCCTTGCCGACCACGTCGCCGCCGCTCCATCCTCGCTGGAATTGCGCACGCGGCTCGGGATTCTCCAACTCGCCGCGGCTCGGGAGGCGGAGGGAGAAGCGACGCTGCGGGAGGTCCTGGCGATCCATCCGCAGCAAGCGCTGGCTCATCAGACGCTGGCGAAATTGTACCGCAGGCAGGACCGCCCGGCGGAGGCGCGGCCCCACGCGGCGGAAGCGCTGAAGCTCCGTGGCGGTGATCCTTCGGAGTTCCTGGCCCTCGCGGATGAGTTCCTCGCTGCTGACGAACCCCGCGAGGCGCGCCTGTTGCTGGAGAAGGCGGTGTTTTTCAATCAATCCGACGCCGCGCTGGCGGTGAAGCTTGCGATTGCCACCCGGCGTGATCCGGAGACCCGGGAGCGAGCGACGCTCCTTTTCCGGGAAGCGGAGAATCTCTCCGGCGTGGAAGGGCCGGCCGGAGACCCGGTTTTCCTCCAGGAATTCGCGGAGACGCTGCTGGAGAGCGGGCAGACGCGCCCGGCTGAAGAGCGCCTCCGTGCCGCCATCCGGGCTTTTCCCGCGGAGCGGAAAAAGGAGACCGCGGGGGCCTTGCGGCGGCTCGCGGGGATCTGGCGGCAGGAAAAACGGAACGGCGAGGCGGCCGAATCCCTGCTCCAGCGCGCGGATTCCCTTGATCCCCCCTAGCCGTTAAGGGGTTGCAGGCGGGACGGAGTCAGGGTATTGGAAGCGGGCCAGCCAGTCCCATGAATCATTCGTCGTCCCTTCTGAGCGTGCTTGCCAGCGTGCTCGCCCTCATCCTCGCCAGTTGCGCCAACAAGTCCGTCACCCTCGGGCCGGATGGCAAGCCGATCGATTCCCACGGGAAGCCGGTCAATCCTTTCCCGCCCGGGACGTACGAACATTTCAAGGCGGAGCCGGATTACCCGAAGACGATGAAAGTCTGGAAGAACGACCAGCTTCTCCCGAAGACGGAGCCCGCCAATTCGCGGCTGGTCATTTCGATTGCGAAGCAGCGCGCCTTCTTGATGTTGGGCGAGGAAGTGGTGATCGATTACCCGGTTTCAAGCGGCCGCAGTTCCCATCCGACGCCTCCCGGCAAGTACACGATCCTCGAAAAGGACAAGGACAAGGCCTCCAACTCCTACGGGAAGATCTACGACGCCGAAGGCAACGTGGTGAATTCCGACGCGGATGCCCGCAAGGATCCCATCCCGGAAGGCGGTAAATTCGCCGGAGCGCCGATGCCCTACTGGATGCGCCTGACTTGGGACGGTGTGGGCCACCACATCGGCAATATCCCGCGCTCCCGGCGCCCGGTTTCCCATGCATGCATCCGCGGCCCCGGTGCGGTGGTTCCGATCGTATTCGGCAAGGTGGCGAAGGGGACTCCGGTGATCGTGGAGGAATAGGGCCCGCACCCGGGCGCGAAAAAGCCCCGTCCGCTTGGCGCGAACGGGGCTGGTCCTGAAACGGAAACTCTTATTCTTCCTCCACGAAGGCATCGTGGCCTTCTTTCTTCCCGGCTTTCAGCGTGTCCACGAGCTTGGCGACGGCGTCCAAATCCTTGGCGAGGAACGCCGATTCCACTTCGCAGAGCGCCACGAAGAGCTTGCCCATTTGCGTGCGATAGGCGGCCAGCGCCTTGTCCTTCGCCTCTCCGGCGGGCATCTTTTCAAGCATCGAGGGGACCTGCGGGATCGCTTTAAGCACGGAGCCCTGGGCCTCGCGGGCTGCCGCGGCTCCCTTCACGGTGTCCGTTTCGCGGCGGAAGGCCTTGTAGGCATCATCGAGCTTTTCCATTTCCTTGGCCAAGGGGCTGTCATCGGCGCGAAGGGGCAGCGGTGTCGCGAGGGACGCCGCGAGGAGGAATGCTGGGAAAATCAGTTTCTTCATACGCACGCGCATACAGCGTTCGTCCCGCCGTACTGTCAAGGGGAGGGGAGCGGAAGCCGTGCGCAGGGCAATTACCGGTGCCGATGATAAAAAACGCGGAGGAAGACGCTTCCGGGAATGTGAAGGCGACATTTTTCTGTAGTTCCTCGCCCTGGGCGTCGGCTGGACGTTGAG
>CAMPGU010000277.1 GCA_946885645.1 uncultured Haloferula sp.
CGCCTACACCGGGCGCGTGGGCGAAATGAATCTCCGAGGTGGTGATCCCGACATACACCACGCGCCCGGTGTAGGCGGCATAATCGAAGCAGGACGACATGGATCCCGGGTTGCCTGTCGCGTCGATGACCACATGGGCCAAGGTACCCGAAGTAAGATCCCCGAGCCTCGAAAGCTGGTTGCCATCCGCGAGGATCACCTTCCCGACCCCCAGCTTCTCACGACAGAAATCCAGCCTGCTTTGAAGCTGGTCCATCACCAGGATGTCGATGCCTTCGATCAGTCTCAGGAATTCCAGGCAGGCCAATCCAATCGGCCCCGCCCCGATGACCAGCACGCTTTCCCCCTTGCGGGGCGATCCGCGATGCACCGCGTGCTTTCCGATCGCCAGGGTTTCCACCAGGGCGAGCTGATCGTAGCCGAGGTTGTTCGCCGGGTGCAGTTTGCGGGCGGGCACGAGGAAGTCCCCCTTTCGCAGTCCTCCGTTGTTATGGACGCCGATGACCTGGACGCCGGGACAGCAATTTCCCGAGCCCCGCCGCGACGTCTCGCTGGCGACATCGTTGACGTAGGGCTCCAGGGAGCAGCGGTCTCCCGCCCTTACATTATCGACTCCCGGTCCGACCGATACGACCTCCACGCCGAGCTCGTGCCCGGGAGTCCGGGGGTAGCTAAAGAAGGGGAACTTTCCGAGATAGCACGCGAGATCGGTGCCGCAGATTCCCATCCGGTGGGTTCGGATCAGAGCTTCCCCCGGGCCGGGCGGGCCTGCGTGGGGGATATCGATGAGAGAGATGGAACGCGGGGCGGTGAACTCGATGGCCTTCATGGTGAATCTCAATTGTTTTCAGGGAGTCCCTCGCTGTGCCCGATGTCCATGACCGGCGCGAAGATCGAGCGTACCTCCGCAAGGAGATCCGAATCCAAAGGTTCCTCGATCCACTGCGCCCACTTCCGGATGTTCGCAGGATTGCCGGATCCCGCCACGCAAGTGGCGATGCCCTCATGCCCGCACGAAAACTGGAGTGCGAGCTGCGCGATATCCACGCCGCGTTCGCGACAGAGGGAGGCGGCGTCACGGGCGGCAGCCATCACCGCAGGAGGCTCCTTTAGCCAGTCGGGCGGGCCGGTCTCGGTGAGAAGACGGGCGGAGAACGGCCCGGCACCGATCACTCCGATCTTCTTTGCCTGCAGCCTCGGGAGGAGATCGCTAGCGAGCGTGGTGTTCTGGAGGGTGTACCGGTTGTAAGCAAGGACGCAGTCGATCTGGTCCTCCACGTGATCCAGAACCGTGTGGAAACATTTCAGCGGGTAGCATGAGAATCCGATCGCGCGGACTTTTCCCTGTTCCTTCAGCTTGATCAGCGAAGGAAGGGTCTCTTCCCAGATCTGGTGAAGGGGGACGAATTCGACATCGTGCATCAGAAGCACGTCGAGATGGTCGGTTTTCAGCCGCTGAAGGGAGATGTGGAGGGATTCCTCCACGCGTTTCGCGGAGAAATCGAAATGAATGTCGGAGTAGCGACCGACTTTTGATCCCAGAAGGTAGGTGTCGCGCGGCACGTTGCGCAGGCCCAGCCCGAGCATGATTTCAGACATGCCCCGCCCATAGAAGGGGGAGGTGTCGATGAAGTTCATCCCGAGATCGAGAGCCGTGCGGACCGAACTCATGGCTTCATCCACCGTGATCGAGCGGAATTCGGCTCCCAGAGACGAAGCACCAAAGGAGAGCATCGGCAGTTCGATGCCGGTTTTGCCCAAGGGACGTGTTTTCATCGGAAGGCTTCTCGGATGGAGTTGATGGTGCGGGCCGCAGCGGCGTCCGCGTCGGGAAGCGGCAGCACTTCCGCGGACAGATATCCACCGTAGCCGATCTCGATGAGCGCATTGGCGATGGGAGTGACATCCGTGTGTCCGTAGCCCATCGCGTGGCGATTCGAGTCCGCCCAGTGAACGTGGCCCAGAAGATCTCCCGTCGATCGCAAGCTGTCGGCGATATCCCGTTCCTCGATCGCCATGTGGAACAGGTCCGCCAGCAGGACCACGTTGGAGATCTGCTCGGATTTCAGGAAGCCGGAGGCAGAAGATGCGGTATTGAAGAGATTCGTTTCGTACCGGTTGAGCGGCTCGTAAATGAATTTCACCCCGTGTTTCCGGGCTTCATCTGAAGCTTCCCGGAGTGCATCCGCGAGCCAGCCGAGCGCCTCGGCCCGTGGTGTAGAGGCATCACATCTTCCTTGCATGGAGCCCAGGATGGCGGGAGCTCCAAGCTCTCCGCCAAAACGGATCATCTCGCGAAGAAAGATGCGGGCTGCATTCCGCGTGGACGGATCGGGGTCGGTGAGCGAGAGCCGGTGCTTCACCATCCCTGCTCCGGTTCCTACCGCTGCCACGACAAGCCCGTATTCCGCCTGAAGGCGTCTGACTTCCTCCAGCTTCACATGGGCGGGACCGGGCAGAAAGAGTTCCACCGCGTCGAATCCGTGCTCCGCCGCCTTTCTGAATCCATCCCCAAGGTCGCCGTGAAAAACGAAAGGCCCTGCGGATGATTCCGGAACCATGCAAAGGGTGACGGCGCTGAGCATCATACCGATTGAAGAATGAGATTCCCGTAGGAAGTGGTGTCGCCGGTGCGGATCAAGCCGGTCGAGCCCGGGACCAGTTTCTTAAAGTCGGCATGCGGCAGTCTTTCTACCTTGGCGACGGTGAAGCTCCCCATCGCGAGGTCGAACCGGTCAATCACGCTCCGGCCGTTCGTCGTGAGAAACTCGGAAGCCTGCCAGATTGTCCCGACCTTGAAGTTCGGTGCCATCGCGTCCAGCACGTCGATGATTGTCGGCACTCCCCGCACCAGGCTGATATCGACCGTTTCGATACCGGGCCACGACGGGAAGGCCCAGTCAGCGATCACCAGGGTGTTGGTGTGACGGATCCTCGCGAGAAGCGAAAGGATCTGCGGATTCAGTATTCCGGACTGGATCATCGTGTGTTTGACAATGGGTTGAATTCTTTCAGCGCGTAAATCCTCCGCGCATTCCCGGAGAGGATTTCTACCTGCTCATCGCGTGAGAGAGAGGAAACGAGTTCCCGGACAGATGATGTCCAGCTCGCGTGCGGGAGCCGGAGAAGGCAGACGGGCCAATCGGTTCCGAACATCACCCTTCCTGATCCGAAGATCTCCAAGGTGGCGTCAAAGTAGGCTTTCACGGTTGCCGGATCGATCGCTTGGTCATTCGGGAATTCGGTCGCGAGACCGGAAAATTTTACCCCGCGGACGTGATCTCTTTTTGCCAGTTCGCGCATACCTGCTTTCCACGCCGGATCCACCCGGCCGGGGCGCACTGCCGGCTTGGCGATATGGTCCACCACGATCTCCAAGGAAGGTTGGCGGTCCACGAGCTGGATGGCCGAAGGGATCTGGTGCTGATAGATCAGCAGATCGTAGCGCATGCCATGGGCGGCGAGGCGGGATAGCCCGTGGTGGAAATCATCTCTCAAGAAATAGTCCTCCGGCTCGTCCTGAAGCACGTGGCGAGCACCGCTGAAGACCGGGCTAGCGGATAGCCGGGCCAAATGCTCGTCAACATCCGGATCGATCAGAGGAACCCAACCCACGACTCCCAGGATCTGCGGGGAGCTTGTGGCAAAATCGAGCAGGAAATCCGATTCGGCGGTCGTCTGGCGGGCCTGCACCGCGATGGTCCCCGATATCCCGGAAGCAAGACAGGCCGCATCCAGCTCGGGGAGCAAATAGTCCCGGGCCAGCACCGACTTCGATTCGATCCACGGATACTCCGCAGCCTGATAGCGCCACAGGTGGTGATGTGCATCGATAAGAGGGATTTGGCTGGAAGTCCCGCTTTTCATATGAGCCCTTCCCCCCGCAAGAGTTTACCGAGGATCACGGGCTCCTTTTCGAAAAGGCGGCGGTATTCCTCATAGGTGGGCAGGAGCCTCACTTCCACCTTGGCCTTATGATTTAGCGCGATCGATGAAAGCTCGTGCTTTAGAAACGGGTTCCGGAAGCGGTCGAGGGTGGCCATGGCGAAGCCCGCGGCTTCCTCCGCTCTTCCTTCAATCGCGGGGACGATCTCCCTGAAAAGAAGATCCTGGAGCCACGGGCCGATCTTGGGATGGTCCACGCATTCTCCGACAGTGGCGATTCCCAGCGGCCGTGCATGGCTTGCCAGAGCGGAATGGAGGCCGTTGAGGATTCTTACCTTCCGGAGATAGTAGGGTGAAAGATCGGCAGTCGTGCGGACTTCGGGATTGGTGAAGGCGAACCCGTTCGGCGTCTCCAGAGCCCATAGCGCGAAAGGCTCCGTCGCCAGCAGGAGCGGATCCTTTTCAAGCAGGGAATGGGACCGGGGCGGACCGGGCACGATGCGGTCCACCAGATTGTTGATCCAGACGCATTCCTCCCGTATCCAATCTGCCGCGTCCCTGCCCACCTGCCACCGGTCGGCTTGCTGCATCACCAGATCCCGCAACCGTTCGCCATTCCGCTCGACCAGTTCGCACGGCACGATGACCAGAGGGTCGAGCGCTGCGGAATGTCTCGCGAGGAGCAAGGAGAGCAACTTGGCAGGAAATGACCGCGGCGTTCCTTCGTTGACCGTATCCGCGGCATCCAGAGCCAAGCCGGCCTCGGTTGTATTGGAGACGACCATCTTCAGGTCGGGATCCAGCGCTGTCGCCAGCACTTCATCCCACTGGGAATCGGCGGACAGCGCGCGCAGGATGGAATCCACGTATTCCACCTCATCGATCACTTTTCCGTCCACGAAGCCCTGAATGGCCACATGATACTTTCCTTCCGCGCGATTGAGAGCTTCTGCCCGGCCCGAACCCGTCGATTGGACCACGACCACCGGCCCCACGCGGGTGGAAGGGTTGCGATTCAATTGCGCCGCAAACAAATCGACGAAGCCTCTCAAGAAGTTGCCGGCACCGAATTGAAGAATCATCCCGCGGTTCTTGGGTTGTCGCTCAAAGTGTCACGCCTTGCTTCCAGATCGTGATCTCCCTGAAGCCGTTTTCTTCGTTTTTCGCCAGTTGTCCGGATGCCGTGGAAAGGATCACTTGAATGAGATCGTCGGTGACGGATTGCGGATCCGCGTCCGGTTCCAGCAGGGGACTGGCGTCGAAGTCGATCCAGTTCGGCTTGCGCTCGGCGAGTGCCCGGTTCGAGGAAATCTTGAGTGTCGGCACCGGCACACCCAGGGGTGTTCCTCGTCCCGTGGTGAAAAGCACGCAATGGGCGCCGGCGGCGGCCAGTGCGGTGGCGGACACGCCATCGTTCCCCGGCGCCTCGATGAGGCATAGCCCCCCCATGCCCTGCTTCACTGTTTCCCCGTAGCCCGACACCCCTTTCACCGGGGCGGTTCCTCCTTTTTGGATACAGCCGAGCGACTTTTCCTCCAGGGTCGTGATGCCGCCCTCTTTGTTTCCGGGTGAGGGATTCTCGTAGATCGGCTCGTCGTGTCTGCGGAAGTAGT
>CAMPGU010000278.1 GCA_946885645.1 uncultured Haloferula sp.
GCCAAATGCTATCCACACCGGAAGACGATCTCTGGGCCTTCGCGACGAAGGACGGGAGAGGCATGAAAAAGGCCGCCGCCTACCTTTACCCCTACCTGGCGGACAAGGGCAAATGGCCGCTGAAGCCGGACGTGCAGGCCTGGGAAGGCTGGCCCGCGCGCCAGCCCTGCCTGCTCTTCGCCGGGCTTGCCTATGGCCAGGCCCCGTACGTGGATCTCTGGAAGCGCTCGAAGCCCGATCCGCAGGATCCCGAGGTCCGGCGCAATATCGCGATCACCCAGCCGGTGCTCTGGCTGGACCGCTAGAGCATTTTCAGAAGCCGATCGATTGGTGTTGATGGTGCCAGCTCTTCGGGCGGCCCGAGCATTTCGATTGAACCGCCAAAGAACGCGAAATCCAGAACAAGGAAGGAGTTCTTCTTCTAACGAATTTCGCGTTGCTCCGCGGTTAGGTTCCTTGGTTCGACCGCTCGATGGAACGACCCGGTAAAAGCGCTCCGCCAGCCCACCCATTCATGTAGCTGGGCCGCGGCGAGGATAGCCCGAGCATGTAAACGTTGCAGAAGCTCGCCCGGGAAAACCGTTTGTTTCCGGGGCCATGGCCCGGCGGAGTAGGGTTCTCCGCCGGGCTCTCCACCGCCCGCCCGCGTAAGTTCTCCGGCCCGCCTACTCATTCATGTAGCTGGGGTACACGGAGACGGAAATGGAAGATGATAAGGTCGGAGAAGGGCTTTTCCCAAGAAGCCGTCCTTCGCCCTTTCCAACCCAAGAAACCCATGAGCTATCCCCATCTCCCGTCTTGCCGGGCATCCATCCTCTGCGCCGCCGCATCCCTCGCCGTGATCTCCGCCCCTGCCTCCGCCGCGGTGAAAACCTGGGACGGCGGTGGCAGCGACGACAACTGGCAAACCGCCCCGAACTGGGACGCCGATACCGCGCCCCTGCCCGATGACCAACTTGTCTTCGCTGGAACCCTCCGCCTGAGCCCGGTCAACAACTTCACTGCAGGCACCCTTTTCAACGGCATCAGCTTCGCCGCCGATGCCGGCGCTTTCAGCCTTTCCGGCAACGGCGTCACGCTCACGCCCGGCATCGCCGCCCCGGCGAACAACGGCACGGTGACCGGCGGGGCGATCGCCAACAATTCGCCCGAAACCCAGACCCTCGCCTTTCCCCTCCACCTCGCCTCCGGCAAGCACGTCGTGAGCAGCCCCTCGGGCGGGGGTGCGATCAGCCTGAGCGGGACCTTCACTCGCTCCGCGAACAGCACCGCGGTCTTCGCTCCCACGGGAGGGAACATCACCGTGACCGGCACCGGTCTGGCGAACAATGCCGCGGGCATCCTCGGCGGCTGGGCGGTGCTCGGGAACGACTGGGCTTCCCTGGACGGCAGCGGGAATCTGGTGCCCTTCGCCGCCTATACGGACATCGCCACCGGGGCCATCACCAGCGATCCGGCGGCGAATTACCGCTATGTGGGAAATACCGACAACATCACCGCCGCGGACGGCACCGCGATCCACACCCTGGCCACCGAGAACCAGGCAAACGCCCAGCGCGACCTGACCGTGGCGGGCACGCTGACTTTCGGGGCGAAGGGCGGGATCTACCGGCTCGGCACCTCGAACAACACGGGGGTCTTCCGCGTGGTCGGCGGCAATCTGACCGTCGCCGGCGGCGGCGAGCTGAACCTGTGGACCGCCACCAACGGCATCGCGAACTTCGCCGCGACCAACAACAGCCTGCGGATCGACTCCGCGATCACCGATTTCATCTCCGCTCCCGGTCCGCCGGAGGAAACGGTCCCGGTGACGGTGAACATCACCGGCTACGCGGATATCCGCGGGGCGAATACCTACAGCGGCGGCACCTTCATCAATCAGGGCCGCGTCCAGACCGGCAGCAATGCGAGCTTCGGCACCGGACCGGTGACCGTCTATCCCGGCGGCCAAGCCTTCGTGAACCAGTCGCAGACCTGGACGAACAACTTCGCCGTTTCCGGGTATGGGCCCACCGAGTCGAACGGCGGCATGTCGGGCCCCGGCGCGCTGCGTCTCGGCAGCACCTCGAACATCGCGGGCACCATCACCCTGACGGGCAACTCGCGCTTCACCACCTCTTCCACCGGCGGGCCGACCATGTCCGGCAGGATCACCGGCACGGGCGCCCTGGAGATCGCCTCCTACGGCTCCGCGAATACGCTCATCCTCAACCTTGCCAATCTCGGCACGCCGAACGATTGGAACGGCCCCCTGACGGTGAACTCGGTCGTGAATTCGCGCCGCACCACGGTGCGGCTCGGCGCGGACGAGCAGATCCCGGATGCTTCCGATGTCACGATCGCCTCCGCGAACATCTCCCCGGCGGTGCCGCTCACCACCTTGGACCTGCGCGGCTTCAATGAGACGATCGGCGGCCTGAATAGCGCGGTCTCGCCGATCATGCTTGCGGTAGGCAATCTCGCGTCCGGCACCACCTCCACCCTGACCTTGGGAGCAAACAACGCCAGCGGCGACTACGGCGGGGCCCTCCAGGACGTCGTCGGCAGCACCCTGAACGTGGTGAAGACCGGTAGCGGCAAGCAGGTCCTGCGCGGGCGGACGGAGTACTTCGGCACCACCGCCGTCAATGCCGGCACCCTGGAGGTGCGCGGGGATTTCCTGACATCCGGGGACGTGACGGTGGCAGCCGGTGCCCGGCTCCAGAGCAGCGGCACCATCTTGGCCGGCAACGTGACGGTAGCGGGCGGCGGCACCTTCGAAGCCACCCATGCCGACGACGGCCTCGCACTGCTCAACGGGAACCTCAATCTCGAAGCCGGCAGCGCGCTCGACATCAATACCGCGGCCCTGCCCGCAAATCCCATCACGGTGGACGGGATCATCAATCCCACCGGAGCCGCGGGCACCGTGACGGTGAATCTCACGGGCCCGGCCCCCGCCGTGGGCGAACATCCGCTCATTTCGTATTTCCCGCTGGGCTCGCTCGGCGGCACGGGCGTCTCCGCCTTTACCCTCGGCACCGTGCCGCCGCGTTTCTCCGGCTCGATCAAGAACGATCCCGTGCTCGGCGCGATCGTCCTGGACGTGGACGCGGTCGTCACGCCGAAGTGGACGGGAGCCATCACCCTGGGAAACCCCGGCCACAACGAGTGGAGCACCGCCACCCTGGCGCTCCCGAAGAACTGGGACGAGAGTCCTTCCGTCCCGACAGATTTCCTCAGCGGGGATGCGGTGATCTTCGACGATACGGCACTCTCCACCGCTCCCGACATCAGCGTCGCGGACGTGACGATCGGCAAGGCGACCTTCAGCAACGAAACGAAGGACTACGTGCTCACCGGCTCGAAGGGCATGGCGGGCGTGGGCGAGGTGGTGAAGGAAGGCGCGGGCAAGCTGACCGTGAGCAATCCGAACCTCTACTCCGGCGGCACCACCTTCACCGCCGGGACGCTGGAAATCACCGACGGCGGCAGCCTGGGCACCGGCGCGGTGGCCATCAACGGCACGCTCTTCGCCTTCAACCGGACGGACACGAGCGTCTTCCCGAATGCAATCACCAGCGATCCCGCCTCGACCGCGGAGCTCCATCACACCGGCAGCGGCAGCACTACCTTGGGCGGGAATAGCTCCTACATCGGGGCGACGCGGGTCCTGGCCGGGACGCTGCGCCCGGGCAATTCCAACGCCTTCGGCACCCTGCTCGATCCCGATCCGCTGGACAGCACGGAGATCGGGCCGGTCCAGGTCCTTTCCGGCGGGGCGGTGGATTTCAACGGCGGGGCCGCCACCAACGCGCTCACGATGACCGCGAAGCCCTTCTTCATCGCCGGCAACGGCCCTGACGGTGCGGGGGCGCTGGTCAACACCGGCGCGAACGGGCAGCTCAACGCTCTGGGCAGGCTGACCTTGGAGGCGAACGCCAGCGTGGGCGGCACGGCGCGCCTGGACCTGCGCCACGGCGGCCCGGTCCTGGATCTGGCGGGATTCACTCTGCGGAAGCGGGGCACGAACCAATTCACCGTGGTGGCGGGCACCGTCGTGAACGGCGGCAGCATCATCGTGGAAGAGGGCACCCTCGCCATGGAAACCACCACGATCACCGACGGCGCGGGCACGATCACCTATGAACCGGGCTCCAACGCGCAGTTCTACCAGAACGCGCTGACCGAGACCGAACCGGGAGTCTTCGCCGGCGTGTCCTGGCCGATGACCGTCCGCGAAAACGTGGCGCTGGGCAATGCCGGCGCGGCCGTGACCGCCCAAGTGCTCTCCCCCATCACTTTGGAAGGAAACGCGGTGCTGGTCGCCTTCAACTCCGGGACCCGCGCGCCCAACGATGCGGGCAAGCACCTGCTGCTCCATGGCAACATCACGGAAAGCGGCGGTTCCTACGGCCTGGACAAGCAGGGGGTGAACACCGTGACCCTGGCGGGCGCCGCAAATACCTACACCGGTGCCACCACCGTCAGCGGCGGCATCCTGGTAGTGGACGGAGCCGTCACCGCCTCGCCCGTCGCCGTGGCCGCCGGAGCGACCCTCGGCGGCGCGGGAACGGTCGGAGGCAGCGTGGCAGGGGACGGTAGCATTTCCCCCGGTATTGCGGCCATCGGCACCTTCACCACCGGGGCCACCACCTTCTCCGCCACCGGCTCGCTGGATGTCCAGATCGACTCCTTCAACCTCGAGGCCGACAAGCTGGCGGTCACCGGCAACCTCGCGCTCGGCGGTTCCGTGCTGAACGTGACCGATCTGGGCGGGACACCCCTCGCGGCGGACACGAAATTCACCGTGGCCAGCTACACCGGCTCGATTTCCGGCAGCTTCGCCAATGCCCCGGATGGCGGCACCCTGATCGTCGGATTGAATACCTTCGCGGTCGATTACGACGAGTTGGTCTCCGGCCAGACCTCCATTACCCTGACGGCGCTCCCCGGCAGCGCTTACGACACTTGGGCGACGGAGCAGGGCTTGGACGGCACCAACAACGGCAAGATGGACGACCCCGATTCCGATGGATTGGAGAACGTGATCGAATTCGGCCTCAACCAGAACCCGCTCGCCGCCGGCGACGGTGGCAAGGTCCGCGCCGTGCTAGCCGACGTGGATCCTGGCGCACCGGTGGTCACTGCCTACACGCTGACCGTGCCGATGCGCGATGGCACGGACTTCACCGGCTCCGGCACGGGCGACCTGCTCTCCCTGCCCTTGGACGGCGTGGTTTACCGCGTGGAAGGCTCCGCGACGCTCAGCGACTTCCCGCTGGACATCACGGAGGTCACGCCCGCCCTGAGCGCGGGCATGGAGCAGCCTGACACCGGCTGGAGCTACCGCAGCTTCCGCCTGCCCGGCACCCCCGGCGCGCCTCATGCGAAGGCCTTCCTGCGGGTGGACGTATCCGAAGCTCCCTGAGCGGCTGCCTTCCAAGAGTTCCCGCTGCCTATTTCCGTAC
>CAMPGU010000279.1 GCA_946885645.1 uncultured Haloferula sp.
ACCCGGAGCTGGGGAAGGAGAAAGACGACGTCACGGTGGCCTCGCGGCTCGCGCTGAGCCTCTGGGATTCCCTGCCGGATCAGGCCCTGGCGGACGCGGCAAAGGCCGGCCAGCTCCGGACACCGGAGCAAGTGCAGGCACAGGCACAGCGGCTTCTGGCCGATCCCCGTGCCAAGGCAAAAGTGGCCGAATTCTTCCAACGTTGGCTGAAGCTCGACGCCGAGGCGGATCTCCAGAAGGACGCGGAGGACTATCCCGGCTTCGACTCGGCGCTGGTAGCCGACCTGAGGCGCTCCCTCGAGCTCTTCGTGGAGCGGGTGGTGTGGGGCGAGAGCTCGGACTACCGCGAGCTGCTGGAGGCCGATTACCTGCTGCTCAATGAACGGCTCGCGAAATTCTACGGAGCGCCGATGCCGGAGGGCGGCGGCTTTCAGCCGGTGAAGTTCGAGCCCGCCCAGCGCGCGGGCGTGCTCACCCACCCGTACCTGATGGCACGTCTGGCCCACCACGACGCCACCTCGCCGATTCACCGGGGGGTATTCCTCACGCGCAACGTGCTCGGCGGCTTCCTGAAGCCGCCGCCGGAAGCCATCGCCTTCGATGACCACCGCTTCGACCCGAAGATGACGATGCGCGAGAAGGTCGCGGAGATGACCCGGAACGCCGCGTGCATGACCTGCCACGAGACCATCAACCCGCTCGGATTCTCACTCGAGAACTTCGACGCCGTGGGACGTTTCCGAACGAAGGAGAAAGAACGCCCCATTGACCCGGAAGCGGATTTCCTCACCCAGGAAGGCGAGGTCCTGCGCCTGCGCGGGCCGCGCGACGTCGCCCGCTACGCCGTCAATTCCCGGACCGCGCGGCGCGGCTTCATCCGCCAGCTCTTCCAATACGAACTGAAGCAAAATCCCAATACCTACGGGCCGGACACGCTCGCGCGGCTGGACAAAGCTTTCACCGCCTCCGGCCAACATGTCCGGCAACTCCTCGTCGAAATGCACAGCCTCGCCGCCCGCCACGGCGTGAGCCAACCCGATCAAGCAAGCCGATGAACCTCAGCACCCGCCGCCACTTCCTCCGCCAGCTCGGCTTGTCCGCAGCCGCGCTGCCCTTCCTGCCTGCCCTGCCCTCGCTCGCGCAATCGGCACCCGGCGCAACGAAGATGCAGCGCATCATCTTCGTCTTCACGCCCAACGGCACGATCCCGCCGGATTTCTGGCCGGATGAGACGGGTCCCGACTTCAAGCTCAAGCGCATCCTCGCCCCGCTGGAACCCTTCAAGAACCGCATGCTCACGCTCAAGGGCATCAGCAACAAGATCCGGGGCGACGGGGACGGACACATGCGCGGGATGAGCTGCCTGCTCACGGCCGACGAGCTGCTGCCGGGCAACATCCAAGGCGGCAGCGACAAGCCCGCCGGCTGGGCGCGAAACATTTCGATCGACCAGGAGATCCGCAATTTCCTCCAAGCTCGCCCGGAAACCGCCACCCGCTTCGGCTCGCTGGAACTGGGAGTCGCGGTGCCGAACCGGGCGGATCCATGGACGCGGGAGTCCTACGCGGGCTCCAACCAGCCGCTGGCTCCGAATAGCGACCCCTATTCGCTCTTCGACAAGCTCTACGGGCAGACGAAGGATCGGGAGAATCTGGGCAGCATCCTCGATGAAGTACGCGAAGACCTGCGCGCCATCGCCTCGAAGATCGACGCGGAGGAGCGTGATTTGTTGGAGAAGCACGAGACGTTCGTCCGGGAGATGGAGCGGGATTTACAAAGCCCGGACACGGTGAACTTGATATTCCCCCCGCCCGCGCTGGAGCACGGGGTGGCGCTGGACAACGATGGCATCCCGAAGGTTAGTGCGATGCAGACCGACTTGCTGGTGAATGCCTTCGCCAATGGCATGGCCCGCGTGGCTACCCTGCAATATACCAACAGCGTGGGTCAGGCGCGCATGCGCTGGCTAAACATCCACGAAGATCATCACCACCTTTCCCACGAGTCCGACAACAATGCGGACGCACAGGAGAAGCTGGTCAAAATCAATACCTGGCTTTGCGGACAGATCGCGGATCTCGCCCGGAAGCTGGACGCCATTCAGGAGCCCGGCGGTCAGGGGACGATGCTCGACAACACCACCATCGTGTGGACGAACGAGCTGGGTAAAGGCAACAGCCACTCGCTGGACAACATCCCCTTCGTTCTGGTGGGCGGCGGGCTGGCCTTCAAGACCGGGCAGGCGCTCCAATTCGACAACGTGCCTCACAACCGGCTCTGGCTCTCCATCGCCCATGCCTTCGGCCACCATCTCCCGGCCTTCGGCCACAAGGACTTCAGCCAAGGCGGCGCGTTGGCGCTCGCGTGAGATGGCCCCCGGAGGGAATCCACTCTCACTTCAATCTCCTGACGTTCAGGATCTGCCAGAACTTCCGGTCCCGTGCTTCCGGGAAGCATTTCCGCCACTCCTTCAAGGCGGTTCCCGTCAGCACCTCCGATCCCCCGACCAGCGTCTCGTTCATGCTGGCGGGAGTGGTCACGGAGCGAACCACTGGAAATCCCTCGCGGAACGCGGCGCGGGTGCGGACCTGCATCGCGCGGTGCCCTTTGCCGTTCACCAGATTGGCCAGAAGAATGCCTCCCGGGGCCAGCAAGCGCTTGAGCGCGGCGATCTGCCCGGAATCGAACTTGCCCGGGCGGAACACGTCATCGCTCCCGGCGAGATAGACATCGTCGATGACCACATCGAAGCGCTCCTTGCACTTCGCGACCCACTCGTAGGCGTCCGCGAAATGGATCTCGATCCCCAGATCGTCGAGCCGCATGTTGAGCTCGGCCAGCACCACGATCTCCCGGTCGATATCCACCGCCACCAGCCGGCAATCCGGCAAGAGATGGCGCAAGATCCGCATGGCGGTGCCCCCGGCGAGGCCGAGCATCAGGATCGAGCGCGGCGGCCCGGCTGGACGGAGCAGCGAGGCCGCGGCCAGATTGTCCCAAGCGAGGCCCGTCAGGTACTTCTTTTCGTGCCACCAGGCATGGATCGCCCCCGCAACCCGGAATTCGCACTGCCGCTCGGATTTCCAAATCTGCACCTGCTGATGGGCGGTATCGACGATGGCGGCGCAGCGCAGGGGCATGCACGGGACTGAAGGGCAAAACCCGGAGACACGCAAGGTAGGGAGAGCGAGGGCCCTCTACAGCGCTGTTCCGCCTTTTTCGGATCGAACTTCTCTTGCCACCCGCTCCCCCGCCGTTTTCACTTCGCCCCGATGACCTGAGGCGGGCGCATGGAATCCGGTGAGAATCCGGAGCAGTCGCGCTGCGGTATCCGACAAACAAATCCCCACGAAAGCCAATCCGCGCGCAAGCACGGGTGAAGGCGGGGAGGCGGCGGAGGGGCGGTGAAAGCCGCTTTTCCAGAGTCGGGAGCCCGAATACTTCGTCCCGCCTCGCTCGTCCACGGTGCCGCTCCTCCGAAGCCGGCACCGCGAAGGCCTTCCCGCGAAAGGGAGGCGACGGGAGCGGAGCCTGGCCACCGGTGACACCGTCCCCGGCCCGGACTCTTCTTCTCTTCTCGGGGAAACCATCATCGAAGAGAAACATGAAACACATCATCCCTGCGGCGCTCGCTTGTACCCTCGCGGCGCTGCTCCCTGTCACGGCTGCCACGGTCAATTTCGACTCCCTCCCCGTCGGCGCGGAGGGCTATTGGAACGGCTCCGACGAAAGCGGCGGCTTCACCTCCGGCGGCGCGACCTTCGTCAACAATTACAATACCGCCTGGGGCTCCTGGTCGGGCTTCGCCTGCTCGAATCACACGGACACCACCACGCCCGGCTTTTTCAATCAATACAGCGCCTTTACCGGCGGCGGCGCGGGCGGCTCCTCCCAGTACGCCCTCGGCGGCGGGGATTCCACCGGCGCGGTCGAACCGACCATCGAATTCGAGGCCCTCACCGATCTGGCCGGCCTCGGCGCGTCCTTCACCAATACCACCTATTCCGCGCTCTCGATGCGGGATGGCGATGGCTTCGCGAAAAAATTCGGCGGCCTGGACGGCACGGAGAGCGACTTCTTCCGTCTCACCATCCATGGCTACGCCGGGGGCCTGAGCACCGGCACGGTGGACTTCTACCTTGCCGACTTCCGCTTCGGGAATTCCGGCCAGGATTACATCGTCGATGAGTGGACCTTCGTCGATTTCAGCGCCCTGGGCAGCGTGGACGAGTTGCGCTTCTCCTTCGCGTCCTCCGATGTCGGGGCTTTCGGTATCAATACGCCCCTGTATTTCGCCATGGATGACTTCCTGGCGGTACCGGAGCCTTCGACCCTGCTGGCTTCCCTTGCAGGCTTCGGCCTGCTGCTACGCCGGCGGCGCTAAAAGCCATCCCCGCGGAATGTCCCGTGATTCCATGCGCGCCTATCTGGCGCTGGCGTTCCTCTTCTCTTCCGCATCGGCAGGTGCGGAGGAGACGGAGGAATTACCCGAACTCGTCGTGGAGGCGGTCCGCGATTCCGTGCTGCCTGCGCACTTCGCCGGTAGCGCGACGGTGATCGATGCAGAGGCCATCGCCCGCTCCGGGGCCCGCTCCGTGGCGGACATCCTCGCCAGCCAGGGCGGCGTGCGCTTCACCAGCACTTCCGGCGACAAAGGGGGCGGCTCGGTCCACCTCCGCGGCTTCGGGGAAAATGCCGCCTCCCGCGTGCTAATCTTGATCGATGGCAGGCCGGTCAACCGGCCGGACATGGCGAGCGTCTCGTGGCTGGAAGTCCCGCTCGCCCGGCTGGAGCGGGTGGAGATCCTGCGCGGCAGCCAGACCGCGCGCTTCGGCGACAACGCCGTCGGCGGCGTCATCAATCTCATCACCAAGCAGGGCGGGAAAGCAACCACCGTGGTGGAAGGCGGAGGCGGCAGCGATGGCTACACGCTCGCCCGCCTGAGCCATGGCGAGACGATCCGGGGAAACGCGATCGCCTTCGATCTCGAGCATAATGTCACCGACGGCTGGCGGCAGAATGCCTATAGCGAGCTGGACGCCGCCGCCTTCCGCTGGAGCAGGAACCTCGCGAGGGCGACTGCGGCAGAATTCGGCGTCTCATGGGCCGATGAGGTCGCGGGATTCCCTGGTCCGCTCGGGAAGTCCCGCTATCTGCTGAACCCGCGGGAGTCGATCTATGCCCTCGCAGGGCAGGCGGATCAGTATTTCACCGGGCAGACGCGTTGGGCCGCGGATGCCAATCTGCTCCTCGGCAACGGCGATGGCCTCTCTTTCGAGATGCCGCTCACCTTCCTGCAGCGGGACCTGCAATGGAACTTCGGCCCGGGCTTCCACACCGACAGTTTGCTGGAGTCCCTGACCTTCACGCCGCGCCTCACATGGGCGGGCGAGGCATGGTCGGCGAACGCCGGGGTTCAATATCGCCGCGATACCCTCGAT
>CAMPGU010000280.1 GCA_946885645.1 uncultured Haloferula sp.
GTTACAAGCAAGCGGTGCTTTTCTTCCCGGTGATGCGGGACCCACGGGCTTGCTGCGGCAAGATTCGAAAGGGTTTCGATGATCTCCGGTGTTCTACCCCGTGGAGCAGGAGAACCAAGCTCCCAGAAACAGAAGTAACCGAAGATGAAAACCAAGATCCTCAGTCTCGCCGCAACGCTTTTCGCCGCGGTATCGCTCAGCCCGGCGGTTTTCGCCGGTCCGAGCCACCCCATTCAACGCCATTCCTCGGGCCCGACCGCAAGAAGCGCCGGGTTCGCCATGAAGAACGACGCCTGCAAGGATATGCCGTGCTGCACAACCAGGATGGTTATAAACGCCGCGCTCGGCGGCCGGGGTTCCCACAGCTCTTTCAAGGAGGTCCGGGCTTGCGAGAAAAGCTGCCCGCTGCCTTCCAAGGAGAAACATCTGGTCTGCCGCAAGGGAAGCCGAGCGTAACACCTTGCCGGCTAGCCGGTAATCCCCGTTAGTTCCACCATGAACGATTCCCAATTCGATGACCTGTTGAGAACGGCAAGGGCCGATGTGCCCTTGCCAAGCTCGTTCCGGCAAGGAGTGTGGCGCCGCATCGAAAGCGCGGTGCCGGAGCCGCGGCGAGGGCTGGATTGGCTCCATCCGCTTATGGCTGCGTTTCTCCGCCCGTGGGGTGCCGCAGCCGGTATGGCCGCGACCGTGGCTGCGGGCATCTGGCTCGGTGCCGCAAGCATACCCGAAGCGAAGGACGCGAAGGCGGTTTACGCAGAGTCGATCAGTCCCTTCGCCCACGCCCAGCGGAAATGAAACGCGGCCTCATTCTAATGGCTCTCGCCATCACGGCGGGAGTGGTGGCGTTCTGCTTCACGCGGTCCCACCAGATGGCTGAGCGTAGGGAGCTTCGCTTGGATGCAATGCCGGAATTGGCCTGGGTCCGCACCGACCTGAAGCTCACGGACGAGCAATTCGCCAAAGTCTCCGACCTGCACGCGGCCTACCGCCCGAAGTGCTCGGACATGTGCCGCCTGATCTCCGAAGCGCGCGGAAGGATCGAGGCGGCAGCCCGCGGCAGCCGGGAGATGACCCCGGAACTGGAAGCGGCCATCCGGGAACACGCTGAAACCCAGATCCAGTGCCAGAAGGCCATGCTGAAGCACATCTATGAGACCGCGGCCGTCCTGGATAGGCATCAGGCAACCCGTTACCTGGAAACGACGCTTCCCTTCGCCCTGGATTTCGCCCCTGCCGAAGCGGAGAGCTCTCATTCCCGCTAGGAAGCAACCGCCATGGATGCTTCCGAACCCGAGCTGATGAGTCGCCTGGCCCGCGGCGACGACCTTGCCTTGAACACCCTGATGGATCGCTGGGGTGATCGTGTCGCCTCATTCCTCTACAAGATGACGGGGAGCCGCGATGCTGCTGTCGATCTCGCACAGGAAACTTTCGTCAAACTCTACCAAGCTCGCGACCGCTACCGGCCCGGCGGGAATTTCAGCACCTATCTTTTTGCAATTGCCGCGAATCTCGCGCGGAACTACGCCCGCTGGAAAAGCCGCCACCCGACACTCTCCCTGGATGCCGCTCCTGAAGACGGCGGTACCACCGTGCCGGAATTGGCGGACCCGAACCAGACTCCCGAAGAGGCTGCCCGGTCGGCGGAGAAAATCCGGGCCGTCCATGAGGTCGTCTATCTCAAATGTCCGATATGCTCGGAGCGGATGAGCCATCTCAACTTCGGCGGCAGCAGCGGCGTGATCCTCGATCGCTGCGGCACCCACGGGGTTTGGCTGGAGGGGAGCGAACTGCGCCGCCTCACCGAGTGGTGGCGCGCAGGCGGCAAGCTCCTCTATCAGAAGAACGAGCAGGAGCGGGTGAAGCGGATGTTTTCCCCGGCCGTGCAACAGAGAAGAACGAGCTCCGGCACCACCATCGAGAGCGAGGATCCGGGCCGCTCCGGGAAATCGGACATCCCGGGGGAGCCGGGTAGCACCGTGGCCTCCATCATTGATGTCGTGAGCGGCGTGCTAGGATTCATCGCCGATTGATTTCAAAAGAAAGCCGGCGAAAGACCACGCATTTAAACGACCGCCCCGACCGCCCTTCTCGCTCTGCGGGGACATCTCAGGCCGCCGAAACGGCGACATTTACTCATCCCTGCGGTTTTTCTACGGGTGGAGGCTTTCCGCAAAGGTGTCCTCGCGGCTCCGATGCCGGGGCTTCCCATCCGCCGCCTTTCCCTCCATCGTCCCGAGCCAGCCATGAAAAAAGCGCTTTTCCTGATCCCCCTCGCCGCCATCGGACTTTTCCTTGGAGGCTGCGCCCTTCCGCAACAAGACGAGGCGGCGGACCTATCCCGCGCCAGTCTCCAGACGGAATCGTCGCAGGTGGCCGCGCGCTTTTTCGAAGGACTGAAAGAAGGCCGCGACGATATCTACTGGCCCTTGATGTCTCCGGTCCAGCAAAGCCCCGGCCTGAAGAAGGAATACAAGGAGATCGAGCCGGCCATGCAGGGCTTCGTCTCGTGGACCTCGCAACCTTCCGTCTCCGTCATCAGAAGCCTCGACGCGACGCCCCAATTTCCGGGGCCCTTCTACGTGGTCGAGCGGCTGGCGAAGTTCACGGACGGCGAGGCGTGCCTTATCGCCATCGTCGAATTCGACCGCGGCAACAACGGCTTCGTGAACTCCATCTATCGCGGGGACACGCCGGCTGCCGCCAGAGCGGAGCTCCAGCGGGCTCTCAATGACGCGGGCTGATCCCGGCTTCCGCCCGTACCCGGTTTTCCCGCGATTTGCCGATGATCCTGCTCGATCCCGCCAAGCTCTCCGATCCCACCTCGAACGACGAGATCCTCAGCGCCTTCCTCGATTACCTGATCGAGACGGAAGTCGAGCCCTACGATCACCAGGAGCAGGCCATCCTCGAACTTTTCGCGGGGAACAACGTCATCCTCAATACTCCCACCGGCTCCGGAAAGTCGCTGGTAGCGCTGGCGCTTCATTTCAAGGCGATCTGCCAGAACCGCCGGTCCTACTACACCGTGCCGATCAAGGCACTGGCGAACGAGAAATTCCTCTCGCTCTGCCACGTCTTCGGCCCGGAAAGGGTCGGCATGATCACCGGCGACGCGACGGTCAATCCCGGCGCTCCCGTCATCTGCTGCACTGCGGAAATTCTCGCCAATCTCGCGCTGCGGGAGGGCGAGCATGCGCAGGTGGACGATGTCATCATGGACGAGTTCCACTACTATTCGGATTCGTCCCGGGGTTTCGCCTGGCAGGTTCCCCTGCTCACCCTGTCCCGGGCGCGCTTCCTCCTGATGTCCGCCACGCTGGGAGAGACTTCGTTTTTCGAGGAAACGCTGACGAAGCTGACCGGCGCGCCGACCGCGCTGGTGAAGTCCGAGCACCGTCCCGTGCCCCTGGAGTTCGACTACAGCGAAACGCCGCTGGAGGAAAAGGTGGGCGAACTGGTGGAGCAAGGAAGGGCACCCATCTATCTCGTTCATTTCACCCAGCTCGCCTGCGCACAGACGGCGCAGAACCTGATGAGCTCGAACTTCTGCACGAAGGACGAGAAGCAGCGCATCGCGGAAACACTGCATGAGGCGAACTTTCGCAGCCCCTACGGGAAGGAAGTCTCGAAGCTGCTGCGCCACGGCATCGGCATCCACCACGCGGGACTGCTGCCGAAGTACCGCATCCTGGTGGAGAAGCTCGCGCAGCGCGGGCTCCTGAAGGTCATCTGCGGCACGGACACCCTGGGAGTCGGGGTCAATGTGCCGATCCGGACCGTGCTTTTCACCCAGCTTTTCAAATACGACGGGAATAGCACGAAGACGCTTGCGGTCCGCGATTTCAAGCAGATCTGCGGGCGGGCGGGCCGCAGGGGCTTCGACCACATCGGCTACGTCGTCTGCCAGGCGCCGGAGCACGTGATCGAGAACCTACGGCTCGAAAAGAAAGCCTCCGCTTCCGGGAAGAAGAGCTTTGTGAAGCGCAAGCCACCGGAAAAGGGCTTCGTGAATTGGGACGAGAAAGCCTACCGCCGCCTGATCGGCGCTCCGCCGGAGAAGCTCGTTTCCAGCTTCCAAGTCCGGCACTCGATGCTCCTGAACGTGCTGAGCCGCGAGCGGGACGACGGCTGCGCCGCGCTGCGGAAGATCATCGCGGACAGCCACGAGCCGCCTGCGAAGAAGAAAGCCCACAAGCGCCGCGCCTTTCAGATCTTCCGCGGGCTGGTCGAAGGAGACATCCTCCGGATCATCCCGCCTTCCGAACGCCGCGGACCCGCGAAGGTGGCGCTGAATGTCGAGCTGCAGGAAGACTTCTCGATGAATCAGGCGCTCGGGCTCTACCTCCTCGACGCCATCCCGCAGCTCGACCGCGAATCGCCGGACTACGCCCTGAACGTCCTCTCGCTGGTGGAAGCCATCCTCGAAAACCCCGAAGTCGTGCTGCGCCGTCAGGTGGATCTTTTGAAGGGCGAGCTGATCTCGCGATTGAAGAACGAGGGCGTGGAATACGAAGAGCGGATGGAGCGCCTGGAGGAGGTCGAATGGCCGAAGCCGGGCAAGGATTTCATCTACGATACCTATAATGCCTTCGTCGCGCAGCGGCCGTGGATGAAGGAAGCCGCGGTGCGCCCGAAATCGATCGCGCGGGAGATGTTCGAGCACTGGCAATCCTTCGAAGACTACGTGAAGACCTACGGCTTGGAGAGGAGCGAGGCCGTGCTGCTCCGCCATCTCTCGGAGGTGTATAAGGTCCTCTCGCAAACGGTCCCGCCGATGGCGAAAACGGAGGAACTGGTCGAAGCGGAGGAATACTTCGGGGATATCCTTCGCAGCGTGGACTCCAGCCTGCTGGACGAATGGGAGAAACTGAAGAATCCCGGCTATGTGCCGGAGGCCGAGAAGCCGGCGGAGGAGCGCAGGCACGTCCCTTATACCCGGAACCGCCCCGCGTTCACGAGGGCCCTGCGCAACGCGGTCTTCAGCTTGGTAAAAGCATTTTCAGAGGAGAATCCGGTCGCGATTCTCGCTCAAATCGAACCCGCCGACGCGGACGGGCAGCCGTGGAATACCGGTCGCCTCGAAAGCCTGCTCGACACTTATTTCGCCGAGCACGCGCGCATCCGCCTCGATCCCGAGGCCAGAGCGGCCAAGCATACGCGGATCTCGGATGACGAGCCCAGGCGGTGGGCCTGCGAACAGGTTCTGGTGGACCCGGAAGAACTGAATGACTGGTCCCTGAAGCTCGTAATCGATCTGGACCGCAGCGATGCCGAGCAGCGTCCGGTGCTGATGCTCGCGGAGCTTGCCCCGATCGCCTGACCGGAGAGCGGATTCATTCCCCTCGCCGCGCGCCTGCGCCTCTGCCCCGGCCCTGCCTCCTTTCTCGGCATCCCCGCCGCCGCCCTTGCAA
>CAMPGU010000281.1 GCA_946885645.1 uncultured Haloferula sp.
GCTGATGTCCGACGGCATGAGTCCGGAGCGACCGTTTTCTCCGTACAAGAAGCTACGCTCCACGAAGAGAACGGCTCTGCCCGATAATGCACCCCGTCGGGTTTTCCGGCTGACTCTGGACGGCGAGATGGGCCGCTACGTCTGGATGATCAACAATCGCCCTCTTTCGCCTGCCGACGATCTCTTTATCAAGGAGGGGGAAGTGGTCCAATTCATCATGATCAACCGCACGATGATGCATCATCCAATGCACCTCCACGGCCACTTCTTCCGCGTGATCAACGGCCAGGGGGATCGCTCGCCGCTGAAACACACGGTGAACGTCGAGCCCATGTCCACCACGGTGATCGAGTTCATGGCCGACGAACCCGGCGACTGGTTCTTCCACTGCCACATTCTCTACCACATGATGAGCGGGATGGCCCGGGTGGTCCGTTACGAGGGATTCACTCCCGCACCGGAAACCGAAGCTATCGGGAACGGCATTTACGACGAACACGACCCATTCCTCATCTACGGCTACGCCGATGTCCTGAGCAATATGACCCAAGGCCAAATCACCGCCTCGTCGCTGTTGAACATTTTCAACTTGGAATGGGAAGCCGGATGGGACGGCGTCGCCGACACGGAATGGGAGACCACCCTGACCTACGAGCGGTTCGTCAACCGCTTTACCAACGTCTTCGTTGGCGTTCACGCCGAAGGAGTGGATTGGACCCGGGAGGAAGAACAGCTCATCGGCGGGATCCGCTACTTGCTCCCGGCCAATTTCCTCTCTACCGCGTGGATCGACTCCGACGGCGAGGCACGCGTCACCTTGGAGCGGGAGCTGATGCTCACCCCGCGGCTGGGCGTGTTTGGCGAGGTGGAGTACGACACGCGCGAGCAGTGGTCCTATCAGGCGGGCTTGAGCTACATGTTGACAAGGTATATCTCGGCGACCTCGCTGTGGGATTCCAACTACGGCGTTGGAGCCGGGGTGACGATCCGGTTCTAGAGATTGGTCGGCAAAACAGCAGGCCCACCTCTCCGGTTACCGGTGCCGGTGGAGGAAAACCGGGAGGGCGGGAAAGCGCGGAGCGGCCTGAATCTTCAACCGCGGCGGGATCTGCGGGGCTTTTCAGGCGCGATGCGCAGCGCGGCTTCGCAGGAGATTCTAGATTCGCGCATCATGGAAGCGACGGATCTCACCACTTTCCACCGCTGGCTATTAAACGGCTCCCCCGCCCGTACGCCTTCGATCGTGGTTCACGGGCAAAAGGAAATCCCCGCCGGATTCGCTGCCGCGGTAGCCCGGCATCTCAACGAATTCGACGAGGATGCCGGCGGCAACTGGCTGGCTTTCAGCCCCGGTTTGGTGGAACGGATTGCGGAGTCCCCCACGCAACGCAGCCTTTTGAACATCGGGGCATCCTGCCAATGCACCGATCCCGCGCCCAATTGCAGCCATCTCCGCGAAACACTCGCCAGCCTGGCTAGGCACGGGCGCGCGGTTTTAAGGGGTGCCGGGCCGATGGACGCCTCTGCTGACGTGGAAAGCGTCTTCCGCGTATGGCTGGGGTATCCTCCGGAAACGGCTGGAACCGTCCACCTGATCCTCCATCCCGATCATTTCCGGGACCATTCCCTACCGGCCATTATCGCCGACACCTTTCTCGAGTGGGCTGACGAACGGCTGATCCACGCCGGCGAACGGGAAGGCGCATGAGAGAATCCGCACACTCTCCCGCAAGCGGTGCGGCGACGGCCCGCCCGGGGCGGCGCAACCTCACCCCGACATGAACGTCATCGCCCTCACGATACTGGTGAGTTCCTGCCTTGCCGGGATCTTCATCTTTTGCTTTGCGGGCGAGTTCCGCCGTTCCCGCCATTCCTCGCCCGAGCGTGATTCGCTCCTGCCCTTCGACGACGAGACGCCTTTTCCGAAATGAACGCCGCCAGCTCAACGACCACCACCATCCGCTACGACGACCGCACGGTACGGCAGTTCATGATCGCCTCCATCGTATGGGGGATCGTGGGCATGCTGGTAGGCGTCCTCTGTGCCACCCAGCTCTCCTGGTGGCAGATGAACGGAAAGTTCCTCGAAGCGATCACCTTCGGCCTCTTCCAGGGAGAAGGTCTCCAATATGTCACTTTCGGGCGTCTGCGACCCCTGCACACGAACGCGGTGATTTTCGCCTTCGTGGGGAACATGGCCTTCGCGGGCATCTATTACAGCACCCAGAGGCTGTGCAAGACGCGCACGGCCTCAGATCTCCTCTCGAAGATCCACATGTGGGGCTGGCAGCTCATTATCCTGTCTGCCGCCATCACGCTCCCCGCCGGCCTCACGCGCGGGAAGGAATATGCCGAACTGATCTGGCCGATCAATATCGCGGTGGCGCTCGTGTGGGTGGTCTTCGGGATCAACTTCTTTTGGACCCTCGCGCGGCGGAACGAGCCGAGCCTCTACGTCGCCCTTTGGTTCTACATCGCGACGATCGTGACAGTGGCGATGCTCTACATTGTCAACCACCTCTCGATCCCCACCTCGTGGCTGCACTCGTACCCGATCTTCGGTGGCCTGCAAGATGGCCTGGTACAGTGGTGGTACGGGCACAACGCCGTCGCCTTCTTCCTCACGACCCCGATCCTGGGGATCATGTACTACTTCCTGCCGAAGGCGGCGAACCGGCCGGTTTACAGCTACCGGCTTTCGATCATCCACTTCTGGTCGCTGGTCTTCATCTACATCTGGGCCGGGCCCCATCACCTGCTGAACACGGCTCTGCCGCGCTGGCTGCAGATGCTGGGCATGTTGTTTTCGCTCATGCTCTGGGCCCCCTCATGGGGAGGTATGCTGAACGGCCTGCTGACCCTGCGCGGAGCATGGGCGAAGCTGCGGACCGACCCGGTGATCAAGTTTTTCGCCGCGGGTATCACCTTCTACGGCATGGCCACCTTCGAGGGGCCGCTGCTCTCGATCCGCGCCGTCAACCAGCTCTCCCACTACACCGACTGGACGATCGGGCACGTGCACGCCGGGGCCTTGGGCTGGAACGGCTTCATGGCCGCGGGGATGTTCTACTGGCTCGCACCGAAGCTCTGGCGCACCAAATTATGGTCGCAGGGCTGGGCAAACATGCACTTCTGGATCGGTCTGGTGGGCATCCTCCTCTACGTCGCCGCGATGTGGACCGCCGGCATCATGCAGGGCCTCATGCTGGGCGAGGTCGCGGAGGGAGGCACCACGCTCAAATATGAATTCGTGGAGACGCTCAAGGCGATCCAGCTCCCCTACATCCTCCGCTCGATCGGCGGCACCCTTTACCTGATCGGCTTCATTCTCTGCGCGGTCAATGTCTTCAAGACCGCCCGTTCGGGAAGGGCCGAAGACGAAACCGTGGAGGTCGTGATTCCGGTGAAAGGGCACGACCGCATGCGGCTCGGCGAGGCGCTGGTGAACGACCCGGTGGCCTACGCGGTGCTCGGCATCACCGCCGTAGTCCTGTGGTTCTTCCTCCCGCCCCATGCCGACAAGGCAGCGCTGCTCGCAGTCGTCATTCTCACGGTGAAGGCGGTCAAAACGTTCCGGAACAAGGCCCATGTGTGGGACCACTGGCACGAAAGCCTGCTGCGGAACTACCTGCCCTTCACGCTGCTCGTTTTCATCGCCGTGGCGATCGGCGGCGCAGTGCAGATCGTTCCCTCGCTGCTGGTGAACCGGGAGAAGAACATCGAGGGCCGCTTGCAGGAACTCTATACCCCGCTCGAACTGGCCGGCCGCGACCTCTACGTGAGTGAGGGCTGCTACAACTGCCATTCGCAGATGATCCGCACGCTGATGCCGGACGTGATGCGCTACGGTCGCGCGGGGGTGAAGGATGACTTTTCCCACCTCGGCGAGTCGCTCTACGACCACCCCTACCAATGGGGCTCCAAGCGCACCGGTCCCGACCTGGCCCGCGAGGGCGGCCCGCTGGTCAGCGGCTCGACCCACGTGCGCGCGGGCAAGCGCGACAACAAGTGGCACTGGTTTCATTTCCAGAACCCCCGCTGGGCGAGCGAGGACTCTAATATGCCGCCCTATCCCTGGCTCTTCGAGAAGAAGACCGACTTCAAGTCCCTGCCGACGAAGATCGCGGTGCAGCGCCGTCTCGGTGTCCCCTTCCCGGCCTGGTCAAAAGATGAAATCGACCAGCAAGCCCGGGAGCAAGGCATGGCCATCGCCCGCTCGCTCTTCGAGGGCGACGCCCCGGTGGGCTACCAACCGATGAAAGACAAGAGCCCCGAGGAGCTGATCCGACATTTCTCGGAGTCGCAGGTCGTCGCGCTCATCGCCTACGTCCAAAAGGTTGGGACCTACCACGAGATCGGCAAGGAGGGTCCGCCCTCGGGCGTGCCGCTGGATCCCGATAGCTACCGGAACCTCACCGGACGGTCGTTGGACTTCCACGGCGGCAAAACCACTTCAACCACGGACAACCCATAGAATCCGCCGATGGATGCCGGAAGCGAGCAGTAAGGTGCGGGAGAAAAGCCTGCCGGTGGATCTTGCAGATCCTGAAACACGTCCGGCCTCCTCCCGCCCCCGGTTGTCATCCTCATCACTTGAAACCTCCTGGCCATGTTCAAACGCGTTATCCTGGAAGATTGGGCTTCCATTGTGCCGATGATCGCCTTCGGCATCCTGTTCCTGGTGTTTCTGGGCACCAGCATGCGGGCTGTCTTCATGCGGCGGCCGGACCGCGAGCGGATGGCGCATCTGCCCCTGGACGAATCCCGTGAACCTTGACATTCCCTCATGAACCCCGAGATCAAACGCGGCAAGTATGCCAAGGAAAAGGGCGAGACAATCCTCCGCGAGCACGAGTTCGACGGCATCCAGGAGTTCGACCAGAAGTTGCCCAACTGGTGGCTTTTCACCTTCTACGGAGGTGTCGCTTGGTTCGTCGCCTACTGGGTGATTTATTACTATACGGGTAGCTTCAGGACGGATCAGGAGAAGATCGTGTCGGAGGTGGTCGCGCTTCAGGAAAAGAAGGATTCCGAACTTGCGCAGACCCTTGCGGCGCTCGATGACAAGACCCTCGTGGAACAGTGGTCGAAGGACCCTTCCATCGTGGCGGCGGGAGAAGCCACCTACAGCGTGAGTTGCGCGGCCTGCCATGCCGCCGATCTCACCGCGACCCTGGATGCCGGCGGTGCCAAGATTCCGCTGCCCGGGCGCTCCCTTACCGACGGACATTGGGAGTACGGCCCCGCTCCGATGGATATTTTCAAACTGATCAATGAAGGCACGCCCGCCGAGGCCCCGGGTTTCAACGGCGCGAAAATGCAGGCATGGGGCCAGATGCTCACTCCCAAGCAAATCGCGGAGGTGACCGCCTTCCTGATCTCCCGGAATCCGAAGGACTTCGGCGGCTA
>CAMPGU010000282.1 GCA_946885645.1 uncultured Haloferula sp.
TGCCGAATCTGGAGATCGAGGGCATCGGATCCCATTTGCCTTCCGCCGATGAGGACGAGGATTTCACCCGCGCCCAGTTTGCCAAGTATGCGGAAATCCTGCGCTCGCTCGGCGGGCCGGAGCGCTTCCGCTGGCGTCACCTCTCGAATAGCGCCGGCCTCCTCGGCTACGACCGGGAAAGCTGCAATCTCGCCCGCCCCGGCCTGATGCTCTACGGCATTTCACCGCTTCCCCGGCATCCGGTGAAGCTGAAGAACGTGATGAGCCTGAAATCGCGCGTCACACTGGTGCGCACGCTTCCTGCAGGCCACGGCGTTTCCTACGGCCGTGCCTTTGTCACCACCCGGCCCACCCGCGTCGCCACCGTCGGCATCGGCTATGGGGACGGCTACCCCCGGCATCTCTCCGGAAATGGCGCGGAGGCATTCATTCGCGGTCGGCGCTTCCCGCTACTCGGGCGCGTGACCATGGACCAGATCATGGTCGATGTGACCGGTAGCGATGTCGCGGAGGGCGATGAGGTCGAGCTGTTCGGGCCGAACATCCGCGTGGATGAAGTCGCGGCGAAAGCCGGCACCATCGCATGGGAAATTCTCACCGGCATCACCCCGCGTGTCGTCCGCGTGTACGGCTGATTTCCAGGACGGGCGGGGCTTTGCCCGCGGAAAGGGCCGTTGCCACGGCCGGCGGGGCTGCTAGGCTTTTGCCACCATGCGGAAACTCCTCCTCTCCTTGTGCGCCCTGGCCACTGCCGGTGCCGCCGACCTTGCCGCCATTCCCTTCAAAACCATCACCGGGAAAGAGACCAGCCTGGCGGACTACAAGGGAAAGGTGGTGCTCGTGGTGAATACCGCATCCAAGTGCGGGCTCACCCCGCAGTACGAGGCGCTTGAGAAGATCTACGATGAGTATCGTAAGAAGGACTTCGTGATCCTTGCCTTTCCCTGCAACGACTTCGGCGGTCAGGAACCGGGCACCGAGAAAGAAATCCGGAACTTCTGCAAGGACACCTACGACGTCAGCTTCCCCCTGATGGAAAAGGTCCACGTGAAGGGCGAGCAGCAGCACCCGCTCTATGCCGCCCTCACCGGCGAAAATGGAGTGTTCCCCGGCGACGTGAAATGGAACTTCGGGAAATTCCTCATCGGCAAGGACGGGAAGCCGCTCGCCCGCTTCGAGCCGCAGGCCAAACCCGACAGCCCCGAAGTGACCGCAGCGATCGAAAAAGCCCTGTAGCGGCAGCTCACCGTCGCTGCGCTCCTTGGCTTACCACTGCAGCGTCGCCCTTACCGGGAAATGATCGGAAGGGTAGTTCCCGTTCAAGGAGCTCCGCACGATCGCCGCGTCAATGATCTTCAAATCCGGGGTCGCATAAACGAAGTCGATCCGCGCCCGGCTAGTGACCCCGGTGAATTCGTGGAAGGTTCCCGATTCCTCCGGCGGCGTATCCGGATTGGCCGTCCGCCACACGTCGGCGAGGCCCGCCCCCTTGATCGCCGCATGCAGGGGATCGGTTTCCGGCGCATTGAAATCCCCCGTCAAGATTACCGGCCCCTCCGGCTTCCGCTGCGCGATCCGGCTTAGGATCAGCTCCGTTCCCTTCTGCCGCGCTTCCGGCGAGGCGTGGTCGAGGTGCGTATTGAAAAAGTGGAAGGTCTGCTTCGTCTCCCGGTCGTAGAGCTTCGCCCAGGTGCAGATGCGCGTCACCGTGTTGCCCCAGGTGCAGGAGTTGCAAATCTCGGGCGTGTCCGAAAGCCAGAAGGTCCCGGATTCCTGCACCCGGAAACGGTCCGCCTTCACCAGGATCGCCGCGTATTCGCCCTGATCGACCCCGTCCTCTCGCCCCACTCCGATCACCGCGTATTCGTCCAGCCGGTCGGCCAGATCGTCCATCATCTGCGGCAGGCCTTCCTGAATGCCCACGATGTCCGCCGCATCGTCCTGGATCAGCTCCGCCGCTTGGTCCCGCCGGGCCGTCCATGCCCGCTCCCCTTGGTCGCCGGAAGTGATGTAGCGCAAGTTGTAGCACAGCACCCGCAGCGGCTTCGCCTCCGCGAGACCGCCCGCCAGCAGTCCTGCCAATACGCACGCGAACGACTTCAAGCTCATGCGGCAAGACTGCAAGCGGACCGCTCGCCCCGTCGAATCCAAAAAAGGCACGGCCCGCTTCATTCCCAGAGAACGAAGTCACCCGCTGACCACTCCCGCGGTGTCATCACCACGCCTACGAAGTATCGATCGATTCCGCCCTTTTACGTAGGCGCGTTCGTGAGAACGCGGTGAGGAGGGCCCGCTTCATCCCCAGAGAACGAAGTCACTCACCAACCACTCCCGCGGTGTCACCACCGCGCCTACGCCCGGCTGCCGATTTTCGCGCTCCCGCCTTCCCACTCCGGGGCGTTTCGTGTCGCCTTGCAATCGATTGACCCGCTCCCTCGCCATGAAAGTGCCGCTCTTCCCCCTCTTCGTCACCATCGCCGCGGCCGAACCGCTCTCCTACGAGTGCCCGTTTTCAAGAATGGCTCCCGAGGTGGATGGCGACCTTTCCGACGCCGCTTGGGAAAAGGCCGCCTGGACCGCGGACTTCATCGATATCCGCGGGAAGGGTCACGCGAAACCCCGCTTCCGCACGCGCGCGAAGATGTTGCGCACGGCGGAAGCCCTTTTCGTCGCCGCGGAGCTTTCGGAACCCCATGTCTGGGGAACTCTCCGTGAGAAGAACGCCGTCATCTATCAGGACAACGACTTCGAAATGTTCCTCGATCCCGACGGCGACGGCCTGAACTACTACGAGTTCGAGATCAACGCGCTCGGCACCATCTGGGAACTCACCCTCGACAAACCCTATAACAAGGGAGGCACCGCGGAACTCGGCACCAATCTCCCGGGTCTCAAGAGCGCCGTCAAAATCCAGGGCACTCTCGGCAATCCCTCCGATCAGGACACCGGCTGGACCGTCGAAGTTGCGATCCCTTGGAAAGACCTCGCCCGCTACCGGGGTGGCGCTGTCTCCTCACCGCAACCCGGCGAAGTCTGGCGCATCAATTTCTCCCGCGTCCAGTGGAAGCACGCGATAGAGGACGGCAGATACGTCCGCATCCCTGCCCACGGAACCAAGATCCCGTGGACCGAGCATCCGGAGGACAACTGGGTCTGGAGCCCCCAGGGCGAGATCAACATGCACGCGCCGGAGAAGTGGGGACGGCTGGTTTTCGCAAAGGGACAGTAACTACGGCCCCGCCATGATCAGTCGCGCCCGCCTCCGGAAAAGCAAGGCGCGCGGGATCGCCATGATCCGGGCCAGCCACCCGAGTGAAGCCTTCCTCCAGCCTTTTTCCACGGCCGCCTGCTCCAGCAGCTTCACCATCTCCAGGTGCCCGAACATCGCGGCAAACATCACCGGAGTGCGGCCGCCACCCTGATCTGCCACGGGATCTGCCCCTCCTTGGAGCAGCACCCGTGCGATATCGAGGTGCCCCTTGAAGGCCACTCCGGCCAGAGGCGTCTGGCTACGGTCGTTGCGGGCATCGGGATCGGCCCCGCCCGCGAGTAGAAGTTTCACCAGGTCCCCGTGGCCGTGATAGGCCGCGAGCATCAGCAGGCTATTGCCCTTTTCATCCCGCAGGGAGGCGGGCATCCCGGCGTTCAGCATCGGTTCGAGCGTCTCCCGGTCGCCGCCGCGCGCTGCTTCCAGAGCCATGCGCTGGAGCTCGGCGTAGCGTTGTTCTTCTTCCGCGGTAAGTGTCATGGGTTTGAAAAGGTGGTGCGGGCGGCGGAGGGGATCCGCCGCCCGCGGGTCTCTTGGGGAGAGAGGGCCGAAATCAGGCGAGGGCCGGTTCGTTGGGATAAGCGCCGCTTGCCTCCCACTCGATCTTCAGGGCATTGGCGACGCCCGCCGCGTAGGCAGGGTCCGCCTTGTGAAAATGACCGAGCTGGCGGTCGATGATCTCGCGGGGCACGCCCTGCATCGCCTCCGCGATGTTGCTGAAGAGCTGCTGCTTCTGCGTGCCGCTCATCAGGCGGAAAAGATTCCCCGGTTGCGTGTAGTCGTCGTTGCCGTCGCGGTGGTTCCAGCGGTCCGCATCACCGGAAATCTTCAGCGGTGGCTCGGCAAAGCGGTCGCTTTCCACCGCTCCGCCCATCGAATTCGGCTCGTAGTAGGCGTTGCTCGATTTCGGCTCCATGAAGTTCATCGGGCCGTCCATGTGGTAGGTGTTCACCGTGCTCTTCGGCCGATTCACCGGCAGCGCCTCGTACCAGGTGCCCACGCGGTAGCGGTGGGCGTCCGCGTAGGAGAAGATGCGCGCCTGTAGCATCTTGTCCGGCGAGAAGCCGATCCCGGGCACGATGTTCGAAGGCGAGAAGGCCGCCTGCTCGATCTCCTGAAAGTAGTTCTCCGGATTGCGGTTCAGCTCCAGCACGCCCACGTCCATCACCGGATATTCCGCATGGGGCCATACCTTCGTGAGGTCGAAGGGATTGAAGGAGCACTTTTCGGCGTCCTCTTCCCGCATGACTTGGATCTGGAGGGTCCATTGCGGGAATTCCCCGCGCTCGATCGCCTCGTAGAGATCCCGCTGCGAGGACTCCCGGTCTTTCGCGATCACCTGCTCGGCCTCTGCATTGGTCATGGTCTTGATGCCTTGGCGCGTCTTGAAGTGGAATTTCACCCAGAAGCGTTCGTCCGCCGCATTGATCAGCGAGTAGGTGTGGGAGCCGTAGCCGTTCGTATGCCGGTAGCTCAGCGGCAGGCCGCGGTCGGACATCAGGATCGTCACCTGGTGCAGGGATTCCGGCGAGAGCGACCAGAAATCCCACATCGCGATCGCGCTGCGCATGTTCGTGCGCGGGTGGCGCTTCTGCGTGTGGATGAAATCCGGGAACTTGAGCGGGTCCCGTACGAAGAACACCGGCGTGTTGTTCCCCACCAGGTCCCAGTTTCCCTGCTCCGTGTAAAACTTCAGCGCCCAGCCCCGCACGTCGCGCTCGGCATCCGCCGCGCCGCGTTCGCCGGCCACCGTCGAGAAACGCAGCAGCATGTCCGTCTTCTTGCCCACCTGGGAGAAGACGGCGGCTTTGGTGTAGCTCGTGATGTCATGCGTGATGGTCAGGGTGCCGAAGGCCCCGGAGCCCTTGGCATGCACCACCCGTTCGGGGATGCGCTCGCGGTTCTGGTGCGCCAGCTTCTCGATCAACTGATAGTCCTGCAGCAGCAGCGGGCCGCGCGGGCCGGCTGAAAGGGAGTTCTGGTTATCGGCGATCGGATTGCCGCCGGTGGTCGTCATCTGGGGTTTCACCATGGAAGTGGAGTCGGGGTTGCGCCGCGGAGAATGACGAAAACGGAGCCATTTGTGAAATCGTAGGTTGAAAACGGAGCTATTCGCATTTCTTATGGG
>CAMPGU010000283.1 GCA_946885645.1 uncultured Haloferula sp.
GTTCCCCGGCACCGAGTCCGCGCGCCCTGGCAATCGCGGCTTCCAGTTCCGCCGGAGTACCGCGCTCGGACAGCATGCGTTCGAGCGCGGCCTTCTTCGGGGGGAGGGAATCAAGCCCATCCCCTTCCAGCTTCGCCTCCGGTTCCTGCGCGACGGCCGCGATGGTACCTAGCAGCAGCACCGCGGTTCGGAGCGTTCCGGAGAGCGACATGAGGGTCAAGGGATGCGCAGCTTCGAGCCGAGCACCACGGTGTCGGACTTCATGCCGTTGGCTTGCTTCACGGCTTCGATGCTCACTCCGTATTTACGGCTGATCTTCGCGAGCGTGTCGCCTGCCACCACCTGGTGAGTTTTTCCGCCGGCGGCGGGCACCGATCTGGCGACGGGGCCGGACGAGCCGGGAATGACGAGCTGCTTGCCAAGCACCACCGTGTCGCTGGTCATGCCGTTGGCCTGCTTGATCGCGGCGGCGCTTGTGCCATAGGAGCGGGCGATGCCGCTAAGGGTATCTCCGCGCACCACGGTGTGGGTGGTGCTGGCGGCTGCAGGAGTGGAGGCTTCCGGAGCCACGGGGGTCGCGCCCGCGGCACCTGCACCGCTTTCTTCGTAGGCTGCCTGGGAATAGGTGGGATTATCGGCAGGAGGGTTGACCGGTTGATAGGGCACGGACTCGGCGGAGCCTTCACCCGGCACACCGTACGGATTTGAAGTATCGTAGCCCGCTTCTCCGCCGGCGGTGTCGTAGTTCTCTTCGCCCTTCTTGAAGAACGAGCAGGAGGAAAGGGTGGCGGCGGCGGTTGCGAGGACGAGGTAGCGTGTCGGACTCATGGATTTGGCTTGGCAGGATTAACAAGCGGCGGCGAGCTTGGAAAGCACCGACGCGCCGGGTGGAAAACGAAACAGCGAAGCAGGTTCGTTCAATTGTGCCGGAACGAATCAACGCGGGAATCGGAAGAAGTCCAATGCGTTCGCCGTCGTCGCCGCAGCCAATCGATCCAGAGACTCGTCACGGGCGGTTGCGAGATGTTCGGCGACGTGCCGGACGTAGGCGGGTTCGTTGCGCTTTCCGCGATGCGGCATCGGGGCGAGGTAGGGCGAGTCGGTCTCCAGCATGAAGCTTCCGTCGGGCAGGGCCGCCGCCACGGCAAGTACCTCCGGCGCATTCTTGAAGGTGATCACCCCGCCGAAAGACACCAGACCGCCGAGGGCAAGCACTTCACGGGCATTCTCTTCCGGGCCGATGAAGCAGTGGAAGACGGCGCGCACCTTTTCCGCGTGCCTCTTATAGATAGCGAGGGCATCGCGGAAGGAGGCGTCGCCGCTCTTGTCGCGCGTGTGGATCACCACGTTCAGGCCGGCTTCCCGCGCGAGTTCGAAGTGCGCGTCGAGGAACGCGCGCTGCCGGTTGCGGAAGCTTTCCTCGTCCCATCCCTCCGGAGCCGGGTGGTAGTAGTCCAAGCCGGTCTCGCCGATCCCGCACACGCTCGGATCGGAGGCATGCGGGCGCAGATGGCCGATGGCATCGTCCGGTGCCTCGTGAACTTCGCAGGGGTGGATGCCGATGCAGACGGCGACCTCCGGATGGATACGGGCGATCTCCAGATTGGCCTGCAGATCATCGAGCCCCGTCACCAGGCTGACCATCCGTGTCACCCCTGCTTCGCGGGCACGGGCGATGAGCGTGGAAATTTCCTCGCGATCGAACTTGTGACTCGCGAGGTGGCAGTGGGAATCGGTCAGCACGCGCGCAGGTGATAAGGCCCCGTCCGTCAGTCTTGCAAGTAGGTCTTCGGCCGGTAGGCGAGGGCGAAGGGAATATACAGCACCGTCGTGCCGAGCATCAGCCAGGTGAAGAACTTGAAATACTCCGCTCCCTCCAGTTTGGTTTGCCCGCCGGAGAACGCCTTCGCCGTGTAAGTCGTTTCGGTGACCGCCTTGGCTTCCTGGAGTCCCAGCGCCGCCTTGCGCCGGGCAAGCCAGGAGCGATCCTCCTCGGTTGCGGCAGGCTTCTGGATCGTGACGGTCAGCCCTTGGTCCCATCGGGTGCCGGGGGTGCGGTCGGGGCCGTCGCTCATGATGCGGAATGAACCCGCGTCGATGATTTCGTAGCGGATCGCATTGCCCCACGCGTCCTTGCCCAGATCCCCGATTTCGGCCGTGGAATCGAGCCGGTCGCCCGCCTCGCGTGCAGCGCTTTGCACGGTGCCTGCCGCCCGCTGGTATGCAGCCTGTCCCGGGATCTCCAGTTCATCCATGGCACCGCTCTCGAGCCTCGCGATGAAGTCGTCCTCGTTGCCGGTGACGCCGTCGTAGCCGCCGAGGATCACGGTGCGTGGGTCCCTTTGCCATCCGGCCGGCAGGCTCGCGATCGCGGCGTCCAGTTGCTCCGCGGCCGCGCTGGGAATCTGGATGTGGTGATTGATCCGCGAGGTGAGCATGTTCCCCACGAATACCGACAGCAAATAGAGGGACATGATCATCGACTTCATGTTCTTCGGCGCCTGCGTGTAGGCGAACTCCAGCCCGACGATGGAGACCATGATCTCCGATGCCGTGATGAGCGCGTAAGCGAGGAACTGCCAGCCGATGGACGGTTTCCCTCCGCCGTCGATCCATGTCTGGATGAGCGCCGAAAGGCCGAAAGTCGCCACCATCAGCACGAAGCCGATGCCGATCTTCCGCAGCGGCGTCAGGCGGAAGACGCGGCCGATCGCGGGGTACACCGCGAAGGTGAAAAGCGGGATGAAGGTCAGGATCAGGATCGGATTGACCGCCTGGATCTGGGACTCCAGCCAAGTGGTCCCCAGGAAATTCCGATCCATCTGCGCGGCTTGGAAGACCCATGAGGATCCCGTTTGATCGTAAAGCGCCCAAAAGGCGGCGATGAAAAGGAAGAGCGGGATCAGCTTGGCCAGCGCGAACAGGCCCTCCCGTGAGAAGAGCTCGCGGAAGAACTTGAGCCCGCCTGCGGGAACGTGGACGAACTTGTTCCGCCCCATCCAGAAAAGCACGGTCGCGATCGCCATCAGCACCCCGGGCACGCCGAAGGCCCAGTGCGGCCCGTACCATTGCAGCAGCCACGGCGTGAGCAGCGTCGAGACGAAGGAGCCGAGATTGATGGAGAAGTAGAACCAATTGTAGATCCGCGTGATCAGGTGGGAGTTCCGCGAGCCGAATTGATCCCCCACGTGGGCGGAAACGCAGGGCTTGATGCCGCCGGAGCCCAGGCAGATCAGCGCGAGCCCCGCGAAGAGCCACCACTGCGACTGACCGAACATCCCCATGCATGCCAGGGCGGCATGCCCGAGGCAGTAAACGACGGAAAGGACGATGATGGTCCGGTACTTCCCTAGGAAAATATCACTGAGGAGGGCGCCGAAGAGCGGCGTGAAATAGACCCACGCCGCGAAGGAGTGGTAGTGCTCCGTCGCCTCCGCATTGCTCATCGGGGTCCCGCCCTTGCCATCCATCAGCCAGAGATACTTCGCCATGAAGATCACCAGGATGGTCCGCATCCCGTAGAAGGAGAATCGCTCCGCGGCTTCGTTCGAGATGATGTAGGGGATGCCGGGCGGCATCCGGTCGGTATCGACGGGAGCGGTACGATGGGACATGCAGTGGTGTTTTACGGAGCTTGAAACGGACGCTAGGAGCTGCCTTTCCCCTCGTAAAGCGTCGTGACGCGCCCCGCGAAAGCAGGAAACGCGCCTGTCCCGCATCCGGCCTTCACCATCTCACCGCGGCGGCGGCCCAGGTCAGCCCCGCGCCGAAAACCACCAGGACCACATGATCCCCGCGCTTGATCGCGCCGGAACGATTCGCTTCATCCAGGGCGATCGCGACGGCGGCAGCGGAGGTATTCCCGTATTTCTCGAGATTGACGAAGACCCGCTCCCGCGGGACGGCGAGGCGGTCCGCGATGGCATCGATGATCCGTAGATTCGCCTGGTGCGGCACCACCAGCGCGATGTCCTCCGCTTTCAGGCCCGCCCGCTCGATGACGAGCTCGGCGGATTCCTTCATCCGGTTCACCGCGTGTTTGAAGACTTCCTTGCCCATCATCGACAGGCTCGCCAAGCGCTGGTCGGCATTATCCTTCGTGATCGGGCAGGCCGAGCCGCCGCCGGGGATGTTCAGCAGGTGGGTCAGTCGCCCGTCGGTGCCCATCTCGGTCGCGACAATCGAGCCTTCCTCCGGCGCGGCCCGCCGCAGCACCGCGGCTCCGGCTCCGTCGCCGAAAAGAACGCAGGTCGTGCGGTCCTCCCAATTGATGAACGAGGAGAGCTTTTCCGCACCGATGATCAGCGCGTTCTTGAAGGCACCGTCCGAGATCAGGCGCTTCGCGATTTTCATCGCATAGAGGAATCCCGAGCAGGCGGCGGAAATATCGAAAGCCACGGCCCCCAGGGCACCGATCTGCTGCTGCACATAGCAGGCGGTGGCGGGCGTCAGGGTATCGGGCGTGATGGTTGCCACGATGATCAGCTCCACTTCGGAAGCTTCCAGTCCCGCTTGTTCCAGAGCCCGCTGCCCGGCCTTCGCCGCCATGTGGGAGGTGAATTCACCCTCGGCGGCGACCCGGCGCTCCCGGATGCCCGTCCGGGCGACAATCCACTCGTCGGAAGTCTCGACGATCTTTTCGAGCTCGGCGTTCGTGAGGATCCTCTCGGGCACATAGCTGCCGGTCCCGGCAATGCAGACCTGATGCGGAGAAGAGTGGGCGTCGCTCATGAACGGGGCGGACTGTGAAAACCGGGGGGCAGGGTGGCAAGTGCGAAGGCTCAGGGAGCCGGGGAAGCTTTCGGGGAGAGGTAGGAGCTGTGCCTGTTTCTCGATCTCGCAAGCAGCCGCACCCAGATTCCCAGCCAGGCGACCAGGAAGAGCCAGGTGGGGAGGTAGGCTCCGCGCACCCGCATGACCGGATCCTTCCGGTTTTCGAGTTCCGGAAGCCAGACCTTGCGAAGCCGGGGATCCGCTTTTCCCCGTTCGTCGGTGCCCACATAACTGCAATTCGCGGCCAGCTCATCCAGCCATGTGGCACCGACCGCGCCGGCAGAGAGCCCCAGCATCCACGAGCCGGACTCGTCCGGAACCCCTCCCCGGATGGTGTTTTCAGATGACCAGTCCTTCCATGAGCCGCGGTGGATGGTCCGGATGAGGGAGGTATTGATGTGCGAATCGATCGTCAGCCAGACAAGGAACCCTGTCACCAGCAGCCCCAGCCAGAAGGCCTTTGAATGGAGAAACCACAACCGGGGCAGGGAGGGAGCATGCATGCAGACGCATAGACTGTCATGAAGCGGATATTCTTCAGGCAAACAGCAAGGATCGACGATTGCTTAACGAAGGATGTCTAGAAAAGAAG
>CAMPGU010000284.1 GCA_946885645.1 uncultured Haloferula sp.
GGGCGGGAAAGGAAGGTGGAAGAGCTCGCTCAAAGCGCGGTAACATTCTGCTTGGGAAAGAGGACGGGAGTCGGAGATGTTGTAGATCGCCCCCTGTGCGGACTCCGCCCGGCTTAGGGCCATCTCCGCGAGCGAGAGAATGGCGGCAGCAGCGTCGTCGCGATGGATCTGATTGAGGTAGCGGCGTCCGTCCTCCTCCAGCGCGGCCTCTCCTGCCAGGAATTTCTTGAGGATCACACTACGCCCGGGCCCGTAGATCCCCGAAAGACGGGTTACGATGCCGCCCCGCGAGAGCACGTGGTCTTCCGCCTCTCGCAGGATTCGCCCGGTTTCCTGGGCCGGTTCAGCAGGGCTTCCCTCCGTGACCTCGGAGCCATCCGTCTGCGCATAGACCGAGGTGCTGGAAGTGAAGAGCAGGGGGGCGTCCGGAAATCTGCCCAGCAGATTACGGCAGCCCTCCAAATAGACGGCGCGGTAGGCCTCCGGTCCCCCACGGCCTGAGGAGGCGCAGTGGACCACCAGGTCCGGCTGCAGCACCAGGTTCTCAAGCGCCGGGCGGGAGCTGATGTCGCAGGCGAGCGAGTCCTCCCCGCCGGAGAGGGAAAGCGAGACCACGTTCCAGCCCGCGGCTTTGAAATCCCGGGAGATCGCTTGGCCGAGATAGCCGTGGCCGCAGAGGAGGAGATCGGGCATGGAGGGGGCGGTTGGTTGCTGCGACCCCGCGGGGGGTAGCTGATCGGCTTGATATAGTAGCTGCGGGAGATTCCCTCGATGTCGTGATGGGAATGGAATTTCGTCCGGGCAGTCCTTTTCGCGGCGGGAGGCTAGGGGCCGGTTGTCCCCAAGCGCAAATCAAGTCCCGAGAACGTTAGAAGACCGGTTGGAAATGAACCAGATCATCACCCTTGATATACGAATCCCAAAGCGGGGGTTCGTCCAATTCCAAGCGGAGGAAGATATCGGCTTTGTCAGCCATGTATTTCCGCCGATTCAAGCGACTGACCTCTGCGAAGAAAGCATCTTCGGCCAAGGTCGCCTCCACCCCGTAGTCAGCAATTTCTTTCTCAAGTTTCTCCAGGATTTTTGGCCATAGTGCAGCCCAGTGGGAGGAAAGTTCTTTAAGTAACGCTTCCGATTCGGATCTGTTATCGGGAGCGACGAATAGGGTTTCTCCATACGGCGCGATCGGAAGTTGAACGACGAAGGCGTGATCCCCGTCACCCAGATCAGCTTCAAAAATTTCTGCTTCAGGCTGCATTGACGGGGAATGCCGCAGATCGCTTGGAGTGGGTTTCCGGCGAATCCTGAGCCTTTGAGAGATGGTCCTTGGGCCAAGGGTGGCAACTAGACAGCTATCTTGGAATCTCATTGAGCGTGTACCACCCTTGGGGATGCCACAGCTTCGCGCCGGCCGCGGATCTCACACCCTTCGCCTCGATGTGATGGACGTGGCCCTGGACGAGGCCATCCGCCTTCAGGCGGACCTTCTTCTTATCGGGCGAGACTGAAACCGAGGTGATCTTCGGCGTCACCTTGTCCACTTCGGGTGAGCCGTACTCGGCTTGATAGATGTAGGTCCAGGCGTTCATGGCGTAGGATGCCGGATCGCCCGCGGTCTCCGGGTCTACCGGCGCGGTGAAGCTGACTTCGAAGCCGTCGTTCAGCGCGGAGATGGCGTGCATCTCGAACGGCACCTTGCCGGTCCAGCGCACGCGCTCGAAGGTGAAGGCCTTGCTTCCGCTGGAGCCCCAGCCGCGGTTGGTGCCGCCGACGAAGATCGTGCCGTCCTCCCCCTGCCGGATCGGCACGATGCCGGCCTCGAATCCGCTGAGGAAATGAAACACGGCCCCCTGATAGAGGCCATTCACCTTTTCCAAGCAGACCCGTTGCACCTCCGACTTCGTTTGCTCGCCCACGTAGAGCTGCTTTTCCCACGGGCCGAATTTCCCTCCCGTGGTGTCTGCCACGATCCCGGATGGCGAGTGGCCGACTTTCGCGTGCGGGAAGACCACGGCGGGCGGCACGAATTCCGCAATGCGCTTGCGCTCGGTGATGATCCGGGACTTGTCGTTCGGTTCCACCGGACGCTTCCCGATCGCGGTCGTTTCCGCGTAGAACTTGTTTCCCTGCGGGTTGCCTTGGAAGGAGCCCGGCTTGAGCCACTTGAGCGAGGACGACCCGTTCCATGGGCCTTGGTTGTCCGTGTAGAAAACGTCTCCCTCCGCATTGAACCCGATGCCGCCGGGCGAGCGGATTCCGGAGCAGGTGGGGATCATCTCGCCCTTCGGCGTGATGCGCATGCACCACCCGCGCCAGGGAGAATCGGCGGTGAAGGAACCTGTGAGGCAGAAGACGGTCCAGATATTGCCTTCCTTATCCGCGTCCGAGCCGAAGGCGTACTCGTGGTAGTCGCCCTTGATTCCCCAGTCCGAATTGATCGTCTCGAAGACATCGCCGCGCCCGTCGCCATCGCTGTCCTTGATGCGGGTGACTTCCGGACGCTGGGTGAGGTAGAGCCAGCCGTCCTTCCAAAACATGCCGAGCGGTTCGTGCAGGCCTTCCGCGAACTTCTGCCATTTCACCTGCGAAAGATCGCTCCCGTAGGCACCGGTGCAGATCCATAGATCGCCCCGGCGCGAGGTGACCGCGATCTTCTGGTCGGGCATCAGGGCGATGGAGCCGAGCTCCATCACCTCTCCGGCGGGGAGGGGGATCTCCTCCCGGACGTAGAAATCCGATTGCTGCTGGGCATGTGCGATTCCCGCGCAAGCGAGCAGCAGCGTACCGATGGATGAAAAGCGAACCGAAGGTGACATGGGAGTAATGGTGGAGCCGGTAGAAGCAGGACGGAGATTCGGGGAAGAGGAGCGGGAAATCACTTCCACTGGTAGGAGAGGGTGACGGGTTTTCCGGGAGAGAGCGTCACGCCAGCGCCACCGTTCATGGGGAGGAGCTCGCCTCCACTCACCGTGACAATCAACCGGTCATCCATCTGATACGTTCCGTCTTTCCCGCGGACGCCGCTACCCAGCGGGATTTTCACGGTTTCGCCCTGTCCTGTGAGGGTCAGAGTGCGTTGGAGGCCGGGTCGGCCATCTGATGTCGCGGCCTTCCATGAATCGTGCAGGAAATGCGTGCCGATCTGAACCGAGAAGGTGGGATTCCCGGCCGGATCGAGCTTGTAACCCCGGAACCGTGCTTCCTCCGGCAGAGCGGAAGAGCCGCTCAGTTTCACGACATTTTCCCCGGCGGGTGCCTGATTGCCTTGGCCGCGGTCGATCCAATGGCGGGATCCGTCCATGAAATTGCCCGTCCATACCAGGGCCGGCCCCAGCTTGTCCGCGTCGTAGGCGAGATTCACCCCGCCCGGGAATCCGATCCCGATGGCGCGGGGGGATACTCCCTCGATGAAGTTGCGGTAAACCACGGCGCGGCCGTTCTGCGGCAGGATCGGAATCGGCTCTTGTCCTCCAGGCATCGGCGCTTCGGAGAGGCTCTTCCAGCGGGGGATGCCCGGACCCTTCCAAGCCAAGGCGATGCCCTCGTTCCCCTTGTATTCGAAGTATTCGACGCGGATCTTGTGGACACCGGCGGAAAGCTGGATGCCGCCTTCCTTCGCCCGACTGCCGTCCATGGGACCGACACCCTTCACCTCGGCCACCGTCTTGCCATCGATCAGCACGCGCGCGCCGTCGTCGGCATCCAAGCGGAAAGCGAATTCGCCGGTCTCAGACACGGCCAGCTCGCCTTGCCAGACCATGCCGAAATGTTCGACGAAGCCGGCCTTCTTCAGGCTGATCTTGCCGGCATGTTCTTCCTCGATGTTCGCTGCCTTGAGCGTGGAGAAATCCGGAAGCTGCTGCCACTCGCCCGGGTAAACCTGGGAGAGCAGGTTCGCGATCGGCGGGACGGGGGGAGGCAGGGGATGAAGCTTGAGAATCTCGGCGGCCGTCCACGGAGCCTTCCGATCGGTCGTGGCGTCCCGGGTGGCTTTGACGAAATCCGCGGTGACGGCTTCCGCTTTGTTGCCCCAGGACGAACGCGCGTAGGTCAGGATCGCCGCGATCTGGTCGTCCGGCAGCACGCCGCCTTGGGGCGGCATCTCGAGGTTGAATTTGCGGCCGTCCACTTCCACTTCGCCGTGCAGGCCGTGGAGGATGATTTTCACCGCGCGCGCGGGATCCCCCTGCACCCAATCGCTTCCTGCCAAGGGCGGGAACTGCCCGCCGGTGGCCCCCTTGCCATCGGTGCCGTGGCAGGCGGAACAATAGAGGGTGTAAAGCTGGCCGCCATCCTGCGCATGGATCGGCGCGGCGAGGGCGGAGAGGAGGAGGACGGCTCTGAGCATCGTTCCAGAAGAACGTACCCGCGCTCGCTTGCCTATCCCGGGAATGGGGGAATGACAGAGATCTTGGCTCAATCGGGAATCCTCTTCGTCCGGTAGTAGCGCTCCAGCCCCAGGGCGGCACACTCGGCGTACTCGCGGAAGATGGAAGGCCTGGCCTTTTCCGCCACCTCCCGGAGCCCCTCGTAATCGCCCGCCTGGATCCGGGCGTGATCTTCGATCGAATTCATGACGTAGGGCTCGAAGTAAACCACCGGGCAGCGGTAGAGGCGGTTTGCCAGGAGGTTCCGGGCCCAGAGGTAGGGATTTCCGCCGACATTCCGGGAGTTCTTGGCCGCGGGGTCGTAGAGATAGGGCGGCATGCCGGTCTTCTCGACAAAGACGGCGGCCACGCTCTCGGCGAGGCCTCTCTCTTCGCTATGAACCCCTTGCAGCAGCTTCATCAGGAGATCGTGCCGTTGGTCCTCGAGCGCTACCTCCTGGTCGGTATAGCCGCCGTTGAGGATCATGTGGAAGTGGTTGCCGGGGACGAGCGTGGGGTTGTTCGGGTCTCCCCAGGCGTCGGCATTGAAGTGGAGGCACAGGACGATGTCCGGCCGGATCGACTCGTTCACCAGCGCGGCGCGGGCGCGGATCTCCGCGGTGCGGTAGAATAGCCGCTCCGCCAGTTTCGCAATATCGCCTCCGGCGGCGCTTTGCCCGGCTTCTTCCCGGAGCATCCCCGGCCGGATCTTGGTCACCGGTTCCGTCGTGGTCCGGACCATCGAGACGGTCGCGCCTAGCGCCTCGAGCCGCGGCTTCAGCAGCAGGGCCACTTTCAGGGTCATGTCCCCCTCTTGGACCGCCCCGCTGCCCGGAATCTGGAACCAGCGCTCCTCCATTTTCCCCCAGCGGCCGCCGATGTGGCCGGGGTCGATGGCAATTGTCAGGCCCGCCAGCGGGAAATCCGGGGGCGGCAACAGAAACGGCCGCGCGTGCGGTCCCGA
>CAMPGU010000285.1 GCA_946885645.1 uncultured Haloferula sp.
ACCCGGGACACACCTCCCGGAGCACGGCGATCGGAGCCGAGCGGATTTCCTCCGCTGGCATACTCCCAGAGATTGTTCAGGCCATCCTGATCCGGATCCGCGAGGGCCGACCGCTGATCGTCCGCGAGTGCCATCTCCGAAAGCCAGTCATTCCACTGGGCCGGAAAGGAATCCTTCGGTAGTATCCAGATATTACGGAAGGAGACCGGTCCGCTTGCATCGCTGGCATGCGCCTGGAGAAGTAGCGGGTGCAATCCGGGCGATTCCGCCAGAGAGGCCCCGGTGCGCTGCGGGATGGCCACATCGTCGTGCACGAGCATTCCGTTCCAGCGCGCGGTCAGCCGGGCATCCGCCATCTTGAGACCCTCGCTCCATCGCGCGGCGGTGAAGTCGATGTCGTAGCTTTGCCAGGCACCCGCACCGAGGCTGGCGTTCTTGTCGGCTGCCTTCTGGAGATAGATCGCACCGGCGGTGTCGCTGCCGGGAGCGGTTCCAGGCGCGGTATTCAGCACCTGGATCTCGTAGCTGCGCTGGAGCTTCACCCCCGAGTTTCCCCCGAGCTGGCCGAGTCCGCCTGGGGGCGAGAGCCATTCGAGGTGCAGCTTGAAGTCCTTGAGGCCGGTAATCGTCGAAATATCGTTCGGCGACGGTGTGAGGCCGACCTGCAGCGCACCATTCGAGACCGTCCAGTTCGGAGCGGCACTATTCACATCCCGCTTCCAGTGGTTCGTCAACGAAGTGACGGTGCCATCGAAGAGGCTGACGGCTCCCGGCGGCGGAGGCGGAGGACCGGTGACGGCGAGGTGATCGACATTCGGTCCGGTCGGGACCGTGGATGTGAGTGAAATGATATTCGGCCCCTTTGCGAGCTGCACATTCGCCGCGGGGGTGTAGGCCCACACGGCCCAGCCGCCTGAGGGACCGAAGCCGGGGGTGGAAACCACGCTGCCATTGACGCGGATTGCAAGCGGACGGCTGTCCGTTGCGCCGTTCGCGTAGCGGAAGGCGATGCGATGGGTGCCCGCATGGGCGGCATCGAACGTCCAGGTGATGGTCTGGCCGATGGCGTTGCCGTAGTCGGCAAAGCCGGAACCGCTGTACCCGGGATGCTCGATGTTGATCAGCGGCCCATTCAGGGACGCGTTTTCGGCTTCACGGATGAAGGTTTGCTCCGGGAGAACCGGGTTTTCCGGTTCCGGAGGTCGGGACATGATTTCAAAGTCCGCGCCGAGCTCGTCGGGCAATTGGTTGATCGTGTACCATGCTTCGGTGGCCCACGGCGCGAGGTTGTCGTCGCTGACGAAGTTCTTCAGCCGTAGCGAAAGGACACGATCCGTTTTCAATCCCGGAATTTTCAGGAAGACCTTGCGGCGGTCGGTGGATACGTCCGCCCGCTCCACGGCCAGGATTTCCTGATTATATTTGGGCCCGCCGTAGGTCGCTTCCGGCGTGTAACGGTATTGTTGCAGCCCGTAGTTCTCTGGCGTGGCAGCGACCGCATACGGAACCGGCCGTGTGAACTCGACGACGAAGCCGTCCCCGCGCGCGCGAACACTCTTCATCTCGAAGGTGAGGCGACCGTTCGGGCGCAGGCGCTGGAGGCCCGAAGTGGTGTTCTTCCAATTCCAGTTTCCACCGGACCCGAGGCCGCCGGCATAGAGTGAACCGTCCGGACCCCAGACCAGGCGGTTCATACCGCACTCCAGTCCTTGGGTGAATTGGAAGACGGCCCCTTGATACTGCCCTTTTACCTTCTCGATGAAGACCCGGTTCACGCCCCCGTGGGTGAGCTCCGCCACGAGCATCTGACCGGCATAGGTGCCGCCGGGGATCAGGATCGGCTCGGCGGGCGAATTCGAGACCTCTCCGTGAGGCAGCCAGAGCGCGGGGCGCGTGTAGTCCTCCGTATCGCCCGGGCTTTCGCGATGGCCGTAGTATTTTCCAGGCGCTAGGTGATTGAGCCGCGAGGAGGGGAGCCACTCGCCCTGATTGTCGGAGACGAAAAGCTCTCCATCCACGCCGACGCCCATGCCGTTGGGCGTGCGCAGGCCGCGGGCAACCGCCTCCCAGGTGCGGCTCGCCGGGTCGATCTTCAGCAGGGAACCGGGGCCGTGGGGTACGGGGAAGGCGGGCTGTGTGCCCGGCAGATAGGCCGTGCTGCCGGTGCGGAGAGGCACCGAGGTGGTGACCCAGAGGAAGCCGTCCTTGTTCACCAGATTGAAGGTGAACTCGTGGTAGTTGAACGAGGCGGGCCACCCGTGCGCGACGGCCTGATATTCATCCGCCACGTCATCCCCATCGACGTCGAGGAGCTTCGTGACCTCCTGCTTTTGCGTGACGTGGATTATGCCGTCGATCACGCGCAGGCCGAGGGGTTCTCCGAGTCCCTCCGCGAAGCGATGGACGGTGACGGCTCCAGGATCGTTCAGATTCCCCAATAGATACACCGCGCCGGTGGAGTCCCAGGTGCACACGGCCAGGCGTCCGTCAGGCAGGAAGTCCATACCGCCCACCGCCGGCCGGAAGTTTGCGGGGCGGAAGTTGACCAGGTCGTAGCTGGGATGCACCCCTTCCAGCGGTCGGCCATCTCCGGGACCGCCGGCGCTGCCGCCGCCGCCTTCCTGATAGTAGTAGTTCTTCAGGCCCGGGGAGGTCACATGAGTGAGTCCCTCTTCGGTCTGGAGCGGACCGCCGGGCATCGGGATGAAGTCCTCCGCGCCGGGGGGCTTCCATTCCAGTAGCAGGCGCGAAGCCCCGGCATTCTGATAGAAGTCGATATAGTAAGGGAACGAACCCGGGAGCAGGTTCAGCGTCGCCGTGTTGCTGCTCAGGCCTTGCTCTTCATTCGCGATCACCAGCGCGGCGTCCTCGCCGATGAAGAGTTTCGCCCCGTCGTCGCTCGTGAGGCGGAATTCGTAGGTGCCTGCGGATTCCACGCGGAGGTAGCCCCAGGCATGGCCGAAATAGTGGTTCTCCAGCGCCGCGCCGTAGGTGGTGGCCCAAGGACCGGAGAAATCGACGGCGGCGAAGTCGTCAGAAATGTTCGGCGTTTGGCCATCCACGAGCATCGGGAGCTCGCGCATCTCCTCGCCGGTTTCGTAGAGCCACACGGTGACGCCCGGCTTTAGTGCGGGACTCTGGGCGGAGAGCGTGGAGGAAGCCGCGAGCACCGCGAATCCCGCAATGAAGATCGATCCGGCAGTCATGGGGTCCACGTGGTCTCCAGGCTCGCTTCCGCGTCCTGGTTGAAATCGAGAAAGGTATCGGCCTCCTGAATCCGGAGAGCGGCTCCGGTGCCGGCGACATGGCTCGCGTGATAGCCGCTGCCATCCAACTCCAGGGACAAGCGGGTTCCCGCGGGAAGACCCTGAATCTTGAACTGCCGCGAGAGTTTCGCACCGGGCATGGCCTCCGGACCTTCCTCCACCGCGATCCTGTGGCCGTTTGGCAGCACGAGATCGTAGCGTATCAAGATGCCCGCGGTTTGGCCGACCAGCAGATAACCCCGCCAATCGACGGCGGGAAAGGTCGTCTGCCCTTCATCGAAAAGGCTCCAGGCCTTGTAGTCCCCAGCGAGTGTCACGTCCGCGAGAGTGGCGGTGTTTCCGGTGTTGTTGCGGCGGAAGCGGACCCGCACTGCCTCTCCGGACACGGCTAGCAATTTCTGGTGTCCGTCATCTCCGGGAGCATCGACGGAGATCCATTGCTGCGCTGCCCATGTAGCACCGTCGTCCGTGGAGACGTCCACCAGCAGACGGTTGTTTCCGCCCGGTGTCTGGTAGGCGAGTATGACGTTGTCCTGGCGCGTGAGGTCCACGGCGGGGGAGGACAGTACCGAACCGCCTCCCGTGAAGGTCCATGCGGAAGCCCCGGTGGAGATGCCGGTCGCGGCCCATCCCGGCGGGAGGGAGGATTCATTCGTCGCAGAGAGGACGGTCGCCTTCTCTAAAAGATGATAGGTCGTTCCCTGGGTGATCGAATTGCGCTGGCCGAAGTCATAGACCTTCCCGCGGAATTGCATGCCGCCGCTCCATACCTTGTGGAGCGTGCCATTCGCGGGATTGTAGGCCGCCCAGAGATCGGAGCGCAGCGCCACGACGAGCATCCGTGTCTTGTTCTCCATCGTGAGCCGGAATGCCCAGGGATCCCTGCCTCTCGCGGGAGGATCGGCGGCAAAGGCGATGCCGCCGGACATAGCCCCCGTGGCGAGCCAGAGGGCGAGTGCTTTGCAGCGGTCACCGGAATTAATGTGGCGCATGGGCTTCGGGAAAACAGAACAAGTGCGGCCCGCACCGCGGCGGACCGGTAAAATCACATCGCGGAGCGGCGGCGGAAGCCGATGGCCCAGCCAAGAAGCGCCCAGCCCCCGAGCAAGGCAGCCGAAGGTTCCGGAACGACGGTGATCGATCCGGAATTATCCACGAATTTCCCGGGGGCCAGCGCACTCAGGTCATCGAAGTCATAGACTCCCGCGTCCAGGGCGACACCGCCGACGATGACCGATCCGAAGGTGATGTTGCTGTTCAGGTCGAAGCTGAAGTTGGTCGAATTCGTCGCGAGATTCAGCGTCGCCAGAGGGCCTGAGTTCGCGATTCTGAAAAGAGCGCTGGTCGGATTCCCCGGCGTGCTCTTGCTGTTCGATACGGAAGAGACGAAAAGAGTTCCGGCGAAGGCGTCGAGATTCGAAGCGAAGTTCAGGATCCCGTGCTTCGTCTCGCTGCCGTTGCCGCCGATCACGAGGTTGAGCGTGGTATCGGCAGCACCGGTGACGATGGAGCTGACGTTCCAGGTGAAAGTTCCTGGCGGATTGAGTAGCAGTGCGGTCTGCGTCCCGTCCGTGATGCTCAGCGTTCCTGCCAGGGTGGACTGGTTGCCGGTATTGTTGGCGGAGGAGGAAATGTAGCCTCCCTGCGTGGTGATATTCACCGTGCTCGTGACGCCGCTGGCACTCTGGGCTTTGCTGAGCAGGCGCGTGCCGGCCGGGAGAATCAAGTTATCGCCGGCGAAGGTGTTGTTGACCCCGGCGTCCTGGGCATCCCGGACTTCACCGGTGTAGTCGAAGACATGGCCGTTGACGGTGAAGGCGTAGTTCGAGGTGCCGAGCCCCGTGGAGGCTTGGTAATCGTTACCGGTCTGGACCGTGTTGCCGCCCCAGTAGTTGGCTTGGTTCCAGTGGTTGCCGCCGCCTAGATTGGTCGATTGGTTGATCGTCGCGGCCTGGAGGCCGGGAATGATGGCGAGCACCGCGGCGCTGCCGAGTGCTTTGGGGAGGGTATGGGCCACGTACATGCGTTTCCGAGGGTTTGGGG
>CAMPGU010000286.1 GCA_946885645.1 uncultured Haloferula sp.
ATCGATCTGGTTGAGCTTGTCCATCACCTTGTCGCCGATCACCGAGGAAGGCACTTCCGAGAGGTGGTCCTGGTTCAGTTCGGTCAGGATTTCCTCCACCGCGCGGTCCAGACGGTCCATTGAGACGGGGCGTTTCTCGCAGGCCTTGATCATGCCGCTGATGATCTTCTCGCGGTGAATGGCTTCGCGCGTGCCGTCCCGTTTCACCACCCGCAGTTCCGTGCGCTCGATCTGCTCGTAGGTGGTGTAGCGGTACGTGCAGCCGAGGCACTCCCGCCGGCGCCGGATGGTGGTGCCATCCTTCGACATCCGGGAGTCGAGCACCTTGTCCTTGAATGAGCCGCATTGCACGCACCGCATGAAGAGTCGAAAAAACGATGAGGGAGAGCATAGGATACCACAGGTGGCCCCGTCAATTTGAAAACTATGCCAGATTTAGTGGAAGAGCCCCGATCTTCCGGGTTTCTTGAGGGATGTTTTTGGAGTTCCGGCACCATGCTCCCGGAAGACGCGGCGAGGCTAAAAAAAAGCAGCCGCGCGGGAGGATCCGGCGTCTCGGGGAAGGCAAGCCGCCGGAGCATCCACCGCGAATTTTCCGCACGGCGGATCTTCTGTCGTCCCCTCTGCCTTTTCTCCCTCGTGAAACCATCAAGTTTTCCCAATCAATCACCGGCAAGAAGGACGGGGCCGGAGCCGCTTTCTTGTGGCCAGCAAGGGCGGGACCTGTTAGACGACCTGGGAACCCCCGGGCATGATGACGGAAGACGAAGCGACGAAGCTGGTAGAGTTGAAGGTGATGCAACTGGACTCCGTGCAGATGATCGGCATCATCTGGTGGGTGGTGTCCTGCGCCCTGTCCTTCGCGATTATCGGAGGCGTGTGGAAAAACGGTGCCGTGCTGGCGCAGAGCCCGATCCTCAAGCCCCTGTGCCGCGCCGTGGCGGTCTTCTTCGTGGCGATCGTCAGCTTCGGGTCCTTCATGGTGGGACACTCCCTGTGGCTCGCGTATCAATTCTCCGCCATCCCGTCATCCATCGCCGGCGCGTTCTGCTGGGACGGCACCGCGACCTCGATCTCGTATGCGATGGCGACGGCGATTTTCGTGGTCGCCGCGAAGGCCTGGTTCGCTCTCGCCGGGAGCCTGCTTCGACCTGTCGCCGCCTGAGGATGTCGCCCTGGACCCGACTCCGGGACCCCTGAGCGACACCCCTCGCGGCCGTGCCGGGCGGGCACACCGGCAAGGGCTCGATCCGCTTTCAGCCCGGGAGACAGCTTCCTCTCTCTGCGTAAAAGCCCGAAGAACAGTTAGGCGCGGGTAATTTGATTTTTTCTAAAATCCGGGCATTCTACGCCGCCAACCGGGCCGGAATATAAAATATCCTTTATATTCAGCACTCGTTTTGAGAGGGTTCCGGTGCTGTCCCATACATGAAAACCACATCCAGCCGCCTCTGGGTGATGGCCGCGGGAATCACGATGCTTGCATCGTGTGGACCGCAACTTGCCACCACCTCCGTACCCATGGCCTCCACCGCCAAGGTCTCAAGCTCCGACGGATCCCTCGCGGGAACCCTCCATGCTCAAGTGAATTCCTTCCGCACCTCCATCGGCCGCCCGGCGCTCCAACGCCATGCAGGGCTCGACCGGATGGCCCAGCAGCACGCCGAATTCCTCCGCAAGAACCGCGGGAAATTCGGGAAATCGAACCTGACGCACTACGGGTTCGAGGAGCGTGCGCTGGCCGCCCAGCGCATGATGAGCATGAGCAATGTGGGCGAGAATATCGCCACCTGCTCCGGCTCCGGCAAAAACTCGGCATCGGTAATGCTGAACGCTTGGAAGAACTCCTCCGGCCACGCGAAAAACATGAAGGGCGACTGGAGTGTCACCGGCATCGGCGCGGTCGTCGATTCCGACGGCACGGTGTTCGCCACGCAGCTTTTCGCGACGCAGAACCACTCCCATAATGCATTGACCAATCGCATGCGGCAGTTCTGATCGCCGTGTGCCAGACGACTCCCTGGAATCCGCCCTCCGCGCCCGCGGCCTGAAATGGGTCGCCGGCGTGGATGAGGCGGGGCGGGGACCCCTTGCCGGACCGGTGGCGGTTGCCGCCGTGATCCTTCCCGCGGGTTGGTGCTGCGAGGGCTTGGACGATTCCAAGAAGCTTGCGCCCGCCAAGCGGGAGCGGCTGTACGATCTCATTACCGGGGACAAATCCGTCCACTGGTGCCTGGCCTACGCGGAGCTCGAGGAGATCGAGCGTATCAATATCCTGCGGGCCACCCATGCCGCGATGGCGAGGGCGGTGCAGGGCCTGCGGAAGAAGGTTCAGCATTGCCTGATCGACGGGCTGCGTGTCCCGGATTTCCCGTATCCGCATGATGGCGTGGTGGGAGGAGACGGGATTTCCCTCTCGATCGCCGCGGCGAGCATCATCGCGAAGGTCTCCCGGGACCGCCTGATGGGCACGTTTGCGGTGGAGTTCCCGGAATACGGCTTTGAGCGGCACATGGGCTATGGTACGCCGGAGCACCTCGCCGCGCTTCATCGCCATGGGCCTTGCCGCATTCATCGCCGCACGTTTCAACCGGTCGCTCAACTCACCCTGTCGTTTGACGGGGAGTGACGGGGCGGGCATCGGCACGGCGGCGGTCGGCCTGCTGGGAGAAAAGATCGCCCGCGCGTGGCTTACCGCGAACGGCGCGAAGGTGATCTACCGGAATTTCAGGGCCCCGCACGGCGGGGAGGTGGATATCGTGGCCCGGCAAGGAAAACTGCTGCTTTTCACCGAGGTGAAGACGCGTCGTTCCGGCGGGATCGGGCGACCGCTCGATGCGGTGACGAAGGACAAGGCCCGCCTGATCGAGCGCGGCGCGAACGAATGGCTGCGCCTGCTGGGGACGCGGGAGATCCCGTGGAGATTCGACGTGATCGAGGTGATCCTGACCCACGGCGAGAAGCCGGTGGTGCGGCGGGTGGAGAACGTGTTTTGAAGGGAGAAATTGCCGGTTTGTCCGGAGGATCACCAACCTTGAAAAGGTTGTGCAGGGGCAAGGGGGGCAATCTGGTGACCTGGACGCCCTCCCGTCCACAACGCCTTCGGCGTAGGAATTTCCCGGTGGCTCTCCCGGGGTAGGCCTGCGGCCAACCCCGGGCTTTGTTGCGAAGCCCCGTTGGGGCTTTCAGATCCAGGCTCCGGCTCTGGTCTCCGGTCTCTAAAGACTCATTCCCCCGTGTCCGGATAGGAGCCCAGCAGCTTCACCATTGAGCAGTGCTTTTCCAGTTCCTCGATGCCGTTGCGGACGACGGGGTCCTCGCAGTGGCCGGAGAGATCGACATAGAAGATGTACTCCCAGTCCTTCCGCTTGGAGGGACGGGACTCGATCTTCGACATGTTGATGTGGAATTGGTCGAAGGCCTGCAAGGCGCGGACCAGCGAGCCGGGGCGGTCGTGGATTGCGAAGAGGATGGAGGTGCGGTCCTTCCCGGTGGGCGGGCAGGTCTTTTCCCCGATTACCAGGAAGCGGGTGGTGTTCGTGGCCCGGTCCTGGATCGACTCCTCCAGCACGGTGAGGCCGTAGATCTCGGCACCGAGCGGGCTGCCGATGGCGGCGGCGCCTTGGGCGGAGTTTTCCTTGGCTAGCTGGGCGGCGCGGGTGGTGGAGGAAACTTCCACGAGATCCGCTTCCGGGAAATTCTTGAGGATCCAGCCGCGGCACTGGGCGAGGGCCTGCGGGTGGGAGTAGAGCGTCTTGATTTGCTCGCGCGGGATGGCGGCCATCAGGCAATTCTCGATCCGCAGGAGGATCTGGGCGCAGATCTGCAGGGGGGAATCGACGAAGAGATCCAAGGTGTGGGATACCGCTCCCTCCGTGGAGTTCTCGATCGGCACCACGCCGTAGTCGGCGCGGCGGCGGGCGACCTGATCGAAGACTTCGGAGAAATTATGGAGCGGGGTGTAGGCGACCGAGTGGCCGAATTTCTTGATCGCGGCCTGATGGGTCCAGGAACCCTCCGGCCCGAGGTAGGCGATCTTGAGATCATCCTCCAGCGCGAGCGCGGCGGACATGATCTCGCGGTAGATGGCGCGGATGGATTTCTCCGGCAAGCGGCCCTTGTTCCGCTCGATCAGGCGGCGGAGGAGGGCCTCCTCGCGCTCGGGGGCGTAGATCTGAAGCCCATCGCGCTTTTTCACCATGCCCACCTGGTGGACGAATTCGGCGCGGTCGGAAAGAAGGTCGAGGAGCTTGCCGTCGATGTCGTCGATGTTCCTGCGGATGTCGTCGAGATTCATGGGGCAGTGAGGAATTCAGAATTCCGGACGTCGGAGGACGGGGTGCAAGAGGGGGTGGATGGACTGGGGCGATTCGTCATTCCGGAATTCGTCATTCGTCATTTGCCTCCGGCTTCGGCTCGGTGGCGCTGAGGGCGAGCTGGGATTCCGCGGCGGGACTTTCCGCCGGGGCCTCCGGAAGCTTCACGCGCCGGAGTTCGGTGGCATTCGGCAGATCGTCGATGCTGCGGATGCCGAAATGTTCATAAAAGAGCTCGGTGGTTTCGTAGAGCAGGGGGCGTCCGGGCAGTTCGGCGCGGCCGCCGATGCGGACGAGCTCCCGGTCCAGGAGCTTCTGGAGCATGCCATCGCAGGCGACGCCGCGGACGGCTTCGATGGCACCCTTGGTGATCGGCTGGCGGTAGGCGATGATGGCGAGGGTTTCCATGGCCGGGCCGCTCAGACGCTCGGGCTTGCGGCCGGGGAAGAGGTGGCGGACGAAATCCCCGTATTCCGGCCGGGTGAAGAGCTTCCAGCCTTTCGCGCGCTCCACGAGAAAGAAGGCGCGGCCGGCGGTTTCGTAGTCGTGATTCAGCTTCGCAATGGAGGCGATGATCTGGTCCGAGGAGGCGGCAGCGAGGGCGGAGAGCCACTCGGGGAGCTCGGCGGGTGTTTCGCCGTCCTCGATTTTCCGGGCGCGGGTGTCTTCCGCTTCCGCCACGCGGGCGCGGACCAGACGGGCGATCTCCTCGGCAGGCAAGGGTTCGTCCGAACTGGTCAGGAGGGCTTCGACAATCGAGGGCAATTCCATGGCGGGCGGCGGAGCTTAGGAAAGCTGCCGGTCATTTCAAGCGTGCCGGTTTGAAAGCCCGCGAAGAGGCGTGCGGGAGTGTTTCAATCCGAGGAACAGGGGAATCCGCAATTGAAGTTACGGAACGATGCACGAAATTTCAACTTGCAGAGGTATCAGCAAGGCGCTAATCGACCGCGCCCGAAAATCCTCGCCCCCGCGGCAATCCGGATTCCCGAAC
>CAMPGU010000287.1 GCA_946885645.1 uncultured Haloferula sp.
ACGCTCTTCTTAGCGCGCCGCCGAAGCCTTCCGCGGATTAGTGGGAGCAACCGCAGCCGCCACCACAGCAGCCGTCGTCGGCAAGCTCGGCCTCGGTCGGGACGCGGCCCAGTTCAAGCGTGGTCGTGACGTATTTCGCGATGGTCCGCTGGAGATTCTCCAGTTCGCCTTGGGCATCGAGGAAGGCGCTGGCCACCTCATTGCGCATCAGTTCGTCGCGAGCGGCCTCGAACTCGCTGATTTCGGAAGGTGCCAGCTTGATCCCCGCGTGCTGCTTCTGATGAAGCTCTTCGCCGCGCTCGTGGACGGTCTGGTACATCAGGCGGGCGGCATCATCGCCGAGAAAGCGCTCCACATCCTTCTGGAGCTGCGTGAAGCGGGAGTCCCCGGCGATCGCGGCACAGAGTTCGCGGGTTTTTTCCAGGACAGGAGAGGTCTCGGCTAGCAGAGTCATGGCCTTCCCCTAGTCCCGTCGGAGCGGACTGGCAAACGCGATCTTGCGAAATTACGCCGCTTGGTGCCGTATCACCGGGCACCCGTGAACCGCATCCGTCGCTATCTTTTCCGCACGGCCGCGGTTCTCGCCCTGCTTGCCATCGGGATTCTCGTCGCGATTGCGTGGTATGGCTCGGAACGGCTGGTCTCTCCCCAACGACGGGTGCTCCAGGACTACCACAAGGACATCCTCGGCAATCCCGCCGAGTATGGACTTCAGCTCCAGGCATTCACCGGACCCGAGGATACCCCCTGCCTCCTCGTCACGCCCTCTTCCACCCCGGGCGGAGCCAAGAAATCCCGGATCGTCCGCGAGGAGCTGCAGCGCCGCGGGGTTCCCGTGCCGCCATGGGGCTCGCAGCTCGGCACCGTGGTGCTGCTCTACGGGCACTCCGGGCGCAAGGAGGACCACCTGCCGATCTGCGAGCGGTTCTGTGCCGCCGGCTTCCGCTGCATCCTCATGGACATTCCCGGGCAGGGCGATCATCCTGCTAAATTCGGGACTTTCGGGGTGGCGGAGGCTCCTTTGATCGGGAAGGTACTGGCAGAGGCCGCCGCGCGGTTCTCCTTCGACGCCGCGCCCGCCTGCCTCTTCGGTGTTTCCCAAGGCGGCGCGATCGCCCTGCAGACCGCTGCCACGGCCCCCTCGATCTGGAGCGGGGTCGCCAGCGTGGCTACTTTCAGCTCGCTTGATCGCCCCGTGTTGAGATCGGCGGAAGAGATCGTGCCGGAGCAGATGCACTTTTGCTGCCCCTTGGCCGCCTTGTGCGTCGGATGCGGGACAAAGGTCCGAGCCGGATTCTGGCCCGCCGACATCCGCCCGGTCGATGCGGCCGCCAAGCTGAACATGCCGGTCTTCATCGCCCATGGCGATGAGGACCCATACATCGGCATCGACCAAGCCCGCGAGATTTTCGCCGCCGTTCCCGCAAGCAGGAAAACCTTCCGCGTGGTGAAGGGGGCGGACCACAACAAGGTATTGTCCATGGGCTCCCACGGCTTGTACGCCGACATCTGCCAATTCCTGCTCGAGTCGGTCCAGAGCCCTCCCCGCCACTTCGAGCGCGTGGAGTAAAAGCAGGAGCAGGCGCCGCTCAGTCTCCTCCCCCGCCGCAGCCACCGCCGCAGCCACCGCCTCCGCCACAGCCGGAGGATCCGCAGCCCGAGGACGAACTGCAGCCGGAGGATCCGCCACCGCTATCGCCATCACTGGATGATCCGCAGCCGCTGGAATGCGAGCTACAGCCGGAGGTCCCGCCGCCGCCGGAATCGCTGGAATTCCCGCGCTGCTTGCGAGCCGCCACGATCGCGAGCGCCACGATCATGACCAGAAAAGCGGCCGCGATCACGAGGCCGGATGCCGCTTCCGAGCCGAGGGCCATCATCGGAGTGCACCCGGCGAGCACCGGCAATATCGCAAGGGCTGCGACTCCGGCGGACCACCGGAGGGCGGCTTTCGTCGGGATCGTCCCACGAGTGCCTGCCTTTCGCGCCGGTGCCGGCCGGAACCGCTCCATCGCCGGCGGCCAGATGTCGGCCGGAGGCTCTTCCCCGAAGTGGAGGCGGTAGCTCTCCAGGGTACGGGCGTACCAGCCGGTGAACTTCGCATCTTCCGCCGTGCCACCCTCCGTGGGATCATGGTGCAAAGGCTTCCCCAATACGCCGCCACAAAGATCATCCCAATAGGACCGGGTGTAACAGAGATGGAGATGCCAAGCCTCGTCGATTTGCTCGGAAGGAGTCACCGGATGTCCCGCCCGCATGGCCAGCCAGACGAAGCGCAGGTACTCGCGGAGCACGCGGCGGGCATACCCGCGGCTCCAGCCGTTGTCGCGGGCCAAGCGGGCGCTGAAGGGGAAGGAAGCGCCGGGCTTATCCAGTTCGAAGGACTCCAATCGCAAAAGCAATTCGTCTTTCATGCGGGTCCATCCCAACATGTCCCGCCGTCCCCGTCGCTTTGAAAAACCGCCACCGTGTGTAACTGCACGGCTCCCTCGTTCCAGCTTCGATGGCACGATCCGAGGTCGCCATTTGGCGATACCGGGGGCGCGGATCTCCGGGAGAGCCCAAAAAAAGGCGCGGGGAACATTGCCCCCGCGCCTTTCTTGATTCTTCCAGCGAGGCTAGCCTCAGGCGTAGGAGGATTCCACGCGCTGGGCCACGTCGCGATAGCCGTAATCGACCTCGTAAATCTGTTTGAAGGCATCAAGCGCGCCCCCCTTGTCGCCCATTTCCTCGTGGATCAGGCCCTTCTCGTAAAGGACTTCCTTCTTGACGTTGTCCATGGCGACCAGGTCTCCAAGTGCGTCGGCGAGCTGCTTGGAGGCCATGTCGAGCATGCCCTTCGCCTTGAAAGTCCGGCCGAGGAGCAGGAGCACCTTCGACTGGATGTGCGGATTGCGCTTCGCCTGCTGGAGCTGCGGGATCGCACCGCTGTAGTCTCCGGCATTGTAATACGCCTGCCCCAGTTCGTAGCGGAGGACAGGATCGGTCGGGTTTACCTCCACGCGCTTCTTGGCTTCTTCCAAGGTTTCAGCGATGCGGGCGGCCTTGCGCTCCGCAAGCATGGCCTGCACTTCCGGATCGTCGGGATTGGACTTCGCCCGCTCCTCGAGTTCCTTCATCTGTTGCTCGGCCACCCTGTCCTTCATGTGGCCGGCCTTCGTTTGCAGGGCGACGTCGCCGTTGCTCAGGCTGAACCCCCAGGAGTAGAAGGTGAAGGCGTTCGACCAATCTTCCAATTGCTCGAAGATGGCCGCCAAATCCTTCACCACCGGCAGGTCGTTCGCGTTCTCGTTGTACTTCGCGATGAGACGGTCGCGCCGGTCTTCCAATTGGTCGCGGGTGAGGCCGGACTTCGCCGCCAGGTCGAGCTCGGCGGCTTGACCCTTGTTGCGCTGGAGATCCTCCATCTTGGCGGTCTCGCTCCAGCCGCCCTTTTTCATCGAGGCGCGGGCGGTGCAATCCTTCTCGCCCTTGATCGCGGCGGAGTCGGTCGGGTGATGCTTGATGATGTCCCGATAAACCTCGGCGGCTTTCTGCGGCTCTTCGTTCGCGATGTAGAAGGTGGCCAGCTTGTGCAGCAGCTTTGCCTCCTCCGGATGGCCGCGCCGGACGGTGTCCAGGGCGAATGCGGCGCTTTCCGGCATCTGGAGCAGGTTGAAGGCCTCGAACAGCAAGTCATTGAGCTCCGGATTATAAGGATCCTTTTCCAGCTCCTCCTCGATCAGGGGAAGAGCGGCCACCGGGTCCTTTTTCAACTGGCTCGAGATCTTCATGTTCCCCATGCCGCCGCCCTTCATGCCGAAAAGACCCCGGGATTTTTTGGGGCCGCCTTGCACGATACTTTCGCACTGGCGCAGCAATTTGCGGCCTTCCAGAAAGAAGGGCGCGTCCTTGAGGACGGACTGGATCAGCTTCACGGCATAGCCGTGATTGTTGGTCTTGGTCGCGGTGATTGCCTTGAGCCACAAGGCCTTCACATTAGGCGCGAGTTCCGATTCGATGATTTCGGGCATGGAGCGAGAAAGGATGTTTTTTTGGAAGATTTCGGGCGTTCCCGGAACCGACGGAACAAACTGAGACCTGAAGCCGGATTTTGGCAAGTCCCGGGATGGGGAGAGCCGCAGATTGAACCTCCGCGGCCTCCCGGCGCCCTCAATTCTGCTCAACGACCTTTGACAAAACCCCTCGGCCGGGAACTCGCGCGGCGCGCGCCGCCCTCGCTCTCGGGAATCACCTCCACCGCCACGGAGCCTCCTTTGCCCTTCAGCTCGGTGATCGTGCTCTTCGTCGGCAGGACTCCCGGCCCCTCGATGAATTCGCGGTTCTCATCGTCGATCTTGTAGCGGGCGTCCATGTCCACCTGGGCATCGTAGAGGGAACTGGAGTCGTTGATGATCTTCGGTTGGATGAAAATCAGCAGTTCCTCGCGTTCCTCGCCGTTGGTGGTGGATCCGAAAAGCGCGCCCACCCAGGGAATCTGGCTGAGGATGGGGATGCCGGAACGAATCTTGCGGTCGCGGGTGGTGATCAGTCCCCCGAGCACGATCGTTTCTCCGTTCGGCACGGTCACGGTAGTTACCAGCTCGCGGGTGGCGATCGTGGGCACCTCGCCCACGCCTTCGATCACCTGGCTACCCAGCACCTCGTCGTTCAGGAGGTAGATCTGGAGCGTCACCTCGTCGTCGGAATTCACCAGCGGGATGACTTCGAGTGCCAGCACCACGTTCTGGTATTCGATATTGGTGCTCTGGCCGGTCGTGCCGCTGTTGAAGCTGTTGGTCGGCACGGCGATCCTCTGGCCGCTGGAAATGGTGCCCTTCTGGTTGTTCGCCATGAAGACGGTCGGGCGGGAAATCACGTTGAATTTGTCCGAGGCCTGGAGCGCCTGGAGGTAAAGATTCATGTGCTGCCCGATCTTGCCGTAGATCCCGAGGCCGGCGCCGGCCGCCAGGCTGCCCGGATTGAAATCGGTGCCGTCCAGCGGGACGAGCGGGCCATCGCCACTGCCGCCCCGGCCACCGATCGCATTGTCGCCGCGGATATCGAGCGTTCGGAGGTAATCGATGCCGTAGTTCAGGTCCTCGCCGAGCGAAAGCTGGCCGAACACGCAGGAAATCATGACCTGCTCCGCCTTCACGTCGATCTCGTCGAGCAGCTTGGTGATGATCTCCAAGCTGGCCGGAGGCCCTTGGACGACGAGCGAGTTGGTGATATTGTCCGCGACCAGCAGCGTGCGGCCCACGAGCAGAGACTGAGGCGCACTGTTGACGTCGGGCTCGCTGAGGTTGCCGCCGGCACCTCCCC
>CAMPGU010000288.1 GCA_946885645.1 uncultured Haloferula sp.
CTTCCGGCGCGCTCGGCTCCGGAGTGTCGGCCGCCTCGCCGGAAAGCGGGCGGTACCATTGTTCCGCCGTGACCTTGCAGTCGATTTTCGTGTCGTCCGCGGTATTCGGGGAAATCCGGAGGGACGTGATGGCACTAAATTTGTTCGGGATCTGGAGTTTGGACAGCCAGCGGTAAAGCGAGGCCTCGGTGCCCGTGACTTCATACTCCACGCGGGCGCGGTGGAAACGCGTGCCCGTCTGGTCGTTCTCGAGGATCTTCTTCCGCTTGACTTCAAGCTGCGCCGCGGCGGCCTGACCACTGGCATATTGCTCCAGCTGGCTCTGGACGGACTGCCCGACCTTCGGATCCGGCAAGTTGTCGGTCAGCCAGTCCATTTCATCGACCACCGTGTCGTATTTCGAACTGTACGCCGTCGCTATCTGGACCTTCGACTCGGCGTCCACCAAACGGGCCGAGAGCTTCTTCTTGTAGTCCTTGAAGGTCTTGATCGCGAAGACGTTGAGCAACACGAAGGCCGCCAGGCCGAAAAGCATAACCAGTTTCTTTTCGCGTTCGCTCATGGATGGTGGGATCGGGAGGGAAAAGCCGCGGGAACGGGAATTTGTCGGTAATTCACGATTTCGGTCACTCCGGGAGGGTTCCGTTGTATCTGAATTCCCAGCCCTTGTTGGAGTTCTGGGGCGGTGGCGTCTCCCACTTGTAGTCGGCGAGCCCGTAGCTCGATTTGGCGAGATTGATGCCGAAAGTGATGATCGGCGGCTGTTGCTGGGCTTCCCCGTCCAGCCGGATCTGTCCCGGCACGATTTCCGCCGTCTTCAGCCGCAGGCCGCTGTTCGGCGGGATCGCCTTGGCCACCCGGTACATGATCTCCACCGGAGATTTGTTGGGATCGACCACCAGATCGAGTTCGTTCCAGACCAGCCGGTGCTCTTCAAATGCCGCTACGTCCGCGCTCGGCGCGATGCGCTCGGCCTCCGCGTAGAGGCTCTGGGCCGCCTTGTGATCCCGCCACAGGCCGTACCCGAACCAGCCGGCGATCCCGAGATAGACGACCACCACGGCGGCGATCGCGCCGAGCTTCTGCTGGCGCTCGCGTTGCACCCGGCGCGCGGCCCGGACGTCCGCGGGGAGCAGCTTGCTCCGCGGCTCGGCCAGCATCGGCTCCGGCCGGGGAGACACCTTCGCAGGCACCCCGAGACCGGTGGCAAGGCTGCCGGCGCTGCCGGCATCTCCCTCCGGCGACCAGACGTGAATGGCTTCCGGACGCAGCGCGAGGCCCTGGATCGCCATCTGACCGAGCGCGAGCTGAATCTCCCGCAAGCAGGAGGCGTCCGGTGCAGGGCCGCTGCTGGAGGTGGCTTGGGAGTATAGGAGCTTGCCGTTGCGATAAAAGGCGAAGACCCAGCGGTCGAATTCCTTCCAGGCCGCGATGGCCTCCCCGCGTACCGCGTAGCAGCGGGGCGAAACGTCGAATTCCTGCGGGCTGCGCGGCGGCAGGTCCCCCTCCGAAGGGGATTTCAGCACCACGCACAGGAGCGTGGCGGTTTCCTCCTCCTTGGAAATCACGAAGGTGTCCGTCAACTGGCCCGCCATGGGATCGACACGGACGCCGAGGCGCTCCGCGTGCATCGCCGCCAGATCGGCGAAAAACGAGTCGTCCGTGCTCGCGGCCTTGAAGGGCAGGGCATGCATGCCGCGCACCGGGAAAAGCATCGTCAGATGCCCGCCGGGCAAGCCGGTTAGCTCCGAGGCACGCGCAGGACCGTCCGCCGACTGGAGGGCAAATCCCCCGGCGCTCGACTGCTTCCAAATTTCCCAGCCCCGGGATCCCGGAACCAGCAGCGTCATTTCCTGTTGTTTGCTCAAGGCATCACCTCCTCGGTTCGTTCCAAAACCGCCGGTCGTCCTGTGCGGTTGCGCACGATGACCGTGATTTTCCGTTTCGCTCCTTCCACCATCCCGATGCTCTCGATGCGGGTGGTGGTATCGTTGACCGTCATCCGCGCGGCGACTTCGGGTCGTAGCGTGCCGTCCACGCCGAGGAGTGCAAGCGCTTGCTCCACGGCTTGGAAGGGCTTGTCATCGTCGCTGTCGCGGAGCCCGTCGGGGCCGCGCACCGTCTCGGGAATAATCGCGGCCTCTTCCACCGAAACTTCCGCAGCCGCCGCGATCAGCTCCGCTGGCGCTTCGTTCAGATCGAGCGCTCCGGCGCTCCAGATGGTGAACCAGTTGCGCCAGTCCGGCTTGATCGCCTCGATGTAGTCCATTCCGCGGACCAGCCGGACCTCGTCGAGATTGTAGAACGGCCGGTTGAAAGGCTGATTGAGCCGCCCTTGCTCGGTGTACCACTCGGCCTCGGCCCCGTTCAGGCCGGTCTCATCATTCCCGTCCACCCAATCGATCAAGGCGTCCCCGAGGGCCTGGGCCTGGTCCAGATCCAAGCCCCAGTCCATGAACATCGACTTCATGAGCTGCTCGTCCTGGCGGAGGACGATGGCATTGATATTGAATTTTTCCCCTTCGGAGATCAGGCGTGCCTCGAAGCCTTCCGCATCCTCCTCCGAGATCTGGCGGAGCAGTGGATCGGTCTTCTTCACCGCAGGATTCGCCGCGATGGCGACGCCCATTTCCGCCAGTTGGCGGGCGCGGAAGCCGTGAACCTGCGCGGCCGCCACATCGACATCGAAGGACACCACCCGGATCGCCGTGATGCACGCCATCGCGAGCACGGCGATCAGGAAAAGCACCGCCACGAGGGAGGAGCCGCTACGGGTGCGGGCTGGACGACGGAGTTTCATTCGGTGTCCGGGGGGTCGTCATCATCATCATCGCCGGGCCTGACGGGCGTCGGCTGTGCCCCCTGCTGCTGGAGCTGGCGCATCATCACCTCCGGATCCTGCTTCGGGGTGATCCAGAAAATCTGCCGGATGAATTCCCCTCCCGCCCCGAAGGCGATGGTCAGCTCCATCTGGAGCGGGAGCCGGCCGACAAGATCCCAATCGTAGCTCCACTCCATCGTGCGGCCGTCCAGCACGCGCCACTCGAAGGTCCGCACGTCTTCCAGCAGCACGATCTCCGCGAAGGGCTCCACGCCCGCGCTGGACTGCACGTTGTCGCTGTCCTGAAGGATCTCCTCCTCGTAATAACGTAGGACGATATCCAGAAAGCCATCGCGCCGGGTGACGGTGGAGAGCTGCACGGCCTTCGCCACCTTTTCCGTGCCGCCCCAGGTGAAGGCGAGCGGAACGTTCTGGAGCGTCAGGTCGGAAAGGTAATGGCTGCCGGCGTCGGTGGACTTCAGCTCCATGCGCGTATTCCCCGGCAGGGAGCCGAGGCGGCGGCTCAGCAGCTCGAAGAACGCCGTCTTTTCGCTCTCCTCGTTCTGCTTGCGGACCACGTCGTTGCTCAACCGCATGTTGCCTTCGGCGGACCCGAAGATCATCCCCGCGAGCAGGGCCATGACGAGCATGGCAAGCACCAGCTCCAGCAAGGTGAAGCCGCCACGCGCCCGGTTGCGCCGCTGGAAGGATCTCCTCATGGCTGATACAGGCGGGAGTACCGCCAGGTTTCCGCGGATTGTTCCAGACGCTGGGCGTTGTCGTACCAGGTCGCTTTCACCTCGATCCGGTACATTTCCTGAAGCAATTGCCCGTCCTCGTTCTCGATTTCCGGCAAAAGTTCGACGGTCGTGTCGATCTGGAGATCGGCCTCCGACATTTCCTCCACGGCCACGGTCGTGGTGCCCTCTTCCAGCACCGGGTACGACATGGCCTCGGAAAGGGCGCTTTCCAGCAGGCGGGTGATCTTCACCTTCCGCTGGGCGGTGGCCGCCAGATCGGCGGTTCGGTCGAGCGCCACCGCGAAACCCGTGGCCGCCATGCCGAAAACCCCCAAGGCGAGCAGCACCTCCAGCAGGAGGAAGCCTCGCCGCCGCGGGCGCCGGATGTGAGGGTGGAGTTTCATCGGAAAATTCAGTGGATCTCGCTGAAGGAGTCGCGGATCGACCCGGTCAGGGGGTGAAATTCGGATTCCTTCCAGCTTTCGCCGATCTGGATCCGGACCGCGATCGGCTCGCAAAAGCCCTCGGGGTCAAAGCGCCAGACCTGCCGGTTGCCGCCGCTGATGGCCAGCCACTCGTCGCTGGCCCAGCGCCGGACGAGCAACCGCATCTCCGGGTCGAGCTCCCAGCCGGCATGGACGGATTCGAAGCCGCTTGCAGCGGGCGGCATGCCATCCTCCGAGGCGGCGGCCCGTTCGGCAGCCGCATCCTCCTGCGCTGCCAAGATGTCCTCGCGGTCGCCCGGATCCACCATCGCCTCGGCCAGCGGCATGAGGCTGATGCGGTTTTCGAAGAACTCGAGAGCATAGGGGCGCTGCTGGAGCGCGGCGATGGTGCGGGCCCGCTTGGCAAGTACCTCCACTTCGGCGGAGGCGTTGTTCAGCGAGCGTTCATCGCTGGAAAGGATCATGTAGCCGATGGCGCCGGCCCCGAGGAGGGCGACGACCATCATAACGATCACCAGTTCAAGGAGCGTGAAGCCCCTCGTCCCGGCGGCGTTAGTCCTGGCTGCTGAGATCATCTTCGTTTCCTTCGATACCGTCGGGCCCCTTGCTAATCAGTTCGTACTTGCTGGGATCCTTGGAGCCCGGGAATTTATAGCCATATTCGTTCTGCCATGGATCGGTCGGCACCCTTTCGGCGATTTTCGTCCAATCCTTCGGCACCGGGGTGCTGGAAGGCTTCTCCACCAGCGCCTTCAGGCCCTGCTGGGTGGTGGGATAGTTCCCGGCATTGATCTTGTAGGACTGGAGGGCGGCACCAACCGATTGGAAGTCGCCGCGGACGCGCTGGATTTTGGCGCTGTCGCCGATGCCCCCGATCAGCGCGATCGAGCCGCCCAGCAGGACGGCGATGATTCCCAGGACGATGACCATTTCAAGCAGGGTGAAACCTGCGGCGGCGCGCTTGCGGATGGAGCGTTGGTATTTCATGAATGTATGGCTCGGTTGCTTGGAAGAAGCCTTACGCGGAGGAAAACTCCGCGGGAACCAAAAGTTGTCTGGAAAATCTGGCACCACCCGGTCCGCCTTCTTCCTTGCGCCTGAAGGCGCTTTCGCCCACCCCTTCGGCAGTCATTCCCATGAACAAGGTCCTTCTCATCGGCGCCGGAGGCGTCGGCAGCGTCGTCACCATCGGTGTTGTTGCCCAGTGCGAGACAGGATTGAGCCTACCCCTGGTGATTGCGCTTTTCGGAGCGAGCTGCGCCTTGCTCGGACATACTGGCAATCTCCCACCATCCT
>CAMPGU010000289.1 GCA_946885645.1 uncultured Haloferula sp.
CCTGAGAATCCGGCCTTCATCGGCGAACGCAATACCCGCGCGACGAGCGATCTCGCTGCCGAGCCGGAAGCTCCGGCCATGCCCAACCAAGAGGGGGAGGAGCCGGATGATGAAGGGGATCTGGAAACCACGGTGAGCCGCTTGCAGGACGGGGATCTGGCGACCGACCGGATCGCTCGTCCGGACGCAAAGGCCCTTCCGGAAATGGCCACCGGCCCCGACGCACCGGAACCGATGCGCACCGAAGCTGCCGTAGCGCCTCCTCCTGCGCCGCCGCCGGCTCAAGCGAAGGAAACGGAGAAACTTGCTCAGGGGCCGATCTCCGTCGAGCGCGAGGAGAAGGCGGACCCTGAGGAACAGGCAGCCCGGCCACCGGAACCCGCCGAACCCGCTCGCAACACCCCGCAGCAGGCCACGGGCGAGTCGAAAGAACTGCCGAAGGAACCCACGGAGCAGGAAACTGCCGACAAGGAACAACCGGGCAAGGACACCCCGCCCACTCGTCCGGCCCCGTCCGTGCGACAGGCTGACCCGGGATTCCGCGGCTATCAGTACAAGCACCGGATCCACGGCTCCATCAACCGGCAGGGGCGTTCCGCGCTCGATGTGGAGGACTCGGTGCTCGGGCGTTACCACGCGCAACTCAGCCGGGCCGTCGAGCGGGAGTGGCAGCGCAACTGCGTGCGGAACCGCGATTACATTACCCCCGGTCAAATCATCGTCCGCTTCGTCCTGGAGGCCAATGGAAAGGTCCGCTCGGTGAGTTTCGTCGAGGAGTTCGGGGTCGGAAATATCCAGAAAGGCTTTACCTCCGAAAGCATCCGCACCGCCGCGATCCCGCCCTTTCCCGCCGAGATGAAAAAACAGCTCGATGGCGAGCCGCTCGAAGTTACCTACAGTTTCACCTTCTGAGACCCATGCCCGTTCCCTTTTCCATCCCTCTCCTCGCGATCGACTTCAAGGCGGTCCGCGATTTCTTCAACGACGGCGGCATGTTCATGTATGCCCTCGCGCTGACGTCTTTCGTGGCGCTCGCGGCCATCGTTTTCAAGGTTCTCACACTCCGGCGGGAGCTTGTCATCCCTTCCCGGCTCGAAAGGGAATTGGAGCTTCTGGAGCAGCGCGGTGACGCTGCCGGGGCCGAGGCGCTGATCGACCGCTTCAAGGAAGGAGGGAGCGCGTTGGCACGGCTTGGCAGCGTGGCGGCCCGGCATCGCGGCAAGCCCCGGGCGGCGATCACCGATGCCGTGCAGGCGTCCGCGCGCGACGAGGTCGTGCAGTTGAATTCGGGGATGACGATCCTGGACACGGTCATCACCGTGGCACCGCTCTTCGGCCTGCTCGGGACGGCCAGCGGTTTGGTGGTGATTTTCCAAGGCCTTGGCGAAACTACCGATCACGACATCGTGGCGCGCGGCATTGCCCGGGCGCTGGACAACACGATCGTCGGCCTTGCGATCGCGGTTCCGGCGGTGGTCGCCCACGGGTGGTTCAGCCGCCGCATCGAGGTGCTGGTCTCCAGGCTGGAGCTTCTTCTCGAGCGGACGGCCAGGATCTTCGGAGCCGAGGATCCGCTCCCGGGAAGTTCCTCCGACGCCCACTCCGTGCCGCGCGCCGCTGCCACGCCGGTTCTTCCCCGCATCCCCGAAAAGGTATGAAGTTCGATCGCCCCGTCCGCCGTTCGAGAGGGATCATGATCATGCCCCTGATCGACATTCTTTTCGTGGTCCTGATCTTTTTCATCGTCACCACGACGAAGCGCGAGAAGCGGCCCATCCTGAGGATCGAGCTGCCCACGGTGAAGGCGGTACCGGTCGATAGCGTGGTCGCTCCCAGCTCGGTCCTGGCGGTGGACAAGACCGGCAATGTTTCGCTGGATTCCGTGCAGGTCCCGGATGTGGCTCTGCTGGAAGCCTATCTGAAGGCGTATCTGAAGGAGAACCCGGGCAGGAAGCTGGAACTCGAGGCGGACAAGGAATTGCCGCTGGAGAAATTGCTCGCCGTATGGGACGCGTTGACCGCCGCGGGCATCCCGATTAAGGACGTGCCCGCCCGCATCCGGCTGCCACAGGAGACGGGCAGCATTTCCCGATGATCCTCGAAATCGTTCAATACGGCCATCCCGTCCTCCGCGAGCGCTGCAAGCGCGTCGAGCAGGTTGACGAATCCATCCGCCTTCTTGCCGCAGACATGCTGGAGACGATGTACGATGCCAGCGGCGTGGGTCTGGCCGCGCCGCAAGTGGGCGTGCCGATCCGGCTGGCGGTCGTCGATGTCTCCCATGATCCCGAGTGCATTTCCTTCCTGAAGGTCGGGGGGAAAGACGCGCCGCTCGCGTCGATCATGCCGCTGGTTTTTATCAATCCCGAACTGGAATTCACCGGCCCGAAAGAGCGAGATACCGAAGGTTGTCTGAGCATCCAGGACATCCGCGCGGATGTGAACCGCCCGAGCTCCCTGAAGGCGACGCTGCCGCAACTCGACGGGACGGTGCTGGAGATCGAGACGGATGGACTGCTGGCGCGCGCGTTGCAGCATGAAACCGACCATCTCAACGGCGTGCTTTTCATCGACCGGGTCTCGCCTGACGCAAAAATCAGCCTGCGGCGCAAACTGCGGCGGCTGACGGAGGAGGGCTGAAAAGGGGACGGCAGAGCAGGGAAAACCGCGGAAGCGCGCGGGCGATGAAACGTCCCGTATCGCATTGGGGGCTCGACTTTCCGTATCGACGAAGTTAATTAGCGGTCGGATCGCCCCAAGTTTCTAACAAAGTCCCGAGTCATGAATAGCAGCCGCGGCATTTTCGAGCCCCAGGAAGGTTTCGCTCCCGCCCCTCCCGCCAAGAGTCCTTTCGCCGTGGCCGATGAAGGCCCCGCTTCCAGCCCCTTCGCCGTGGTGGGAGAGCCGGAATCACCCTTCGCCTCCCTGCGCGAGGACAATCCGCCGCGTCTGGCTGCCGATCCGAACCGCCCGGTGAAGCTGCCCGAGCGCCGTCCTACCGCTGGAGAAATGCCAGCCGTGGAATCTCGCTCTCCTTTCGCGTCCGAAGCTTCGGGGGCATCGCCTTTTGAAGCTCCCGCACCTGCCGGCTCGCCTTTCGCCGCCACCGCCGCAGCTGCTGTGCCGGCCGCGCCTGCATCCTCTCCTTTCGCCTTTGTCCAGGAGCCCCCGCCGATTCCGCCGGCCGTGCCGGTTCATCAGGCCGTGGCACCTGCTCCTGCCCCGGTGGCCGCCCCCGCCGCGACTCCACCTGCGAGCGGCTTGGAATCCTACGAATCCGACTCCCGCTCGATCCGGCAGCTCGAACTCCGCGCGATTTTCGGCGTGGACCGGGAGCTCAGCGCGGAGGAGATCCTCCAGCGTGCCCGTGCCCTGCCAGGCATCCGCCACGTGGCCCGCGTGCCTGCCGCCGATAGCGGCGCGATCGACGCTCTCAAGCGGGTCATTGGCGGCCTCGGCTTCGGGGCCGGTCAGGTGAAGCTCTACTGCGGCAGCATTCCGATCGAATTCATCCGCGAAGAGAACGTGCTGCTCGCCGTTCAAAACGACGGCTCCTTTGCTCCGGGCGTCCGCGAAACGCTGATGATAGTGGCCCGGGAACTCGGCAGGCTTTGATCCCGCCGCTTGCGCCGCATTCCGTATGACGGTGGAGCAAGACGGACGGCAGGTTTCGGTGAAGGTCGCCCTGACCGGGGCGGCCGATACCGGCAAGCTGGCCATCCTCCGGGCGATTGCCGCCCGCTTCGGTTCCGCCACCGTGCGCGAGCATCCGGTCGGTGCGATCCGCGTGCACCGGGTGGAGTGGACGGAACCGCACACGCTGCCGGACGGCCGCTTTCTCAATGTCGCCGTTCACTCGTTGACGGGAGACGTGGAATACAATGCCGCGGAAGAGCTGCTTCTGCGCGCCGTGGCCGGCATCGTCTTCGTGGTGGACGTGGATCCGGAGAAGTTCCGGATCACTTGGGACAGCCTCATCCGCCTTTCCGAGAACACCACGCGGAATGGCTTCGATCTTCACTCGGTGGGGCTCGCGATCCAGTACCACCGCGCCGATCTGCACCCAGAAGTGGATCCGCAGCAACTGGACCGGCGGCTAGGGGTGCCGCCGGGCTTGATCCCGCGCTTCGTGTCCTCCAGCCGCACGCCGGATGCGGAGGGGCTGGCATTCGACTCCGTCCTTTCCCAAATCAAGGAACGGCTGGCGAAGGGGGAGGCGTAGCCTGCCGCTCGGCAGCGCGCGTTTCAGCGGTGCTGGATCAGCAATTTACGGCTGCTCCAGACGTAGTTGCCCCCGGAGATCAAGGTCAATGCGACCGCCCCCCAGAGCGAGAGCTGCATCAGCCAGCCGCCGGGAGTTGCGAGGTCTCGCAACCAGCGCCCGGGGAGTGCCGGATTCTCCACCGAGGAGAAGGTGAGCCAAACCAGCCCCGTGATACAGTAGGTGAGCTGGAAGGTGGTCTTCCATTTTCCCAGCCGGTCGGCGGCGAGCACCTGCCCCGCCTCCACCGCGATCTGGCGCAGTCCCGTGACCAGGAATTCGCGCGCGATGATGACGCAGGTCACCCATACCGGGGCATGATATCCGGCGGGCGGCTGGGCGGAAAAATACACGAAGGCAGCGCAGACCAAGATCTTATCCGCCAAGGGATCGAGCAGTTTCCCGAGCGGAGTCACCAGGCCCAGCTTCCGGGCCAGATACCCATCCAGCCAGTCGGTCGCCGCTGCCACGGAAAAGGCTGCCAGAGCCACTGCGAATCCCGCCGTCCCGGGAAAACCTACGGCCATCACAAAGATCGCCGTCAGGATCAGGCGGGAAATGGTGATGGCATTGGGAAGGTTCACGCACCGAATGTGGGGAATGCATGGCATGATGGCAACAAGGGGTTGCACCAAAGCTCCCGGTTCCCTACACCGCCGCCGTTTCCCGAACCGTTTCAAGATCATGAGCAACAGCGATTTCGGCCTCATCGGCCTGGCCGTCATGGGCCAGAACCTCGTCCTCAACGTGGAATCCCGCGGGTTCCAGGTTTCCGTTTACAACCGTACCACCTCGGTCACCGAGGAGTTCGTCTCCGCTCATCCGGATAAGAAGCTGGTGGGGTCGAAGAGCTTGGAGGAATTCGTCCAGTCCCTCGCCGCCCCTCGTAAAGTCATGATCATGGTGAAGGCCGGCGGTCCGGTGGATGCCGTGATCGAGCAGTTGATCCCGCTGCTGGACAAGGGCGACATCATCATCGACGGCGGCAATTCCCTCTACACCGACACCGAGCGCCGCGACAAGTGGCT
>CAMPGU010000290.1 GCA_946885645.1 uncultured Haloferula sp.
GGGTAATGCCTCCCCCCGGGATGCCGGACTTTTCGGGATCATGCATGGGTCCTCCTTCCGTTCGTGCTGTCGGAATCGGCCAGCCGGGCGGAAGGAATCCGCCGGGCCGTACGACATTCGACCACCGTAATCCACAATCGGCAGTTTCAAGTGATTTTCTCCGCTGCCCCTTGTCCCGGAGACTTCCTTGAAGGGGTGCCACGCTTTGCGATGGCATCCGGCGTCATTTCCGGCCATAGCCGCGCCCGCTTTTCCTCTCATGGAATCCCTTACCGTCATCAAGGCCGGCACCGGCGTCCTCACCCGCACCAGCGACGGAACCCTCGACGGGGCCGCGCTGGTCCGACTCGTCACCGCCATCGCCGGGCTGGTGGAGAGCGGCCACCGCTGCCTGCTGGTGAGCTCCGGAGCCGTGGGCGCGGGGGTCTCCGCCTTCGGGCTGGACGGCTACCCGAGCGATCTTTCCACCAAGCAGGCCTGTGCCGCGGTGGGGCAGGCGCGCCTGATGCACACCTACGAGAGCTTGTTCCGGAATTTCGACATGGCGGTGGCCCAGGTGCTCCTGACGGCGACCGACCTGCAGACGCCGGAGCGGGGCGATTACGTCTCGAACACGCTGCGCCGCCTGCTCGCCGAGCCCCGGATCGTGCCGATCATCAACGAGAACGACTCGGTGGCGGTGGAGGAACTCCGGGTGGGGGACAACGACATGCTGTCCTCCCAGGTGGCGCGCCTGCTGGGCGCGAAGACGCTGGTCCTGCTGACCTCCGTGGACGGCTTGCTTTCCCCGGAGACGAACGAACTGGTGCGCGAGGTGCCGGACGTGGACGCGGTGCTGGGCTTCGCCAAGGACGAGCGCGGGCGCTTCTCGATCGGGGGGATGGCCTCGAAGCTGCAGGCCGTGAAGCACGCCGTGGACGCCGGGATCACGGTCCACATCGCGCACGGCCGCAAGCCGGAGCGGCTGGCCGGGATCATGGCCGGGGAAACCGGACTCTCCACGCGCTTCGCCGCCCGCGGCGGCAAGTGAGGGGTGCGAAACCGCAAAACGGCACTATTCTCCGCTCTTTCCCATGACCGAAGCCGAAGTTTTCACCGCTGTAGAAACGATGGCCCGCAATGCGCGGGCGGCCTCCTACAAGCTCTCCCAGCTCTCGACCCAGACGAAAAACGAGATCCTGCAGGCGATGGCCGCGGAGCTGCGCGCCCGCACGCCGGAGATCGTGACTGCGAACGGGCTGGATCTGGAGGCAGGCACGCTGAAGGGACTATCCCAGCCGATGCTGGAGCGCCTGAAGCTGGACGAGAAGAAGGTGGAGGCGATCGCTAGCGGCATTGATCAGGTGGTCGCGCTGCTCGATCCGGTGGGGCAGGTGATGGAGGCGTGGACCCGCCCCAACGGGATGCGGCTGGAGCAGGTGCGCGTGCCGATCGGCACCATCGGCATCATTTACGAAAGCCGCCCCAACGTGACCAGCGATGCCGCGGTGCTATGCTTCAAGACCGGGAACGCCACGATCCTGCGCGGCGGCTCGGAGGCGATCCATAGCAACCGGGCAATCGCGGAGGCCCTCCAGACGGGTGGGGAAAAGGCGGGGCTGCCGGAGCACGCGATCCAGCTCATCCCGTTTACGGATCGCTCCAGCGTGAGCGCGCTGTGCCGCATGGACAAATGGCTGGACCTGATCATCCCGCGCGGCGGGAAGGGCCTCATCGAGGCCGTCGTGTCCCAGGCACGCATGCCGGTGATTAAGCACTACGACGGCATCTGCCATCTCTTCGTGGATGAGCATGCGAATCTGGATATGGCGGTGAAGCTGACGGTCGATTCCAAGACGCAGAAACCCGGCGTGTGCAATGCGCTGGAGACGCTGCTGGTGGATGCAGCGGTCGCGAAGAGCCACTTGCCGGCCATCGCCGCGGCGCTGCGCGAGAAAGGCGTGGAGCTGCGCGGCTGCGAACGCACGCGCGGATTCATCGAGGCGAAGGAAGCCACGGAAGAAGACTGGGGCACGGAGTATCTGGATCTGATCCTGTCCGTGAAGATCGTCGATTCCTGGGAAGAGGCGACCGATCACATCAATACCTACGGCTCCCACCACACCGAGTGTATCGTGACGGAAGATCCGGCGGCGGCGGAGTGGTTCCTGAGCGCCTGCGATTCGGCGTGCGTGTTTCACAACGTCTCGACGCGCTTGGCGGACGGGGAGGAATTCGGCTTCGGCGCGGAGATCGGGATTTCGACGGACAAGCTGCACGCGCGCGGCCCGATGGGGCTGAGGGAGCTGACCAGCTACCAGTATCAAGTCCGCGGAGAGGGGCAAACGAAAGGGTGAACGGGGAGCCTGAAGTTGAAGGAACGGCGCGGCGGCCGGACCTCCACCGGGTGATGAATCTGGTCTCGTTGGCCTTCCTCATCGCCAGCGTGGCGACCTTCGCGGCGTTTCACTTCCTCGTCGGCTTCACCAATCAAGATGAAGGTTCGCGAGGGTGGACCGTTTGGACCGAGATCTGGGACATCGTCCGGGATCCCTCGGTGCTTGAAGATCCGGCGGCCGTCATCGCGCTCGCGTCGTTCTTCACCTTCGTCGTGCTGGTGCTTTGCTCGCCCTTTTTGACGGCTCTCTACCGGAAGTCCCGGGTTATCTGGTGGCTGGTCACGGTGATGTCCGGTATGGCGACGATCGGATTCGCGATGGCGGTTTTTTCCAACAACCCGCCGGAGAACTTGCGGGCGGGCGGGATCTGCCTGCTAGTAACGCCGCTGCTGAACCTGGTGGGGCTGCTCCTGATCCGCGGGGAGAAGCGAATTTATGGCAATGATCTCCAGCCCTGAATCCGGGAACGTCCCGCGGGACTCTTCTTCGGTGATGAATCGGGTCGCGCTGGCTTTCCTCATCGCCAGCGTGGCGACCTTCACGGCGTTTCATTTCCTTCCTTTGGCGAAGCAAGACGATGGCGCGCAAGGATGGAGCTTCTGGGTCGGAATCGCGGATGTCGTCCGGATGCCATCGGTGCTCCGGGATCCGGAGGCAGGAGTCGCCCTTGCGTCTTTGGCCACCTTCGTCGTGCTGGTGCTTTGCTCGCCCTTCTTGACCGGTTTTTATCGCAGATCGCGCGTGCTCCGGTGGCTGGCTACGGTGATGTCCGGTTTGGCGACGGCGGGATTCTGGATCACCTTCGGTCGTGGCACCTTCCCGGAGGATATGAGCGCGGGAGTGATTTGCCTATTCGTGACGCCCGTGCTGACCCTGGTGGGACTGCTCCTGATTCGCGGGGAAAAGCGGGAATTGCCACCGGCCCGATAGGCACCGTGGCTCACACCGCCGCGGGGATCTGCCGATCCGGCATGAGATGCCACGCGTGGGGGATGTCCCGCATGATCAGCGCGTGATCGAAGACGGCGCTGCCGGGAGGGAAGGCCGAGGCATCGGCGAAAAAGGACGACTCCACGGACAGGACCTCCAGCGGCTTCACTTCCCAGCGGTAGGCCTCCAGCCGCAGGCCATCGAGGCGGCAGCAGTCCCGCGTGACGGAATAGCCGGTGCTGCCGGGCTCAAAGAAGGCGGAGGACTCGACCAGCGAGGCGAAGCAGGAGGAGGCGGGAAAGGTGGTGCTTTCCCGCGCCGACAGCCGCAGGGACATGGAGCCGTCGCGCGAGCTCACCTTCATCGCGAGGCCGCTGTCCCGGTCCTCGACCTCGAAGGCCGAGAAGTGATGCACGCCGGGGAAGAGGCGGCCGCCGGCGAGGTAGTTCGGCAGCGAGCCGGTATCGCGCCGGGGGATGAAGACGCCTTCGCGGGTCTCGCCGTCCTCGTCCCAAAGCACGGCGATGCGATGGGCGGCATTCTCGCTGGCGATGCCGGTCCACGCGGGCAGGAAGCGCGGACGGACTTCCTCCAGCCGGATCAAACAGATGCCCGCGATGGCGTGGCCGGCATGAAGCTTTGGCCGGAAACCCTCCGGCAAGAGGCGGGCGACGACCTGGGGATCCACGCGGTAATTCACCAGGACGCGGCGGCGGATGAGACCTTCGACGGCGGGCAGTTTCATGGTTTCGTCGCGGGATGAGGGAAGGGGTAGCCACGAGTGTGGACGGGCTTTCCTTCCAGGACGATGCCGTGGTAGGGTGGGAGAGTGGAAAAGAAAGGAAAGGGATATCGGGTGAGGTTTTGGGTGATGGCGGCTGCGCTCCTCTTGCTGGAAGGGGGGGTCTTCATCGCGCTCACCTCGCGGAATGGAGGCAATCCCTCCTCCGGTACCCGCAACGATGCGAGGCGGCTTCAAGTTGCCGTGGAGGGATTCCATCGGGAGTATGGCAGCTTTCCCGGGATGGAGGCTTCCCATCTCCTGCTGGAGGGTCCGCGGGCCGGGGATCTGCTGAAGGTCTTGCTGGGCAAGGAAGAGGAAGGCGCGGTGATAAGGAATCCCCGGAGCTTGGCCTTCCTCGATGCCAAGTCGGTGAGAGACAAAGCCAAGGGCGGGCTGGTCTTTTCCAGCAGCAGCGGGACGGCCCTGCCGGAGGGCTTCTACGACGGGTGGGGCGAGCCGATGGAGATCTTCCTGCGCGGGCCGAGCGCTCCGAATCTGGTCTTCCATGACGGGAAGCGGCTGGTCCGTCTGGAGGGCGCGGTGGCGGCGGTAATGTCGAAGGGTCCGGACAGGAAGAGGGGGACCGACGATGATATGAAGTCGTGGGAATAGCTGACGGGGGAGAAATACGATGGATCTAGTATCGACCGAGGATTTCACCAGCGCCCCGCGGGATGGGCTTCCCTTCCGGGATCGGGCTTGCTAGCGTGAGAGAGTGAGGAAGAAAGAGAGTGGAGTTCTCGTTGCGATCGGAGTGATGGCTTGCGCGTGCACGCTGGTTGTGGCGTGGCCTCTCGTTTCCCGAGCTCCGAACCATGCTGGCCACGTCGTTGGCCGGACACTGAATGACATGATGCGGCTTCAATCCGCCGTGGAGGGATGTGATCGGGAGTATGGCAGGATTCCCGATGTCGGGGCTTTGCACCTCACGATGGAGGGCGCGCGGGCGGGGGAGTTGCTCAAGATTCTGCTGGGGGAGGAAGAGGAGAGCAGCGGTATGCTGAACGTCAGACAGCTCCCGTTTCTAAGTGCGAAGCGCGGAAGCAGCAAGCGGAAGGGGGGCATCATCTACCATAGCAAGGCCCCCCATGGTCCGCCGGGCTTCTACGACCGGTGGGGCGAGCCGATGGAGCTCTTCCTCCGCGCGCCGGATGC
>CAMPGU010000291.1 GCA_946885645.1 uncultured Haloferula sp.
CTCGTGCTGCTTGCCTTGGCGACCGCTGCCATCGGCCAGCAAGGCGCTCCCGCCACCGCGACGACCCCGCCTATCGCCATCGCGCCCCCCGCCGCGGCTCCGGCTCCGGCGGTTGAGAAACCCGCCGAAGCGTCCGCCGAGAAGCCGGCGCCGGATCCGCTGAAGGAGGAGCAGGAAAAGCTGAGTTTCGAGAACAATCTCGCCGCAGAGAAACTGAAAGCCGAAACCAATGCCATCCGCGCCGAAATCACCCGGCTGAAGATGGAGAAGGAGCTCCTGACCGAGAAGCTGGCGCTGGAGGCGGTGAAGCGCCAGGCCGCCCAAGAAGGAGAAATGGCGAAGATGGAAGAGGAGCGCGCCAAGCTGGCCCGCGATACGGAGGTCGCCAAAGCCCGTGCCGAATTCCTGACTCACGAACTGAAGGCGGTTCAAAGCGAGTCCGGCATCGAGATCGGCAAGCTTCAGAATCAGATTTCGGCGTTCGAGATGGAGCAAAAGCGGAAAGCTTATGCCGACGCCAAGCCGGTGTATCTTGAAAATCCGCTCCGGGAGGACGGCACGCTGGTGATCTCCGACCGCCGCATCGCCCTTAACGGCCTGATCACGATGGCGACCGCGGACCACATCACGGACCGCATCGACTTCTTCAACAACGCGGACCGGAAGATGCCGATTTTCATCGTCATCGACCAGTCGCCCGGCGGCTCCGTCATGGCCGGCTACCGCATCCTGAAGGCGATGGAATCCAGCGATGCTCCGGTGCATGTCGTCGTGAAATCCTTCGCCGCCTCCATGGCCGCGGGAATCACCACTTTGGCCAAGGAATCCTACTGCTATCCCAACGCGATCATCCTGCACCACCAGATCAGCTCCACTCTCTTCGGCCAATTGAACCTGACCGAGCAGGCGGAAGTCGTGAAGGAGAGCCAGCGCTGGTGGACCCGCCTTGCCACCCCGGTCGCCCAGAAAATGGGCATCAGCACGGATGAATTCATCAAGCGGATGTACGCGCACAATTCCTCCGGCGATTGGAGTGAGTTCGGCGAGGACGCTCAGAAGCTGAAGTGGGTGAACCACATTGTGCGCGGTATCGAGGAATCTTCTTTTACCAAGAATCCGGATGCGTCCCCCCCTGCTCCCAAGCCTGTCGTCACCGCATTGGCGGAAGAAGTGGATGCAAACGGGCGGCCCTTCGCCTACTTGCCGCGCCTGACGCCGAAGGACGTCTATTTCCTCTACAACCCGGATCGCTACTACCGCATGCGCTGAACCGAGCTCCTGCGTTCGGCTTTGTGAAGGCCCCGGTGGTTCCACCGGGGCTTCTTTTTTCACTGAAGACCTGTCTCGCGGCGGCGCCCGGCGGACTGCCATGCGGTGCGCCCTCAATGCTCCGGAGCGACTTCACGCGTGCAATGCCACGTGCCGAATTCGGCACCTCCCGGAAAAAATGAAGCGGCCCGATCGACTAGCCCCCGGAAAAACCCAAAAACCGGTGAACTCCTCAATCGGGCCGCCTACTATTGTCGCGACGCCGAAGGATTACCAGCGAACCGAACCCGCGTCAAGCTTTTTCGGAAAAGTTTCTTCAGAAAATTTCGAGGTCGGGGATGGAGGCCCGGGTTGTCACCTTTCCCCTTGGCCGATTCCGTGGCGCTCCGTTAGGAAATCACCCGCATGCCGCAACCCAAGACCGACAAGCTCCTCGCCGCGAACCGCGGTGAAATCGCCATCCGCATTTTTCGCGCCGCGAACGAACTCGGCCTGCGCACCGTTTCGATCTTCGCGGAAGAAGACCGCTTCTCCCGCCACCGCTTCAAGGCGGACGAGGCCTACCAGCTCGACAAGGACAAGGGCCCCGTGGGTGCCTACCTGGACGTGGAGGGCATCGTGGCGCTTGCGAAGTCGAAGGGTGTGACGCTTGTGCATCCCGGCTATGGTTTCCTGTCGGAAAATGCGGCCTTTGCACGTGCCTGCGCGCGGGAGGGCATGACTTTCGTGGGTCCCTCCCCCGAGCTGCTGGAAAACATGGGCGACAAGACCGCGGCGCGCACGCTGGCAGCGAAGTTCAACGTCCCCACCCTGCCCGGCACCGAGGAGCCCCTAACCGATCCCGAAGCGGCGATGAAGGCGGCGAAAGCGATCGGCTTCCCCCTGATCATCAAAGCGGCTTTCGGCGGCGGCGGGCGCGGGATGCGCGTGGTGGACAAGCCGGAGAATCTGGCCGGCCTGCTGGCAGAGGCGCAGAACGAGGCCCTGAACGCGTTCGGCAATGCCGCCGTTTTCCTGGAGCGCTACATTTCCCGCGCCAAGCACATCGAGGTGCAGATCCTCGGCGACCAGCACGGCAATGTGGTGCACCTGCATGAGCGGGATTGCTCGGTGCAGCGCCGTTACCAGAAGGTGGTGGAGATCGCGCCCTCCGTGGAACTCGATCCGAAGGTGCGCAAGGACCTCTGCGATGCCGCCGTGGCCCTGGCCAAGGGGATCGGCTACAACAACGCGGGCACGGTCGAATTCCTCTACGACATGGACCGCAAGGACTGGTTCTTCATCGAGATGAACCCGCGGATCCAGGTGGAGCACACCGTGACGGAGTGCGTCACGGGCATCGATCTGGTGCGCTCGCAGATCCTCGTCGCGAAAGGCTTCCCTCTCACCGGCAAGGAGATCGCGATTCCCGCGCAGGATGAGATTCCCTGCAACGGCTACGCCATCCAGTGCCGCATCACGACCGAGGACCCGGAACGCGGTTTCGCCCCGGATTACGGCCGGATTCTGAACTACCGCTCCGCCGCCGGCTTCGGCATCCGCCTCGATGCGGGCTCGGGTGATGCGGGCTCGGTGATCACGCCCTTCTATGACTCCATGCTGGTGAAGCTGACGGCGATGGGCCGGGACTTCGAGACCGCCTGCGTGCGCATGGACCGTGCGCTGCGGGAATTCCGCATCCGCGGCGTGAAGACGAATATCCCCTTCTTGGAAAACGTCATCCGCGACGAGACCTTCCGGGCGGGCCAAGCGCACACGAAGCTGATCGACACCAAGCCGGAGCTGCTCAAGTTCAAGGCCAAGCGCGACCGCGCGACCAAGCTGCTTTCCTACCTCTCCGACATCACCGTCAATGGCAACACCACCGCCAAAGGCTGGAAGCCGGAGAAACCGATCCTGAATCCCCGCGTGCCGCAGCCGCCGGTGAAGACCTTCGAGGGTAGCCGCGAGATCCTGCTCCAGAAGGGGCCGGAGGCCTTCGCGAAATGGATCCGTGACGAAAAGCGCCTGCTGATCACGGACACCTCGATGCGCGATGCGCACCAGTCCCTGATCGCCACGCGCATGCGCACGCTGGACATGCTGCGGATCGCGGAAGCTTATGCACAAGGATTGCCGGACCTGTTCTCGCTGGAGATGTGGGGCGGGGCGACCTTCGACACGGCGATGCGTTTCCTGAAGGAAGATCCCTGGGACCGCCTGCGCCGCCTGCGGGAGAAGGTGCCGGGGATCCTCTTCCAGATGCTCTTCCGCGGCTCGAATGCCGTGGGATATTCAAACTACCCTGACAACGTGGTAGCGGGTTTCGTGAAGCATTCCGCGGACGCGGGGATGGATATTTTCCGGATCTTCGACTCGCTGAACTACCTGCCGAACATGCAGGTGGCCATGGAAGCCGTGCGCGATCACGGCAAGGCCCTCTGCGAAGCGGCGATCTGCTACACCGGTGACATCCTGGACTCGAAGCGCGACAAGTTTTCGCTGAAATACTACGTCGCGAAGGCAAAGGAGCTGGAGAAAATGGGCGCACACATCCTTGCCATCAAGGATATGGCAGGCCTCTGCAAGCCGCAGGCCGCTTACAATCTGGTGGACGCGCTGAAACAGGAAATTTCGATCCCGATCCATTTCCACACGCACGACACCTCCGGGCTCAATGCCGCCTCGGTGATCGCCGCGACCCGCGCCGGGGTGGATATCGTGGATCTGGCGATCGCTTCCATGTCCGGCTCCACCTCGCAGCCGAACCTCAACTCGGTGTGCGCCGCCCTCGCCAACTCCGACCGCGACCCGGGGCTCTCCATGGACACGCTGAACCTCGTGTCCGACTATTGGGAAGAGGTGCTGGCGCAGTACAAGCCTTTCGACTCCGCGCCGCGCGCGGGCACGGCGGAAGTGTACGAGCACGAGATGCCCGGCGGCCAATACACGAACCTGCGCGAGCAGGCGAACGCGATGGGCCTGGGCCACCGCTGGCGCGAGATCGCGCGGACTTATGCGGATGTGAACCAGCTCTTCGGCGACATCGTGAAGGTGACCCCGTCGTCAAAGGTGGTCGGAGACATGGCCATGTTCCTCATCACCCGCGGCATCAAGGCGGCGGACGTGCCGAAGCTGAAGCCCGGCTCGATCGACTGGCCGGAAAGCGTGATCGACATGCTGGCCGGCGGCCTCGGCCAACCCGACGGCGGATGGCCCGCGGACGTGCAGAAAGTGGTGCTGGGTAACAAGCCCTCCACCACCCAGCGCCCCGGCGATCTGGCCGAGCCTGTCGATCTGGAGGCGACCCGCGAGAAGGTGGCGAAGAAGATCGGCCGCCAGGTGGATGACGATGATCTTTACTCGCACCTGATGTATCCGCAGGTCTTCGCGGAGTTCGTGGAATTCCGGAAGAAATACGACGACCTCAGCGGCCTGGCCACGCCCGCCTTCTTCTACGGCATGCACGCCGGGGAGGAAGTGGAAGTGGAGATCGATCCCGGAAAGACGCTCTTCGTGAAGCTCGTTTCCATCGGCGATGCGGACGCGGACGGCCAGCGCACGCTCTTCTACGAGCTGAACGGCATGCCCCGCGAAAGCGTGATCACGGACAAATCCCGCGTGAGCGTCACCAAGGCCGCGCGCGTGAAGGGCGACCCCGAAGACCCCGCCCAAGCCTGCGCACCCATGCCGGGCATGGTCACCGAAGTCGCCGTTTCCCCCGGCCAGGAAGTGAAGGCGGGCGACAAGCTGATTGTCCTGGAAGCCATGAAGATGCTCACCACCGTCAGCGCCTCCGCCGATGGCGTGGTGAAGGAGATCCTGGTGAAGAAGGGAGATCAGGTGGATAGCGACGATCTGCTGGCGAAGCTGGAGTGAGGTTCCCTTTCCGCCGGGAGATTCCGAGAGGGTCGTTTGCGGTGTCGCCGCGGGGGCGACGGCGCATGCCAAAGAGTTGAACTCATTTGAACAAGTGTTCACTTGACAAAATGAGGA
>CAMPGU010000292.1 GCA_946885645.1 uncultured Haloferula sp.
CCCCCCGTTACGTCGATCGCGTCGAAGCCGGTGGCCAGCCCGCGGTCGGTCGCGGGGAGCTCCGTAGCGTCCTTGGGTAGGTGCGAATCGGGCCTTCGACCGTTTCCCGGCGTTTACGGCAGCTCCCTCCGGCTACCAAACCAAACGGCTCGCCAACGCCCTTCCCGAAGGCGTCAAACGAGCCGAAAAACCCGCGATAAATCGCCCTGTGCCGAATCTAACCTTCTCACTATCAGGTGCCATTCAGGCTCCGATGGGCTGTTAGAAAAACTTTCGGCCGGGTTCTCGCGATGCGGTCAAGTCTTCCCCCGAAAGAGTGAGCTTGCCTCCTCAAAGGGGGGAGCTTGAAAAGCGGAGATGGAGGACCCGCGCCGTCAAACATGCGGGGCCATGACGCTCAGGGGACGCGGAAGATCTTTCCGTTCGAGGGATCTTTCGCCAAAGCCCCGCTTTGGAACCCTTCCACGTCGATGACGTTGTAAGGGGCATAGGGGCTGATCACCATTCCCGGCTTCTCCGTGCGCTCGGCGACGGGATATTCCCGGCGCGGCTTGGGCTGCGGCCGGGGCGGCTCCGGATCGTTCTCAAACTCCCGCGGCGGTGCAGGATCGCGGGGCTCGAATCCAGGCGGCGGCGGAGTGCGATCCGGGACCGGTTCGTAGCGTCCGTGTTCGGCGGCGGGCCCGCGGCCGTAGGGATAGAAAGGTTCGCCGTTCCTGTAGGGCGGCCGCTGCTGGTGGTAAGGAACCGTGGGAATGCAGGAAGTCGCGGCGAGCGCGAGCGGCAGGAAAACGAGCGATCTCATATCGGCCATCGGACGAAAAGGATACCCGAATATTCAAGCGGCCGAGCCCAAGCGCAAGAGGTGCTTGGAAAAGATCGCCATTTTCCGCGCTTTCGACAGCCGGTAGCGCTGGTCGAAAACCTTGAAGCTATCCCGCTTCATTTTCTCAAGCAGGCTCTGATAGATCGAGCGCATGATCTCCGCGGGCACGAGCGCCTTGGCGTCGGACTTGGGCATGATGTCGATCGCCTCGCGGTAGAAGCGTTCCGCGCGCTCGGCCTCGTAGGCCATCAGAGCCACGAAACGGCCGTCATACACGCGGCCAATCAAATCCCGCTCGGTGTATTGGAAACGCGCGAGATCGGCCAGAGGCAGGTAGATGCGCACGCCGTTGGAGAGATCCTCGCCGACGTCCCGCAGGATGTTCGTGAGCTGCAGGGCGTGTCCCAGTGCCACGGCGTAGCGTTCGGATGCCGGATCCTCCGCGCCGAAAACGCGCAGCGAAGCCAAACCGACCGCGCAGGCGACCTTGTAAGTATAGGCGGAGAGGTCCTCCCAGGTGCCGAAGCGCTGCGGGCGCAAATCCATCAGGCAGCCGTCGATGATCGCCGTGAGGAGATGGACGGGAATGGAGTGCCGTTCCATCAACTCCACAACCTCACGCTCGAGCTGGCCCGGATCGGTGAAGCCGTTCTCAAGGCCGTGCTTCCATCCCTCGAGCGCGGCTTCACGCTCGTTGATAGGGCGATCGGGATCGTCGGCCAGATCGTCGACCACGCGACAGAACGCATAGAACGTCACCATGCCGTCGCGCCGGTCCTTCGGAAGGATCTGGAGGGCAAAAGCGAGGTTCGATTTCGCCTGTCGCGTGATCTCAGCGGAATCGGTCATGGGAAAGGAGCGGAACCATGCACTTCAAACGGCTTTTCCGCTATGCGTGCATTTGCGCAAGGCTCAGCGGATGAAGCCCCAGTGGCCTGTGGTGATGGGCCAGAGTGAAAAGAGTGCCGGTCCTGCGAGATTGAACTCCTTCACAGAACCCCAGTAACGGGAATCGAGCGAATTTCCCGTGTTGTCACCGAGCGCGGCGTACTCGCGCATGCCGGGGGCCGCTTCGGCGGCGAGGTGCAACTGCGAGCCTTCCCGTTGGAGCGGCAGCGGATACCCTGCGGCCCTCGGATCAGCGGGGACGTAGCCTTTGTTGGAGGCGTAGGCTCCTTGGGCCGCGATCACCCGTTGGATGCCGGGCTCCTTCGCGATGATACCATTCACCCAGAGGTAGGGAGAGCGGATCTCCAGGGTGTCGCCGGGAACCCCGCAAAGACGCTTGATGTAATGCGTGCCGCCTGTCTGGCCGCCGATTTTCGAATCGCCGTCCGTCCTGATGCCGCGTGTGTCGAAAACGAATACCTCGCCCCGTTCGGGGCGGCGGAAATGATAGGAGATCTTGTCCACAAGGACGAGGTCGCCGGTATCCACCCAGCCGCGCAGGATCGGGTCGCCTTTCCGGTAGGCTTTCGCTTTCCTCGCCTCGGCGCCGGGCGCTACCGGTTCGGTCAGGAGATCACGTGTTTCTCCGGCGGCGGCCGGGAAAGAAAGCACCTGCCCGTTGTTGAAGGAAACTTTTGTCCGGGTGAAAAGGAACCAGGAAGCGTCCTTCATGCCCGTCATGTGCATGTCGTCTTCCGCGGTGATGTTGCGGTAGGTTCTGCCCCGCATCACCAGGTCCAGGGCCTGCTTGCCGATCCACGGCTTCTGGAAATCCGGGGGAAGGTCACTTTTGATGGTGATCCCGTTCAGCGTAGGCTGCATCGAGCCGGTCGGGATGCGGAAGGGCTGCACGACGTAGGCCCGCAGGCCGAGCGCCACGACCAGCGCCACGAAGATAACCTCCACGTTTTCCTCCCATGCGCTCTGGGTGGGGAAATGCGGCAGTGCCTTCTCGCAGGTATCGCGGAGCTGCTTCGATGCCTCTTCCGCCCGCTCCTTGTCGTTCGCCTTGATCGCTTCCTGCAGATCCGCGCGGCGCGATTCGATCTCGTCGATGCGATCTTCCTTCAGGAGGTCACGCTTGTAGTGGAGGAACTTCTTCGCCCCCTTGTGGAGAAGCTTGGCTTCCTTTTTCCATTTCGGCGCAAACATCGGGCAGGAGTGTCGGTGCGGAAACGCGGGCATGCAAGCCCGTCCTAACGACGGATCCGCAAGCGCCGCCTTGACATTCCCGGCGCAGGGTGCCACTTCCGCGCCGTGCCCGCGCTCCATCGCCATGCCCTCCGACTCGCCGCCCGCGCCATTTGGCGCACGGGCGCGTCCGGAGCATGATGGTACTTGCCACCTCCGGATGCGGCCCAAGGCCACCCGGAGGAAGATGTGACCCCTGCCGCTGGCCCGCCGTTTCCGGATCCCTACCCGATCCGATGAAACCACCTGACTCCGACGACCCGCGCGGCCTGCTGTTGATGCTGCTCTCGGTGATGCTTTTCGCCGCGAACACGCTGCTGCTCCGCGCGATCAGCCTGCATTTGCCCGCCGCGGATGGCTGGATGGCGGCGCTGTACCGCGGTACCTTCGGGATGTTGATGGTGGCCGCGCTTTACGGCTTCGGCCGCGGGCTTTCGTTGAAGGCGCTCGTCGGGAGCAGGCTTGTCGCGCTGCGGGGCGTGGTGGGCGCGCTGAGCATCGCGGCCTTCTACCTTACCATTCCCACTCTCGGAGCGTCCCGGGCGGTGGTGCTGAATTTGACCTATCCGATCTTTGCCACCCTGATTGCAGGCTGGTGGTTGAAGGAGCGCATCTCCCGGGAGGCGATGCTGTGGATGGTCGTCGGCTTCGCCGGCCTGATGCTCTTCGCCGGCGGGGACGCCGCTCGGAGCTTCTCGGGCTGGGACCTGCTCGCCTTGGCGGGCGCAGTCGGCGCGGGCATCGTGGTGGTTTTGATCCGCAAACTGCGCGCCACCGAGCACGCGGGCACCATCTATGCGTCGCAGTGCTTTTATAGCATCGTGCTGGCACTGCCCTTGCGCGCCACGGAGGTGGCGAAGCTGCCCGCGGCCGGGCATGCCGCCTTGATCGCCGCCGCGGTGATCGTGGGAATCTCGCAACTCCTGATGACCAATGCCTACCGGACGATGCCGGTCTCGCGGGGCTCCTCCATCCAGATGCTCCTGCCGCTGGTGACCGCCGCCGGCGCCTACACGATCTTCGGCGAACGCTTTACCGCCACCGAGGTGGCCGGTGCCTTCCTCACGCTGCTGGCCACCTGGCGCGTAGCCGCGGGTCCACGGAAAACCCCTCTTCTTCCCGACGCGGGTGCGTCGGGAGCGTCACCATGAGCTGCAATTTCCCGGTTTGCCAAATCCATGAAGCCCGCTAGTTTCCGCCCCTTTCCCATGAGCCACGTCCTATCCACCTACGCCCGCTTTCCCGTCACGCTTGTCCGCGGCGAGGGCGCGCGCGTATGGGATGACACCGGGAAACCATATCTCGATTTCTGCACCGGCATCGCCGTTTGTTCCCTCGGCCATTGCCATCCCCGGCTGGTCGAGGCGATCCGCAAGCAGGCGGGGACGCTGATGCACGTCTCGAATCTCTACGGCATCCCGCAACAGGAGGAGCTTGCCCGGGTGATCGTGGAAGATCACGTGAAGCTGCCGGGAAGCGTCTTTTTCTCGAATTCCGGCGCCGAGTCGAACGACGGGCTCATCAAGAGCGCACGGCGCTTCGGCCACGCCCGCCCGCAAGCCGACGGCTCGCCGAGGTACGAGATTCTTAGTTTCACGAAGTCCTTTCACGGGAGGACCCTCGGCGGCATCAATGCCACCGGGCAGGAAAAGGTGAAGGAGGGCTTCGATCCCATGTTGCCGGGCTTCCGCCATCTGCCGTTCAACGATTTGACCGAACTGGAAGCGGCTATCGCACCCGAGACCGCCGCGATCCTGCTGGAGCCGGTGCAGGGCGAGGGCGGCGTGAATGTCGCCACCCCGGAATTCCTGCGCGGAGTCGCCGCTCTCTGCAAGAAGCACGACCTCCTGCTCCTCCTTGATGAAGTGCAGACCGGCTTCGGCCGCTGCGGCCAGGCCATGGCATGGCGGGCCATCGCGCCGGAGCTGGAGCCGGATGGGATTTCATGGGCGAAAGGCATGGGCGGCGGTTTTCCGATCGGTGCCTTTTGGCTCTCGGATCGCGCCATCGATGCTTCCGGCAAGGAGCTTTCGTCGCTGATGGGCCCCGGCTCGCATGGCACGACCTATGGGGGAAATCCGCTCGCATGTGCCGCCTCGCTCGCGGTGCTCGCGGAAGTCGCGGAGAAGGACCTCCACTCGAACGTGCTCGAACAGGAGGAGCGGATCCGCAAGGCAATCGCGTCTTGGCAGCTTCCGGTCATCACGGAAGTAAGGGGCATCGGCCTGCTGCTGGGAATCGGCGCGCTGGCGTTCGCCGCCGGAGCCACG
>CAMPGU010000293.1 GCA_946885645.1 uncultured Haloferula sp.
CCTCGTCCTCATCGGGAGTGAAGTAGCCGCGCGCCGCCGCCGACTCCAGCAGCCGCGGACACCAAAGGATATCCGCGCCGGCGGAGGCACCCAGCACCGTCTGCACGGCGCGCGCGATCCGCGGGTCTTCTGCATCGTGATCCATGTGAAGCGGAAGGAGACTTCCAAGTGCCGGCCGCCGCGTAAAGTGCGGGGGCGGCAAAAGGCGGATGAAGCGCCGCGAACGGGCTTGGCTCTAGGGCCGGGGCCTGATGGAGCTCCTGTATTTTAGCTTGCCAAACAACGGCGCGGGCAGCAATACCGTGCTCGCCATGAACAAAGCTGAACTCGTTGAAGCCATCCAGAAAGCACTCGGCAAGGACGCCACCAAGCGTGCCGCCGAGGACGCCCTCGCCGCCGTTCTCTCCTCCATCGAAAAGGGTGTGAAGAAGGACAAGAAGGTCCAGATCATCGGCTTCGGCACTTTCGAAGTGAAGAAGCGCGCCGCCCGCCAAGGTCGTAATCCGAAGACCGGCGAAGCGATGAAGATCGCGGCTTCCAAGTCCGTCGGCTTCAAGGCATCGTCCACGCTGAAGGCAGGTCTTTGATCCGCGCCGGGTGCCGGGTCCGCTCCGGGAAACGGCACCTCCGGGATCTGAAAAGCCCAAAAATAACGACCCCGGCAAGCCGCCGGGGTCGTTGTTTTCCAACACTTAACTTCCCGCGCAACTCCAGAAAATGAAGCCGAGACTCACCCTGGCGGAGTCCACCTTGCCGGACGGCACCGTCTTGGGCCTCCACGAGCACGACGGCCGGAAATACCTCCAGCACGAGAGCCTGCAGCTCGCGGGGCCCGCGACGGCCGCAAGCGAGCGCGAACTCGGGCGGATCGCCTGCGCTCCCTTCCGGCCGGTGAAGCAACCGAGAATCCGGATCGTCGGGCTGGGCTTAGGTGAAGTGCTGGCCGGGGCGATGGAAACGCTGCCGCAGAAGAAGGGGATCTTCATGATTGCGGAGCCTTGGCAGATCGTCGTGGAGTGGCACCGTCGTTTCATCCCCGACAGCCCTGCGATCATGGATTCCCGGGTCGAAATCGAGGAGGACGCCGGACCCGCTTCTTTCCACCAGCACGACGGCACGCTCAACGCCGTGCTGCTCCACGCCGATACCGCCCCCTCTGCTGAAAAAGGCCGCGGGCTCTTTGAAGACCGCCGCTGGCTCGCCGCCGTCCACGGAGCCTTGCAGCCGGGCGGCCTTTTGGCTATCGCCTCTTCGCGACCGGTTCCGAACATCGAGCGCAGCCTTTCCAGGGCCGGGTTTGAAGTCGTGCGCCACGAGATCGACGCGACTCCGAACGCGCGCCGGCCGCGCAGACATTTCCTGTGGCTCGCCCGCAAAGGCAAATCCGACTAACGGCTCCGCTAACATCCCGCCGACCTATGAAATACCTGCCCCTCCTGCTAGCTTCCGCGGCTGTTTCCCATGCGGCGGAAATTACCGTCGATGCGAAGCCTTTCCGGATCGAGAAAAGCTTTTACGCCACCTTGCTGCCGGTGGAACCGGTACTCATTGCGATCGATCCGGAAGCATGGACGGATTTCACGATCGAGGAGATCCTGCCCCACGGGACGATCGTGAAAAAGGGCGACGTGCTGGTGAAATTCGACCGTGAAGGGATCGACAAGAAGCTCGAGGATCTCCGGCGGGCGGTGAAGTCCCGCGAGCTTTCCCTAGCAAGCCAGGAACTCGCCTTTAGCAAGCTGGAGGAGGAAACCGCGATCAAACTGGAAGCAGCCCGGCGCGCCGGAACCATCGCCGCCGAGGAGTTGGCCTATTTCACGAAGACCGGCCGCAAGATTCAGGAGGAAGCTACCCTCGACAATCTGGAGAACACCAAGCGCCGTCTGGAAGCCGCGCAGGAGGAGCTGAAGCAACTGCGGATGATGTATGACGCCGACGATCTGACGGAGCAGACCGAGGAAATCATTCTCAGGCGGCAGGAGTACGCCGTCAAATCCGCCGAGCTGGACCTGAAGCACGCTGAATTTTCCACCAAGCGCTCGCTCGACGTCCTGCTGCCGCGGCGAGCCGATTCACTTGCAACCGATGCCCGCAGTACCGGCATCGAACTCGAAAAGGCGGAAAAGAACCTCCCCCGCAGCCTCCAAAGTGCGAGGCTGGACCTTGAAGCCGGGCGTACTGCGGCCGCCCGCGAGAAGCAGGATCTCGAGGACTTGGAGAAAGATGCGGCTTTCATGGAGATCAGGGCGGCAACCGACGGTATCTTCTATCATGGCTCGCTGGATGAAGGTCGCTGGACTTTGGGCGAATTGGCAAAGGCTCTTGTGAAGGGAGGCAAGGTGCCCTTGATAAAAGCCTTCGGTTCCGTGGTGCCGACCGGTGCTGAAATGGGCCTCGTCGCCCACGTGGACGAAGGTACCGCACGCGCTCTGGCCAAGGATCTGAGAGGGAACCTGACCGCTACGGGCCGGGAAGATTTGCCGATGGTAGCAAACATCGGAAGCATCGCAGCGATCCCTTCGGGCGACGGTAGGTACCGCGTGGATGTCGCGGCCGGGGGGGGAGAAAATTGGCCTGCGGGATTGAACGTGGCCCCCGGCATGAGCTTCGAGTGCCGCTTCGTGGTGCATCAGAAGGACGCCGTGATCACGGTCCCGTCGAAGGCACTTCAGCCCGGCCCGGACGGCACTTGGACGGTGGACGTCAAGACGGCCGACGGAAAGAGCGAGTCCCGCACCGTTTCCCGCGGCCGGATCTCGGGAGATCGCGTCGAAGTCCTCAGCGGCCTCGAGGGAGGTCAAGTAGTGGTTGTTCCCGACTGAAATCCGTGAAGCGCGCTTTCCTCACTGCCATCGTTGGCATCGTCACCGTCACGGCGCAGGAAAAGCCGCAGGCGGAAGTGAACGCTTCCGCCATCGACGCCTCGATCCGCCGCGGCGTGGACTTTCTGATTGCGGATCAGAACGCGAACGGCTCCTGGGGTGGCGCGACCCGGACGAAAGGCCTGAACATCTATGCCCCGCTCCCGGGTGCGCACCACGCCTTCCGTGCCGGCGCGAGCGGGCTGGCACTCTCCGGCCTGATCGACAGCGGGGATGTGAGGCCGGAGGTTCTCGCCTCGATCGCCAAGGGTGCGGCTTGGATGGAGGCGGAGCTGCCGAAGCTCCGCCGCGCCGATCAAACCACCACCTACAACGCGTGGGGCCACGCGTACGGCTTGCGCGCCCTCACGCGCCTCTACGAGACCGCCAAGGACGAGGCCGCCAAGGAGAAGTGGAAGCGGCTGGCGCAAGAGCAGAGCGACCTGGCCAACCGTTACATGGATATCAACGGAGGCTGGGGCTATCTGGACATCTACGACGGCCTCACGACCCAAAAGCCGACGGGTATCACCACGTGTTTTACTACGGCAACCGTACTTCTCGCCATGCGGGAGGCCCGGGACGCGATGGGCCTCAAGCTCGACGACCGGGTGGTGAAGGCCTCTCTGGCCAGCATCGAGCGCCAGAGGACGCCGGATTTCGCCTACGTGTACTCACACAGCCACATCTACCGGCCGCGCGTGCCGATCAACCGGCCCGCCGGATCGCTTGCGCGCAGCCAGGCCTGCAATGCGACGCTGCGCGCCTTCGGCGAGACCAAAGTCACCGACCAGGTGATCGATGAATGGGCGGACCGCTTCATCGAGCGCGAGGGCTTCCTCAGTATCGGTCGCAAACGCCCCGTCCCGCACGAGACGCACTTCCAGATCTCCGGCTACTTCTACTACTACGGGACCTACTACTTCACGGAATCCGTCGAGTTCCTGCCTGCCGCCGCGCAACCGGAGCATGCGAAGAAGCTCGCGAAAGTGATCCTCCACCGTCAGGAAAAGGACGGGTCGTGGTGGGACTATCCCCTCTACGACTACCATCAGCCCTACGGCACCGGCTACGCGCTGATGGCGATGTCATGGTGCAAGGCGAAGCTGGGAGCCTCGGAAGCAGAGACGCGCTAATCCGGAGCTTCAAGACGTGGGATTCTTCTTCTTCCCTCTAGCGTAAAGGAGGCATCCGAGGACGAGATAGCCTGCGGAGAAGAAGGCTATCGAATTGACAATAAAGCGGAACGCGAAGGTGCGCCCCATCATGAGGCCGTCGAATTGAGACGCGAATGACCACGCAGGGATCGTGGCTCCTGCCATCGAAAGTATGAGCAGCGTGACAAGCCAGAGGAGCTTTCTATCAGCCGGTACCGCGATAGGCAGACGTCGCCTCCCGCGGAAGTAGCAAAGAACCAGTGCCGTCATTCCAGCCACCGAACCCGCGTACTGGAGAACCCGATAAACGGGCCAAGGCTCATGGAGCCAAGAAATACGATCAACCATCCAGCCGCTCCGATGGGTAAACGAGTCCAGGAACAGGTGAGACCAGATTCCCAGGAGCAGGGATACCGTGATCCAGAGGGCTGCGGGTTGATACGGCCGCTTTCCGAGGAAGCGCTCTACCGCGCCGCGATCAGGATCGGGAATGGGTGCCACCAGAATCCCCCGGCAACTTCCCAGCAACCACCGTGCAGCCCAGGCCACAGGAAGGCAGAAGACGATGCTTCCCGTGAAACCGTGCGACTTCCAAGCCAGGTCGAAGCGATGGATGAAATATCCGAAGTCCGGGGCCATGCTACCAACAACCAAAGCAAGTGGATCCAGACGCCGGAATCGGAAAAGCGGGATCACCACCGCCGCGTGGCTCAATGTGAAAGGCATGAGCCAATTTCCAGTCAGCGCGATGCCGTCACGATGATCGGGCGGTGAAATCTCTTTCCGACTCTGTGAGCGTATTGTGAACAGTTCGGGAACTCACCGGGTGCAATGTTCCGGCGTTTCTGTCCCGCGGGGTGTTGCGGGTACTTCCACAGCGGTTCTTCGCAATCTCCCTTGATCGTGGAATCCCTACAGCCAAGCCGTGGAACGGTGATTTCCTATGCTTGTTCACATCCCTAAGATGAAGAGTTCCTTTAGCTTTAAAAAGAGTTCTTCTTAGAGCATGTGAGCAAGTAACCGGGCCCGCCTCACCAACTTCGCATGTAGCTGTTCCCCGACCAGAACCAGATCGATGTCGGCTTCTTGAGGAGGGGGCTCACATTAGAAAGGCGTGCCGCTACTAGAAGCTATCTCAAAAGGGCATTGAGGAGAATGACGGCACAGGCGAGTTCCA
>CAMPGU010000294.1 GCA_946885645.1 uncultured Haloferula sp.
GCGGGAATGGACCTGCCGCCTCGCCCCTTTCGTTACGGCATTTGCCGCCGCCTGCCTGCTCGTCCGCGGCTCCCGGCAGCTCGCCTCGCAGGCCGGGACATCCCGCCTGCTCAGGAAGAAGCTGGACGAGCCCGATCAGGCGCGCGGGGTTCCCCGGAAAACCTTCACCTCCATTTACCGCGCCTCCACCGATACGGCACGGCTCCATCGCTTCCGGGCCGCCTCCGATTTTTACTATGCTCATCGTAGCGAAATCGCCGCGTTCGGTGCCGGGGGGCTGTTGGCGGGCCTGCCGCAGTTGCTTGCCGGAGAAGAGCCATGGATCCTCTCCTGCCGCTCCGGCATTGTCCGCCGCCGCCTCGGCTACCGCTGGTTCTCCTTCCGGCGGCGGCACCACTCGGCATGGAAGAAGTCGATGTTCGGCATCTTCGAGTGGTCCGGCCGCGCCATCGCCGAACTCCGCCAGCCGGGGGTAAAGCCGAGCGGTGCCCCCAAACGGGTCTCCCCGCGCCTGCTCGAGCGTGCCCTGTCGATCGCCCGCCCCGGGGATATTTTCGTCACCCGTCACGATGACGCGGTGAGCAATCTCTTCCTTCCCGGCTTCTGGCCCCATGCCGCCCTCTACCTGGGTAGCCCGGAGCAGCGGGCGGAGCACGGCGTGAAGCTTGCCCCGCCTCTGGAGCGCCTCGCGGCGGATCCATTCCGTTTTTTGGAGGCGAAGAAGGACGGCGTCCGCGTCCGCCCGGCGGAGGAGACCCTGGCGGTGGACGCCTTTGTCATACTCCGCCCGCCTCTCCCTGCCGAGCTGCTGGCGACCGCCCTGGTGCGAGCGATGGCTCACCACGGCAAGCCTTACGATTTCTCCTTCGACTTCCGGAAATCCGACCGGCTGGTCTGCACGGAGGTGATCTATCGGGCTTACCACGGATGCGGCCCGGTCTCGTTCCTTCTCAAGGAAGTTTCCGCCCGGCCCTGCCTTCCGGCGGAAGAGCTGATCGCCCAATCGCTGGAGCAGGGGTTCCGGGTCGTCGCGGCTTGCGGAGTGGGCCGGGACGAATTCGCTACGGGAACACGGGCGGAGCTGGTTTTCCACTCCAGCCGCAGTGCACTTTGAAGCATCCGTAACCCTCACGAAACCAAAGTTCCGGAGAGCTTGTGAAATTTTTCACAAATAGCTCTTGCGCCGTTACAAATCCCTTTGATACAGCCCCCGCGCGCTTTCGCGAAGCGTTTCCCGGCAATGACCCGTCGTTCCATCTTCTCCATCCTGTTCGCATGGCTCTGCCTTGCGGTACCGGCATTCGCTGCGGAAGCGGGCCCTGAGGCCGCCCACACCGGCCATGATCACCTTCCGGCCCACGCCGAGGCAATCTTTGAACTCGGTCCCTTCGTCATCACGAATTCGATGCTGATGGTGTGGATCGTGGCCGCGCTCATCATCCTCGTGGCACAGCTCGCCACCAAGAAGCTGGCCCTGATCCCGAGCGGCCTGCAGAACTTCGTCGAGTGGCTGGTGGAGAGCCTCTACAATTTCCTTGAGGGCATCCTGGGAGCGCACTTGGTGAAGCGGACCTTCTGGTTTTTCGGCACCATCTTCGTGCTGATCCTGTTCACGAACTGGTTCGGCCTCATCCCTGGCGTCGGCACCGTGGGCTGGCAGCTCAGCGGCCCCGGCGTGGATCCTCACGATACCTTCCGCCCCTTCCTGCGCGGCGGCAATGCCGACCTGAACATGACCGCGGCGATGGCCTTCACCTTCGCGCTCCTCTGGTTCTACTGGGCGATCACGGAAAACGGCCTCAAGGGCTTCTTCGCCCACATCTTCGCGCCGAAGGGCAAATTCAGCGGCCTCATGGCGGCTTTCATGGTCCTCGTCTTCCTGTTCGTCGGGGTATTGGAAATCGTTTCCATCCTCTTCCGTCCCGTCGCCCTCTCCTTCCGCCTCTACGGCAATATCTTCGCCGGTGAGAACATTTTGGAGAACATGATGCTCGTCGTGGGCGACAACAAGTGGCTCGCCTGGCTGCCGCCGCTGCCCTTCTACTTCATGGAACTTCTCGTCGGCCTCATCCAGGCCCTCGTATTCATGCTTCTTACTTCCGTCTTCCTGAAGCTGATCTGCGACCATGGCGATCATCACGACGAAGAGAAAGATCACGCCCATTGAAAGCTTTCCCGTCCTGACCATGGCACAGACCGTGGGGGCCGGGCGTAACACCAAAACTGAACTACCATGTTGACCCCGATCCTTGCCGAACTGACCGGTAACTTCCACGTCGCCTTCGCCGCCATTGGCGCTGCCGTTGGCATCGGCCTTCTCGGCTCCAAGGCCGCTGAAGCCACCGGCCGCAACCCCGGTGCCGCCGGTAACATCCTGACGCTGTCGATCATTCTCGCGGCTCTTATCGAAGGTATCGTTTTCTTCGCGATCTTCCTCGCCAAGTAAGCCTTCCTGGCGCGGAGGCTCTTCGAGGCCTCCGCGCCACCCTCTTTCCGTTCCCCGATTTCACCGTTCACCAGTTCTCGTCCGATGACTCCGCTTTTCGATCTCCTGGCTGCCACTCCGCCCGTTGAAGGTGACGGGGGTGTCGTGGGTGAAATCTTCCGCACCTTCCACATCGACTGGCCCTTCTTCATCAGCCAGTGCATCTCTTTCCTGATCGTCGCGTTTCTTCTCAAGAAGTTCGCCTTCGGCCCCGTCCAGAACATGCTGGAACAACGCCGCGCCCGTATTGCCGAGGGTGAGGCGAATCTCGTTCGCATCCAGAAGCAGCTCGCCGATTCCGAGGCGACCACCGCTGCCGCCATCGCCAAGGCGAACGAAGACGCGGCCCGCCTGATCAACGAGGCGAAGACGAGCGCCGCCGCGCTTTCCGAGCAAAAGGCCCAGGAGGCTATCTCGAGCGCCCAGCAGATCCTCGCGAAGGCCGAAGCCGCCGCCCAAGCCGAACGCGCAGCGATCAAGGCCGAGCTGAAGCAGGAGTTCGGCCGCCTCGTCACCGCCACCACCGCGCAGGTCACGGGCAAGGTCCTTACTTCCGACGACCAGGCCCGCCTGAGCCAGGAGGCCCTCGCCAGCGTCGAGCGCTGATCACCCTTTCCGCCGCCTCGTCATGAAAATCTCCAAGGTCGCTAATACCGCCGCCCGCCGCATCTTCCGGCTTTGCCAGGCCGGCGGCCGTCTCGACGAGGCCAAGCTTTCGAACGCGGTGAAGAGCCTCGCCCGGAGCCAGCCGCGCGACTACCGCGGCATCCTTTCCGCGCTGAAGCGCCTCGTGCGCCTCGAGATGGAGCGCCGCCGCGTGATCGTGGAGAGCGCGGGCGATCTCGACCAAGCGTCCCGCGACCGCATCATTTCCGGCCTCGCCGTGAAATACGGCGTCGATCTCACCTTTGAATTCCGCACGAACCCCGAGCTTCTCGGGGGTCTGAAGATCCGCGTCGGAAACGACGTTTTCGACGGCTCCGTGAAGGGCCGCCTCGACCGCCTCGCCCAAGCCTTTTGATATTTGGCCCTCCGCCTCTGCTGAAAACCGAACACTTGAAACCGAACACTTTGCCATGAGCAGCATCCTCCAGGAACTCGAAAAGGAGATCGCCAATGTCACGGCCTCCGTCCAGAAGTCGAACGTCGGCGTGGTCCGTGAAGTCGGTGACGGCGTGGCCAAGGTGGAAGGCCTCTCGGACGTGATGCTGAACGAGATGATCTCGTTCCCCGGCGGTGTCACCGGCCTGGCGATGAACCTTGAAGAAGGCGAAGTCGGTGTCGTGCTTCTCGGCAGCTACGACAAGATCGTGGCCGGCACCGAGTGCTCCACCACCGGCAAGCTGCTTTCCGTCCCAGTCGGCCACAATGTTCTCGGCCGCGTGGTGAACGCTCTCGGCGAACCCGTCGATGGCAAGGGCGAGATCGTTCCCGACGCTTTCTACCCGATGGAGAAAATCGCGCCCGGGATCATCAAGCGCAAGTCGGTGTCCGTCCCGGTGCAGACCGGCATCATGTCGATCGACGCCATGATTCCCGTCGGCCGCGGCCAGCGCGAGCTCATCATCGGTGACCGTGCCACTGGCAAGACCACGATCGCCGTCGATACCATCATTTCCCAGGCGAAGCAGAACAAGGCGGCCGCCCTCGGCACGCTGCACTAACAGAAACCGCTGGACACCATCCTCGACCCCATCGGCCAGAAGCTCTCGAACGTCGCCCGCATCCAGAAGACCCTGGAAGACGCCGGCGCGATGGAATACACCACCATCGTCACCGCCTCCGCTTCGGATGCGGCGGCCATGCAGTTCCTGGCTCCTTACGCCGGCTGCGCCATCGCCGAGTTCCTCATGGACAAGGGTCAGGACTGCCTGATCGTGTTTGACGACCTTTCCAAGCACGCCGTGGCTTACCGCCAGGTCGCCCTGATCCTGAAGCGCCCCTCCGGCCGCGAAGCTTATCCGGGCGATGTGTTCTACCTCCACTCCCGCTTGCTCGAGCGTTCCGCCCGTCTGACGGATGCCGCCGGTGGCGGTTCCCTCACCGCGCTTCCGATCATCGAAACGCAGGCCGGCGACGTGTCCGCTTACATCCCGACCAACGTGATCTCGATCACGGACGGCCAGATCTATCTGGAAACCGACCTCTTCTACCAAGGCATCCGCCCTGCCATCTCGGTGGGTCTCTCGGTGTCCCGCGTGGGTTCTGCCGCCCAGACGAAGACGATCAAGTCCGTCGCCGGCACGACCAAGCTCGACCTCGCCCAGTTCCGCGAGCTCCAGGCCTTCGCCCAGTTCGGTTCCGACCTCGATGCTTCCACCAAGAAGAAGCTCGATCGCGGTGCCCGCATCGTGGAGCTCTTCAAACAGAACCAGTACTCCCCGCTCTCCATGGAAATGGAGTCGGTCTATCTCTTCGCGATGCAGAACGGCTACTTCGATGACGTGAAGGTCAGCGATGTGAAGCGCTTCCAGAACGCGATGGGCGAGTTCTTCGAGACCCGCAAGACCGAGCTCCTCGACAAGATCCGCAACGAAAAGCCGGATCTCAAGAAGGACGCCGCTGCCGTTGATGCCGTGAAACAGGCGATCAGCGACTTCAAGGCCTCCTGGAAGTAA
>CAMPGU010000295.1 GCA_946885645.1 uncultured Haloferula sp.
ATGGAAATCTTCTCCTATGTCCTCGAAGGGGCGCTGGCCCACCAGGATAGCATGGGGAATGCGCGTACGCTCCGGCCGGGACAGATCCAGCTCATGAGCTCGGGCTCGGGCGTCACCCACTCCGAATTCAATCCCTCTTCCACGGAGGGTTCCCATCTGCTCCAGATCTGGATCATCCCCGCACAACGCGGCCTGACCCCGCGCTACACGGAATGGACTCCCACCGCCGAGCAGGATGCCGCCGCGAAGGTGCTCTTGATCTCACCGGACGGCAGGGACGGCTCCGCCACCATCGCCCAGGATGCCGATATCTGGCGCCTGAAGCTCCAACCGGGTGAAACCAGCGCCCACACGCTGGCACCGGGGCGCGGCCTCTGGCTTCACCTCGTCCGCGGGAATGCCATTCTGAACGATACGGGAATATCCGCGGGGGATGCCGCCTCAAGCGAGCGCCCCGGCGAATACACCCTCACGGCTGGTGACGAAGCCGTCGCGGCCCTGTTGTTTGACCTCCGCTAAGAACACTCCACCTTCCCTGCTCCCGAAAAGCCCGCGCCAGCGTGCGGAAAGACCATCACCACCAACACGAATAACATGAAAATCGACTACCTCGCCTTCCCGGCCGCCATCCTCACCATGGCGCTTGTCGCCTGCGAAAATCCCGCGGACAAGACCGCAAACGCCGATGTCAAGGGCACGGTCGCCAAGACCGCCGACGCCGCCACGGGAACCAAGTACGTCTTCACCCCGGACTCGAAAATCGAGTTTACCGGCTCGAAGGTGACGGGCAAACACGACGGCGGCTTCAAGACCTTCACCGGCCATTTCACCGTCGAGGACGGCGTGCCGGTAGGTAACGACCACAAGGTGGAAATCGACATGAACTCAACCTTCGCCGACGACGAGAAGCTCACCGGCCACCTCAAGTCCCCGGATTTCTTCGACGTCGCCAAATACCCGCAGACGACTTTCGATGTCACCGAACTGAAGAAGGATTCAGATACTGCCTATACGGTTTCCGGCAACTTCAAGCTGCACGGAGTCGAGAAGAACATCAGCTTCCCCGCCACGGTCACGCGGGACGGCGACACGGTGAACATCAAGGCGGAGTTCGACATCAACCGGAAGGACTTCGGCATCGTCTATGCGGGCAAGGCCGACGACCTGATCCGCGATGAGGTGGTGATCCGCCTCGATCTGACGGCGAAACCGGAGGCCTGAAGCCGGCTTCCGTTTACCCGAGGGCGGCCGGAGGGGATCTCCGGCCGTCTTCGTTTAATACACAACAGGTAACATGCGAGGCATGGGTGCAAAAAACCGCTCGGCGGGCGGCAGATCGCATGCATGAAGGAATCGCCGGCCGAGGCGAGCATCCCTGGCCGCGTGGCCCTGGAACCCTCGTGGCAAGGGATCCATGAGAGACTTGGCCGGCGGCGCAAATCGTGCTAACAGTTTTGTCCGAGTCGCCACTCCCATGGTTTTGCCACATTCTCCGCTCTTCCTCCGCAGCTTTGCCGCCATCGCCGGCGCGGCTGTGGTATCCTGCGCAGCCCCCGCCCGGATCATCGAAAAGAAGGCGCCTCCGCGGAAGGCGGAGTACGTGATGTACGAGTGGTACGATGACGGAGGACCGGGCAAGGTCGCCATCCGGATCGATCTCGGCGAACAACGCGCCCATTACACCCGCGGCGGGCGGGATATCGGCTGGTCCTACGTGGCCACCGGCAAGGAAGGCTACGGCACCCCTGCGGGATCCTACCGGATCACCGAGAAGATCGTGGACAAGTATTCGAACCGCTACGGCTGGCTGGAGGACGAGTGGGGGAACGTGACCAACGGCGACGCGACCCCGGGCACTCCGGTGCCACCCGGGGAACGTTACGTTCCGGCACCCATGCCCTACTGGATGCGCCTGACCTCCTATGGGATCGGCATGCATGCGGGCGTGATTCCGAAGCCGGGGGAAGCCGCTTCCCACGGGTGCATCCGCCTGCCGAAAGAACTCGCACCCCGGCTCTTCGACTCTATCAACGTGGGCACGCCGGTCACCATCACCCATTAGGCCCCCTTGCGCTCCGGGTGATCCGGCTTAGGGATGCAGGATGATCGCTCGAATCCTCGCCTCCCTCGCGGTGCTGCTTCACGCGGCCGCCTTTTCACAGGATGAAGAGAAACCGCAGGCGCCGGCGAAGAAACCGATCCTCCTCGTCCTGACCAACCACGCCAAACTGGGGGACTCGGGCAAGCGGACGGGCTTTTTCCTCTCCGAGGCCGCGCATCCGTGGGAGGTATTCCATGGCGCGGGGTACCAGGTGACACTGGCCAGCCCTCTGGGCGGCTTCGCTCCCCTCGATCCCAAGAGCTATGACCTGAAGGACGGGGCAAACGCCGCGTTCTGGAAAAAGACGGGCTCGGGCGAAGAAAAGGCCGGGACGCTGGGGGTCAAGGACACCAAGGCTCTGGGCGACCTCAACCCGGCCGACTTCGCCGCCGTCTTCTATGCGGGTGGGCACGGAACAATGTGGGATTTCCGCGAGAGCGAAGACATCCGGAAGCTCACGGCCGTTATTTACGAGGATGGAGGAGTCGTGGGCGCGGTCTGCCACGGCCCCGCTGCCCTGATCGATGTGAAGCTCGCGGATGGCAGCCCGCTGGTGAAAGGAAAGAAAGTCGCCGCCTTCACGAATGCGGAGGAAGAAGCGGTCGGCCTGACCGCAACCGTTCCCTATCTGCTGCAATCCGAACTGGAGAAAGCGGGAGCGGTGCACGTGCCTGCGGAGAATTTCGCGGAAAACGCCGTGCTCGACGGGCGGCTTGTCACCGGCCAGAACCCCGCCTCCGCGAAGAAAGCGGCTGAGCTGGTGGTGGAGGCCCTTGCGAAGGAAGAGTAGGCGTCGGCCCGGCATCTCTTCTCGCCAATCCCGGCGTCTCCTGTCAGAGGTGACGACGCCATGAGCGACCATTCTGTTCCGGAAGGCTATCACTCCGTGACTCCGTCTCTGACCGCCCGCGACGCCGCGGCGGCCCTCGACTTCTACACCCGCGCCTTCGGTGCCGAGGTGCTCTTCATGATGCCCGAGCCGTCGGGAAAGCTCATGCACGCGGAGTTCCGGATCGGAGACTCCCGCATGATGATCTCGGACGAATATCCGGCCTACGGCGCGCTTGCCCCGGAAATCGGGAAAGGAGGCTCCTTCATGATCTACGTGCCGGATGTGGATGCCGCCTTCGCCCGTGCCGTCGCTGCCGGAGCAACGCCAACGATGGAACCTACCGACATGTTTTACGGGGATCGCTCGGGAAAACTGGATGATCCCTTCGGCTACCGGTGGACGATCGCCTCACGCGTGCGCGAGGTATCCCAGGAAGAAATGGACGCCGCCGCCAAAGCCTGGGCGGAAGAGAACAGTTGATCCATGGGCTCCGTGCTCGTCCTCTTCGCGCATCCGGCCTTCCAAAGGTCCCGGGTGAACCGCGCCCTGATCGCCGCGGCACGCAGGACCGAAGGCGTGACCGTCCATGACCTCTACGAAACCTACCCCGACTTCCTGATCGACGTGCGGGACGAGCAGATCCGGCTGGAGGAGCATCAGGCGGTGGTTCTCCAGCACCCCTTCTTCTGGTACAGCAGCCCGGCGCTCGTGAAAGAATGGCTGGATCTGGTGCTGGAGTACCGCTGGGCGTACGGAGACGGCGGGACCGCGCTGCACGGGAAAATCCTGGCACAAGCGATCTCGGCGGGAGGGCCGGAGGATGCTTACCGGCGGAATGGCTACAATCACTTCTCGGTCCGCGAATTGCTCGCGCCCTTTGAACAAACGGCCCGGCTCTGCGGCATGGGCTATGCCGAAGCGTTCACCGTTCACGCCTCGAACCGGCTGGACGACCCTGCTTTGGCCGAGGTTTCGCGGAGCTATTCCGAGTGGCTCTGCGCGCTCCGCGACGGGATATCCCCCTTGTGGCTATCTCCTTCCTGACTGACTCCCCGTGGCCTTCGAAAGTTTCTTCGCCCAAGCCTTTCTCTACCTCTCCGCCGCCTTGGTGGCGGTGCTGGTCGGGAAGCGCCTCGGCATGGGTGCCGTGCTCGGCTACCTGATCGCCGGTGCCTTGATCGGCCCGTGGGGACTGCGCTGGGTGGGAGGCGAAAGCGAACAGATCACCCACTTCGCGGAGTTCGGGGTGGTGATGATGCTTTTCCTCGTGGGCCTGGAATTGGAGCCTTCCCACCTGTGGCGGATGAAGCGCCAGATTTTCGGCTTGGGCGCTTCCCAGGTGGTGCTTTCCGCCGTGGCGATCGGCGGCCTGGCGATGGCCTTCGGCATCGGCTGGAAGCCCGCCTTGGGGATCGGGCTCGTGCTCGCGATGTCGAGCACCGCCATCGTGCTGCAATGCCTCTCGGAGAGAAACCTGCTGCGCACCGAGGCGGGGCAGAATTCCTTCGCGGTGCTGCTCTTCCAGGACCTCGCGGTGATCCCGGTGATGGCGCTCCTGCCTTTGCTCGCGGCACGGCAGCCCGCCGGAGAAACACAGGGGCACGGCGCGGCCGCATGGATGGCGCATTGGCCCGGGTGGGCCCAGGCGCTGGCGACCGTGGGCGCGGTGGCCCTGATCGTCGCCATCGCCCGGCTGGCGGTGAAACCGATCTTCCGCGCCATCGCGAAGACCCGCCAGCGGGAGGCCTTCACGGCGGCCGCTCTCCTGCTCGTCATCAGCATTGCGCTGCTGATGACGAAGGTGGGCCTTTCGGCAGCGCTCGGGACCTTCGTTGCGGGCGTGGTGCTGGCGAACAGCGAGTACCGGCACGAGCTGGAAAGCGACCTGGAGCCCTTCAAGGGCCTTCTGCTCGGGCTCTTCTTCCTCGGCGTGGGAACGGGCATCGACTTCGGGCACATCGCGGCGAATTGGCCCGCCGTCCTCGGCTGCGCGGCGGGACTGCTGCTGGTGAAGGGCGGCATCATCTTCTCCCTCGCCCGGCTGCGCGGTTCCTCTTGCGGCCCCTCGCTGGTTTTCGCCTCCGCCCTCGCGGCGGGCGGCGAGTTCGCGTTCGTGCTGATCGCGTTGGCCGGCGGGGCGGGAGTCTTCAGCGC
>CAMPGU010000296.1 GCA_946885645.1 uncultured Haloferula sp.
CACCAGGACCGCGTGGCAGTTGTTGCACTGCACGCGGCGCGTGGCCGTGTCCACGCTGCGGGCTTTCTCCCCCAGTTCCGCCAGAGTCCGATCCAGATCATGCTCCACGACGGCGTCCGGCAGCGGCGGCGGCCCTATGCGCGGGAAATGGGTGCCGCAGAAGGGGCAGACCAGCTCCGCTTTCCCCGGATCCCACTCCGCCTTGCCGCCGCACTCGGGGCACACGTGCCGTTCCAGCGAGCGCACCTCCGCCGCCACGCCGCGATCCCGCGGCAGCGGGGGCGGCATGCGTTTCCTCGGCACCTCGATCGGCAGGGCGTCGTCTTCGCCCTCCTCCGGCACCGGGGGCGGGTCAGTGGGCGAGGAAGGCATCGAGCGCGGCGCGGGTCACGCGGTAGCTGGAGCCGATCTTCTTGGCGGCGAGCGCCCCGGATTGGATCTCGGTCATCACGTCCGCCTCGGACACGCCGAGCATCCGGGCGACCGTCGGCGGATCGAGCACGTCCAGATTCGCCGGCGCGGCCGCCGGGACGGCACCCGGCAGCGGCGGCGGAGCACCACCCGTGAGGCCGCCCTGCTGCATGAGTTCCTTCGCGACGGCGAAACCGACCGCCAGCTCGCTGGCCGTGCCGGCGGCACCTCCTCCGCCTCCGCCCTCGGCCATGCCCTGCGCCATCTGGTACTTCACGTAATCGTTCAGATTGCCGATGGCGGACATCGCCGAGCGCTTGTCGATCGCCTCCTCCACCTCCGGCGGAACACTGACATTCTCGACGATGAACGACGAAACCTCGATGCCGTATTTGGCCGAGATCACCGGATTGATCAGCGGCAGGAGCGCATCGCCGAGCTCGGTGTAACGCGTCGCCACGTCGAAGACGGGCACGTGCGCGTTTGCCAGCGCGTCGGAGAAGATGCTGACGATGCGGGAGCGCATCGTGTCCGCGAATTCGTCCACGCGGAAATCATGATCGGACCCGGCAACCTCCTTCAGGAAGGTATGCACGTTCACCACCTTGAAATCGTAGGTCCCGTAAGCGCGGGCGCGCACGATGCCCAGATCCGCGTCGCGCAGCATGATCGGATTCGCCGTGCCCCACTTGTTGCCGGTGAAGAGGCGCGTATTGACGAAATAGACGTCGGCCTTGAAGGGACTCTGGAAGCCGTACTTCCAGCCCTTCAGCCGGGTGAGCACCGGGATGTTATCGGTGGTCAGCGTGTGCTTGCCCGGGCCGAAGGTATCGCCGAACTGACCGAGGTAGAGGAACTGCGCCGTCTGGCTCTCCCGCACGATGAGCTGCGCGCCGTTCTTGATCGCCTTGTCGTCATCGGGGAAGCGCCATGCGATGGTGTCCCGCGAATCGTCCTGCCACTCGATGATCTCGAGCAGCTCGCCTTTGATGAAATCCATGAGTCCCATAATTCGGAGCGGTTAGGTTCATTCGCATGCTGAAGGGGAGGGGGAGGAGGATTCAATGAGAATTCGGGAGCGATTTCGGAAAGAGGGTGGGAGGATTTCCCAGCTCCCGAACCTGAGTGCCATCTGAATCTGTGAGAAAAGCGTGGCCTGCGATTAGCAGCAAAGGCCGATTGAGGGATGTCGTTGGCGACGGCTTTTTTGGAGAACAGGGGGAAATCAAAGAAGCACTTTGCACCTTGACTGATTGAGAGACTTCTCTGGTAAATCTTCAACTTGATGAAAGCGCTTCGGATGAAGATTCCCCTCCCTTTCCTCTGCTGCCTTTTAACCATTTGTCGGCTTCATGCCGAGTTTGAGAAGTGGACGAGCGCGGATGGAAAATCGGCGGAGTTGGAACTGACAGACGTCAAGCGCGAAGGTGGCTCCATAATCGCGAAGTTCCAAAACAAGGATGGAAAAACGATCGAGCTCGATCTGAAGAAACTTTCAAATGCGGATGAGGTTAGGGCGCGAGCTTGGAGGCCTTTAAATCACATCCGGACCAAGTTTACTAGTGTCGGAAACGATTCGCCGGAAGGAAAGCATAGGACCTCCTTCAGATTTGAAATGGCGGGCCGAGGGCTGCTGAATTTAGTTTTCAAGCCCGAGTCCTCCGGGATCATTCGTCCTGGCAAGCCAGAGATACTCCGACTCGTTCGTGGAGGAAAGCCGGTGGAATTCGAGAATTGCACTGCTTGGCTGGAGATTTCGCCATTTGGCTGGGAGGAGAAGGGACGAGATCCTTTTGCCGACCGGAACGATATCAACGTGGAAGAGGAACACCGTGGCGAGCTCAGGGTGTCGATTAGCGGTACGCCTGTAGATCTGGATGGTGAAGAATGCGAGCTGGAGGCAAAGCTATACTTCGAACATGTAAGCGTCCCGAAAGAGGCGGAAGCAATGGTTGAAGTATCTAAGACGCTCGACGCTTTGAACTATCAACCGGTAGGGCAATTCAAAGTAGCGCTTCGTCCTTTGGTCATGTGGGACTCGCGAAGAGAAACCGAGGTGCAAGCGTTGGAGAAACGGGGACCTGAGGGCTACTCGCTGATTGTGCAGGAAGACGCCAATCAGCGTCTTATCATCTCCGAATTTGTGGTGATCAACGGGAAGAGGATCGATCCGATGTTGTTCGAATCGAAAGCCACCCGCTTCAGAGTCGTGATCAAGTATTGGTCGGTTGTTAAGGAGCTTCCGTTCATTGTTAGGAAAGAGCCGGAAGCGAAAGGGAAGCACTAAACACCCCATCTATGAGAGATCTGTTCCCGAAAGAGTCAAACTCTCTAGGGGTAGGCGAGGCGGTCATTCATTAAGAACTAGGGACTGGTTTCGGAAAAGGCCTCAGGAAAATTTCTACTGCCGCGGAGAAGCCTCATCGGCGCTTATCTTTACCATGGCTGGTCAGTTTCGGGCGCGGGTCCGAACCGGGCAACGGATAGCCCCGCACAAAGAAAAAGCCGGGAGGTTTCCCTCCCGGCTTCTGTGATTGTTCGGAGCAGGCCGCACAGGGGACTGTGCGGACCACCTTTTAGTCTTCGGACGGGCTCCACTCCTCGGCCGCGATGGCGGCGAGGTTGAAGGCCTGCTCGAGGCCCACCATCTCGGAGGACGGGCGCAGGCTTTCGAAGCTGGCGCTTTCCTTCTTGAGATCGGCTTCGCTGTAGTTGACGGCCTTGATCGAGAGGCCGATGCGGCGCTCGACCTTGTCCACCTTGATCACGCGGGCTTCGACTTCGTCGCCCACCTTGATCACGTCCTTCACCTTCTCCACGTGGTCTTCGCTGAGTTGCGAGATGTGGATCAGGCCGTCGATGTCGCCATCGAGGCTGATGAAGGCGCCGAAGGAAGCGATCTTCGCCACGGTGCCCTTGACGAGGTCGCCCACCTTGAAGCGTTCGTCGATGTGGCTCCATGGATCGTCCTCAAGCTGCTTGAGGCCGAGCGAGACGCGCTGGTTGGCCTTGTCGATGGAGAGCACGATCGCTTCCACTTCGTCGTTCTTCTTGAGAACTTCGGAGGGGTGGTTGATCTTGCGGGTCCAGGACATGTCGGAGACGTGCACCATGCCGTCGATGCCTTCTTCCAGCTCCACGAACGCACCGTAGGCGGTGAGGTTGCGGACCGGGCCCTTGATGGTGGCGCCGATCGGGTAGCGGACTTCGATTTCGTCCCATGGGTTCGGCTCGAGCTGGCGGACACCGAGGGAGATCTTCTGCTCCTCGATGCTGATGCCGAGCACGACGGCCTCGATGACCTGGTCGAGCTCGAGCACGTCGCTCGGGCGGGTGATGCGCTTGACCCAGGAAAGCTCGGAAACGTGCACCAGGCCTTCGACACCGCGCTCGAGTTCGATGAACGCGCCGTAAGGCAGGAGCTTGGTGACCTTGCCCTTGACCTGGGAGCCGATGGCGAACTTGCGCTCGATGTCTTCCCAAGGATTGTCGGACATTTGCTTCAGGCCGAGGGAGACGCGCTCCTTCTCGCGGTCCACGTCGAGGATGACGACGTCCACCGGCTGGCCGATGATGAGCATTTCGGAAGGGTGGTTGATCCGGCCCCACGACATGTCGGTGATGTGGAGCAGGCCGTCCATGCCCTGCAGGTCCACGAAGGCACCGAAGTCGGTGATGTTCTTGACCGCGCCGGTGACCTTGTCGCCCACCTTGACGGTGCGCAGGAATTGCTGGCGCAGCTCGGCACGCTCGGCCTCGATGACCTCGCGGCGGGAAAGCACGATGTTCTTCCGCTCGTCGTTGACCTTGACGATCTTGAACTCGTAGATGTTGCCGACGTATTCGTTGAGATCCTTCGGCGGGATGATGTCCACCTGCGAGCCGGGCAGGAAGGCTTCGACGCCGACATTGACGGTGAGACCGCCCTTGACGACCGACTTGACCTTGCCGCGAACGAGGCCGCCGTCTTGGAATACTTTGACGATCTTTTCCCAGTTCTGCTTGTGGGCGGCTTTTTCCTTCGAGAGGACCACCATGCCCTCGTCGTTCTCAAGCTTTTCGAGAAGCACTTCGACTTCGTCGCCGGCTTCGATTTCTTCATCCTCGAACTCGTTCGACGGGATGGCGCCCTCGGACTTGTAGCCGATATCGACGAGGACGACTTGCGGGCGGATCTCGATGATCGTGCCCTTCACGATGGTTCCTTCGCGGAACTCGCGGAACTTGGAATCGATGAGATCGGCAAGTTCCTGGTTTGTGTTTTCAAGCACTGCGGTGCTCATGTCTTAACGGGGTTAAGGTTAGGTTGGTTTGGTTTCGCTTTCCTTCCGGCAATTGCCCCGATGGAAGAACCGGCGAGCCACGGGGCTCCAACTACTCGCCAGCGATTTGAAAGGTGAAACGGGGCGGCGAACCTAGGTCCGCCAATGCCGATGGCAAGCTGAAAATGCCCCGTTTTCAGGGACTTCCAAGCAAGGTGACGACCAAGCGGCGGTCTCCATGAGGCCGGGAAGACAGCCGCCCGGTTTTGCCATACTAGGGCAGGCTAGCCTCCGTCGGCCTCGTCCCCGGGAGACAGAGAAGGGCGGGCGGCGGCGCGATGGGCGGGGGATTCGGCCTTTCGTGAACGATTTCCGCTAAAAAACTTCCCTTGCC
>CAMPGU010000297.1 GCA_946885645.1 uncultured Haloferula sp.
GAATCCCGTGAGGTCGAAGGAGAGGTTTTCGGCGGGCTTGATGCGGTAGCCCAGCTCGTAGGCGTAGAGGGACTCGGAGCCGAACCCGGGCGTTCCCACGAAACTGGTCGTAACGACCGGACTGGCAGGAGGTTGGAAGGCGCTCGTGGCCAGCCGCCCGCCACGGTCGAAGCGGGACGGCGTGCTCACCGCCCGGGAGGCTGCCGCCCAGACGGTTTGCTTGTCGGTAGGCGTCCAGAGAAGGCGCAGCCCGGGCTGCACTTCAAAGCCGGTGAAATCGTTGTGTTCGAATTTCGAGCCCAGGATCAGCCGCAGCCGGTCGGGGACCAGGGTGATCTCGTCCTGGATGAAAGCGCTATAGAGGTTCAAATCCGCGCTCGCGGGCGAAAAAGACAGGGTCTCGGAGTTCTCGAACTCGTCCGTGGTGAAGCGGTAGCCCAGTCCCCAGACGATGTCGTTCCTGGTATTGAGCGGGAACCGGTGCTCGAACTGGATGTCCCCCGTGTCGCGCGTCTCCGCGGTCAGTCCCGGGTCGTTCTCGAAGTGATCGTAGTAAGCCTGGATGGAGAACTGCGAGTCTTCGGAAAGCGTGCGCGTCCAGCGGCCAAGGAGATTGCCGCCCTTGCTGGAACCATCGGTTTCGCTGGTGCGGCTGAAGGGGGCGGCGAGCACCGGGACGGTGACGGTTCCCCCGGTATCGATCGAATAGTAGTCCCCCTGCAGGGTGACGAGATCCTCCCCGTTCGGCTGCCAGTCCACGCGGAAGCCTCCGCGGAGCGAGTCCCAGGCACCGGGGGTATCGTTGCCGGCGGAATCGACCAGTCCGTCCCGGTTGAATCCCTTGGCATAGACGCGGTAGTGGAGATCCGCGCCCAAGGCACCGCCGTAGCGGAGGTTGACCGAGGGCTGGTCTTCCGTGCCGAAGGAGGTGGACCCGAGGAATCCCTGGGTGTCTTTCGCGCTCTTGCTGGTGATGTTGATCACCCCGTTGACCGCGTTGGCCCCCCACAGGGTGGCACCCGGCCCGCGGATCACCTCGATGCGGTCCAGGTCTTCGAGCATCATGTCCTGGGCATCCCAGATGACGCCGCCGAAGGAGGGCGTGTAAACGCTGCGGCCGTCCATCATGACGAGCAGCTTGTTCGCGTACTGGAGATTGAAGCCGCGCGAGCTGATCGCCCACTGGTTGGCGCTGACCCGGGCTACATCCAGCCCGGGCACCAGGCGCAGCGCTTCCGGGATGCTGGTGATGCCCAGGCGGCGGATGTCATCGCCGGTGATCACGGAAATGGCGGTCGGGGCTTGATTCAACAAGGTCTCCTTCCGCGAAGCCGAGGTCACCGACTCGTTCATCAGCTGCTCGATCGTCAGATCCGCCAGGGACTCCGCGCTGGCTTGGGAAGCCAGCAATCCGCCCAGGAAGACGCATGGCAATCCGCGACAAGACTTGAAGGGGATCCTTCGGGCGACACCAGCCAGCGGCTGTTTTGTCCCGGGGCCCACGAAAGCAGCCGTTCGTTTCATGAATAAAATCAGAGCCGATGGGATCGACGGGCCGCAGGCGAAGACCCGCTGGCGCCCATCCCATCGAAGGACCTCATGCCCCGCGTGAACCGGACAAGGCGTGGATTTTTTTCGTTTCTCCCCCTCGGGATCTTCCCGCAAGGGAGGAGTGCCGATTCCGCAATTCGATACACATGTCGCTTATCATCAGAACGTTAAAAAAGATTCAAAAAGTCGCCCTTCCGCTTAACAATCAGGAAACCCTGAAATATTGCCACGACCGTCCGAAAAATTGCAGCAAATTCGTTCCGCAAATTTAAAACACGGGATCTACAAGTGCAGGTCCGCCAGCAACCTCTTCAGGTCCGGGTCCGCCATCACATGATCCAGCCGCGGATCGCGCAGGATGTCCCCATAGCGGCGGGCCTTCGCCAGTGCCCGCAACTCCGGGTCGTTCTCGATCAACGCGCGGATCTGCGGCTCTTCCAGCACGGGGATCGCCTTCGGCGGGGGTTCAGAATCGCCCAGCGCGATGAGCTTCGCCAAAGTTACGCGGGCATCCTCTGAGAGGGGATCGACGGATTTCAGCCACTCCAGGGGCACCGTGCGGTCGATTGCCGACTTCAGCGCGGCGAGGAATGCGGAGCGGTCGGAGCTTTGCTCCCCATCCGCGAACCGGCGGATCTCGGCGACCGATCCGGCGCTGCGCAAGGCGGCGGCCCCGGCAAACCAGAGGAGCGCGGTGGGCACCAGGCTGACGAGAAGCGTGAACACCCAGCGCAGCGGCGAGCGACGCCTCTCCCCGTCGGCATCGGAGGCCCGGAACGGCTTGGTGAAGAAGCGCCCGATCACCCGCAACACGAACAGGACCATGAGGGCCGCGGCAACGGGAGAAACGAAGGAGAGCCAGGAGGGTAGCGCGCCCGGAGCGATCGCGGGCGTATGTACCCATGCGAGGTAAGCGGCGATCCCGCTGGCACAGAGGGCCAGGGAGCCGAAGAGGATGCGGAAGATTCCCCGGACGACCGCCAGAAGGGCGCAGGCGGCCAAAATGAGGAGCGCCGCGGTCCCCAGGCTGATTTGGGGAATCGTCTCAAGGTCGAGCGCGGCGAGGAGTTCCTTCATGCCTCCGGGGCCGGGAATCCGCCGACCTGCCCGCGCTGGCGCAAGAGGTGATCGCAGATGACGAGCAGGGCCATCGCCTCCACCATCGGCACCGCGCGCGGGAGCACGCAGGCATCGTGGCGGCCGCGGCCGGCGAGTTCGGTATTCTCCCCGGTGCTGGTCACGGTCTCCTGGGAGCTCATGATCGTGGCGGTCGGCTTGAAGGCCACGCGGAAGACGATGTTCTCGCCATTCGAGATGCCGCCCTGGATGCCGCCGGACCGGTTCGAGGTGGTGCGGACCTTCCCCCCCACCATACGGAAGGGATCGTTGTGCTCGCGGCCGGTGAGGAGCGTGCCGCCGAAGCCGGACCCGATCTCGAAGCCCTTGGTGGCGGGGAGGGACAGCATCGCCTTCGCCAATTCCGCCTCCAGCTTGTCGAACACCGGCTCGCCGAGGCCTGGCGGACAACGGCGGATCACGCACTCCACCACGCCGCCCACGGAATTGCCCTCCGCGCGCACTTCCTTGATGCGTCCGATCATCGGCTCGACCATCGCGGGGTCTCCGGTGCGGACGATGTTGCTTTCGATATCGGCCGTGGTGACCGTCTCGGGATCGACGTTCGCATTGAGATCGTGGATCGATTTCACCCACGCCAGCACCTCCAGGCCCGGGGCCAGGTGCTCCAGGACCTTCTTCGCCACGGCGGCCCCGGCCACCCGGCCGATGGTCTCGCGGGCGGAGGCCCTGCCGCCCCCGGAAAGGGCGCGGATGCCGTATTTCGCATCGTAGGTGTAGTCGGCGTGGGAGGGGCGGTACTTGACCGCCATCTCCTCGTAGGCGCCGGGCCGCTGGTCCTCGTTCCGCACCAGGACGGCGATCGGGGTCCCTTGGGTAAGGCCATCCACCAGGCCCGAGAGGATCTCCGCCTTGTCCGCCTCCTTGCGCGGGGTGACGATCTCGCTCTGGCCCGGGCGGCGGCGGTCCAGCTCGAACTGGATGTCCTCGACGCGGAGCGGCACCTTGGGAGGCACCCCGTCCACGATGACGCCGACTCCGCCTCCATGCGATTCGCCGAAAGTATGGATGCGGAAAGCGTGGCCGAAACTCGATGACATGCGCGGGAGTGTAGAACCCCGGAGCCGCCCGCCAAGCGCGGAGACAAAGGCCGGTCCATGGCCCGAAGAATTATGGGAACCGCCGCGCGAAATCCGATTGAGCGGCCCCGCGCCCGGCTCCATGTTTCCCGGCGGAAGGTGTCAGGATTCCCGCCAGCCCAGATTATCCCGCCGCAGGTGCTGCTCGGTGCCTACGCGCAGGGCGTTTTCCCGATGGCGGATCAGGGGGAGCTCACCTGGTTTTCGCCCCTCATGCGCGGCGTGATCCCGCTCGACGAGGGCTTCCACATCCCGCACGGCCTGAAGCGGGTGCTGAAGCGGAAGCCCTTCGAGGTGAAGTGGAACACCGCCTTCCGCGGCACCATGCAGGGCTGCGCGGACCGGGACCGGACTTGGATCGACCAAAGCATCCTGGAGAGCTATTGCCTGCTGCACCGGCTCGGCTACGCGCACTCCGTGGAGACCCACGATGCGGAGGGGCTGCAAGGCGGGCTCTACGGCGTGGCGCTGGGCCGGGCCTTCTTCGGCGAGAGCATGTTCTCGCGGAAGACGGATGCCTCCAAGATCGCGCTGGTGGCGCTGGTGGAGGAGTTGCGGGCCCGCGGCTTCATGTTGCTGGACACCCAGTGGCTCACCGAGCACCTGCGCCGGTTCGGGGGCATCGAGGTTCCGCGGGACGAGTATCAGCAGCGGCTGAAAGCGGCGCTCGGCAAGCTGGAGGGACAGTTCCATCCGCCGGTGCTGGGCCCGGGTGCCTGAAGGCTACCACGCCTCCCGGTTCGCGCGCACGGCGTCCAGATCGCGGTCGTAGAGATTGAACTCGATGCGGTTGAAGGCGGAGGCGTCGAACTCCGCTTCGCCGAAAGGCTGGGCGAATCCCCGGAAGCGGCCGTCCGAGGCCCCGGCCAGGCGGAAGGTGACGCAGGCCCCGTCGGGAAACCACGCGCGCACGTCGCCCAGATAGCGCTTCGGGATCTGATAGAGCTCCGGGTTCTTCCGGTTCTCCTTCGTGTGGAGCGTGAAGGTGCGCAGCCGGGAGACGGGCAGCTCCACTTCGCCGAAGCGGGTCTTCAATTTCACCTTGCCCTGCTCGATCCCGACCATCTCGCCCGCCACCTGATCGTTGTTCCGGAGGCGGATGCGCGTCGGGTCGAGCTCCGGCTCCTGCTCCGGCGCGGCAACCTCGTCATCTTCCATGAAGCCCTCGTCATTGTCCGGGGCGCTCCCCTCCACGACGCCGTCCCAACTGGTGATTTCGATCCGCGAGATGCGGATGGGGGAGGAGTCCTGGGCATTGAAATGGATGCCGCCGGCCACGGGAGCAGGAGCCGGAGCT
>CAMPGU010000298.1 GCA_946885645.1 uncultured Haloferula sp.
GGCGATTCGATAACCGAGAACTGGATTCACGGCGATCCGTCGCTGTTCACCGACCGCCCCGACTATCTGCTGCGGGTGCGCTCGGGAGAATTCGACTACGAGGAACTGGTTGCACGGGCGGAAGAGCAACTCCGCGACGTCGAAGAGGCATTCAAAGCTTCGTCCCTGCCGGATCGACCCGATCGTGACCGGATCAATGCCCTGCTGGTGCAGATCAGGGAGGTGTGTGCCGGTTGAAAGGCCACATGTCTCCAAGCCCGCCTTGGCGACATTAGACCTGGATGGAATATAGCGCCTTCCGCAGGGCCTTGTCCAAATTTCCATCCTGCGCCAGACGATGGAGTGATTTCACCTGCAAGTCGGTGAGCGTCTTCAGAAACCCTTCTTTGCGCCTCTGGTGGGGAGGCTTCAGGTAATCGGGAGAGGCCTCCGGAAGGCGGGAACGGCGCATCCACTCGCGCAATGACATCAGATCTTGCTCGCTTCCCGAGACCCAGAACGCACAGCGGTCCCTCTCGGTGAGTTTCCTCATCTCGAAAATGGCAGCCACCATTCCTGCATAAACATCGGGTGCACCTGACCGCTGCGATTCCAGGCGCCGAATAATTTCTTCCCTGTTTTTGAGGAGGATTAGCAGCACCTCCTGCACGCAATAGATGAAGGCCTCCGGGTCGCTGCTTTCCACGGTCCCTAGATGGTCGATGCTGCAGCTCAGGAGCCATACATCCCGATGGCCGTAGTCTTCATCCCAGTTACTCGCGGGATCAAGAAAGTCCGCCACCCCCGCCAAGGACCATGAAGCTCCCCAAGCGGGCATCAGCTCCCCGTTGAAATAGAAAGGAGTTACTTCCAGCGTCTTTGTCTCGTCCGCTCGCATAGTCCGAGCGGCACGCTAGAGCATTTTAAATAATGTCATAGCCATATCGGCATTGGTGGTGCTACCGTCGGTGCATGGCCGCACTTTCCATGGATCTGCGCGAACGGATACTTGCTTCCTACGACCGGGGTGAGGGCACCCGTGACCAGATCGCCAGCCGTTACAAGGTATCGCTCGGCATGGTCAAGAAGCTCATCCAGCGGCGGCGCCATTCCGGGGACATCGCGGCGCGCCATCACTTGAGCGGCCGCAAGCCGCTGATCCTGGAGTCCCACAAGAAGGCGATGAAAGAGCTTCTGGCGCGCAGGCCGGACATGACCTTGGAGGAGTTGCGCGAGGCGACGGGCCTTTCCTGCACCCTCCCCGCGATCCACTACGCGTTGGCCGCGATGGGGCTGACATATAAAAAAAGACGCTCCGCGCCTGCGAGCAGGACCGCGCCGACGTCCTCAAAGCCCGCAGGAAGTGGCGTCGGCACCAAGGTCGTCTCGATCCCGCAAAGCTTGTCTTCATCGACGAAAGCGGGGCGAAGACCAACATGACCCGTCTGCGCGGGCGCGCGCCGCGGGGGCGGCGGGTCCATGCCGCCGCGCCCTGCGGCCACTGGCGGACGACCACCATGATCTCCTCGATCCGGCTGGACGGGACCACGGCATGCATGACCATCGGAGGCGCGACCGATACCGAGGTGTTCCGGACTTACGTGGAAGCGGTCCTCTGTCCCTCGCTGAAGCAGGGCGATATCGTCATCATGGACAACCTGGCACCGCACAAGAACGCCGCCACGCTGGAGCTCATCGCCAAAGCCGGTGCCGAGGCCCGGTTCCTGCCGCCCTATTCGCCGGATCTCAATCCGATCGAAAAGATGTGGAGCAAGCTCAAGGCGAGCCTGCGGAAATCGGAAGCGCGCACGGTTGAAGAACTCGACGACGCGATCGCCGCGGCCTTGGACAAGGTGACGGCCAACGATGCTCGCGGTTGGTTTGCCTCATGCGGATACAATTTTATTTAAAATGCTCTAGGAAGCACGGGCAACGGAAGTCAAACCCGGGTCGCGGGCCTTGTCGGCTTCGCCGACGCAGAGACCGGCTGCGAGACGCCTATCTCCCCTTCAGCGGGGCTTCGATGATCCCTTCCTCCGTTTCCTGCTTGAGCCGGAGCTGGCCGCAGGCGGCATCGATATCGTGGCCCTTTTCGAGCCGCAGCGTGGCGGCGACGCCGGCGTTTTTGAGGATATCGCGGAAGGCCCGGCAGCGGTCTTCGGAAGGGCGCTTCCAATCGAGCCCCTCCACCGTGTTGTAGGGAATCAGGTTCACTTTCGCCTTCAGCCTGCGCGCGTGCGTCGCGAGGATGCGCGCTTGTTCGAGATCGTCGTTCACGCCCTCGATCAGGATGTATTCCAGCGTGAGGTGCTGCTTTTTACGAGAGTTCCAGTAGTCGAGCGCGTCGAAGAGGTCGGCGGTGCCCCACTTCTTGTTCACCGGCATGATCTGGCTGCGGACCTCGTCGGTGGCCCCGTGCAGGGAAATGGCGAGGCGGATCTGCTGGGGATGCTCGGCCAGGCGGCGGATTTGCGGGACGAGCCCGGAGGTGGAGATCGTGAGGTGCCGGGCACCGAGATGCAGTCCCCAGGGCGAGGTGATGATCGAGATCGCGGCGAGCAGGTTGTCGAGGTTCGCCAAGGGCTCGCCCATGCCCATGAAAACGAGGTTGTCCACCCGTTCGCCGGACAGCCGCTCCGCCATCAGCACCTGGCCGGCGATCTCCGCGGGCTCCAGATTCCGGCTGAAGCCCGCAAGCCCCGACGCGCAGAACTTGCAGCCGTAGGCACAGCCAACCTGCGATGAAACGCAGAGCGTGCGGCGGTCGGAGCGCTCGCCGTAGAGCGCCGGATTCGCGGGAATGAGAACGCTCTCCACATAGCGGCCGTCGTGCAGCTTGAAGAGGAACTTGCGCGTCGTATCGCCGCTGCCCTGGGTCTGCGAGTGCTCCAGCGCGTGGAGCCGGAAGGATGACGCGAGCTTTTCCCGCAGCGTGGCGGGCAGATTGCTCATCGCCTCCACGGACGCCGCCTTCTTCTTCCAGATCCAATCCAGAATTTGCCCGGCCCGGAACGCAGGTTGCCCCTCGGCGGCCAGGAAGGCCTCCAGGGCGGCGGGATCATAGCCGGTCAACGCAGGGAGCACGCCGGAAAGATGGACCGAATAGCCGCGGCGGCCAATACGTAACTAGCGCGCCTCTACGGGACGGGCGTCCAAGGAGCGCTGGATCCAAGCATCCGTCTCTTCCTCGCCGATCAGGAGTTGGTCCCGGCCGATAGTGAGAAGATACCTTTGATGGCCCTTTTCCCCGGAAAAGGCGGGAGAGATCAACAGAGGCAGAGAGGGGTCAGAGGTCTCGGCAAATCCGGCGCCGAGGTAAATCGGTGCCTCCGCCGGCACCTCCGGCCCGATCGCGGCGAAGAACTCATGCAGGGGCGGTGCGGCGTCCCCGGAAAGATCCGGGGGTCCTGGAGGGAAAGCTCCTCCCTGCTCCTTGGCGAACTTCCTCACCGCTTCATCCATGGAGTGGATGAGGAAGTGCGCGACGGCCGAGGGAGAGGCATTTCCATGTTTCACCCAAGGTTCCTTCCCGAGTTGCTTTGCTTGCAGGAGGACACCCGGAAACAGGAAGGAGATGGCGAAAAGAAGCGGCAGCAGCAGCATCAGCGCGACGCTGTTCCCGAAGGGCCAAGGCTTGCCGCGCCGCCCTGCCCAACCGCGGAGAAAAACGTGCGCCACGCTCACCGCGATGACGAGCGCCACCACCCCCGGAATCCACACATCGGAATCCATGGAGAGGACCTGGAGATTCCGGCGGAGAAAGAAGAACCAGCCGGCGAATAGATGGAACTCCAGTTCGATCACCGGCTGGGCCATGTGAAACCCGAGGAAGATCGAGATGAGGCACAGAAGAAACACCAGCAGGCCCCAAAGGAAGAGGCTGCCGAAGAAGCCGCGCTGGCGAGCGGGATCAGTCATGGGCTCCGGGAGTTTGAGGAACATCCGCAGGCGCGGCGCCCTGGAGCCATTCTTCCACTTCCCTTTGGTAAACCAAGCCACAGCTACCGGATTCGAAAACCACCACGTATCGATCCGAATTGCGCACCCGCGGGGAAAGGATCCACGGAGGATCTCCCGGACGACCGGGCATCTCGCTGCGGCCTGCCACAAGTACGAAGGATTCTTCCGGCCGACCGGTGCCGGGGTCGATCCGGGTTTTCAATCCGAACTCCGCCTCCAGCTCCTGCATGCTGGCCGGCAGGCGCCCCTTGGTAGTGCGGAATTCTTCGACAGCTACCGACAACTGACGGCAGTAACTCAGGATCGCAGTGCGGTCCCTCGGCCAGCCATCGCTCAGGAGCCTGTCCTGCGAAAGCCAGAAAAGCTGGTGGGCGATCCCGCTGATGGCGATGGCTGCCCCGCTGCCCAGCACCAGAAGGAAAACCGCCGCAGCGCTATGGCCCGCGCGCCATAAGAGAGGTCGTCCCCGGGCGGCAAACCACCACCCTAGAAAGCCGTGCGCAAGCCACACCGTGGCAGCAAGACAGGCCACGGGAAACAGCAGCTCCGGCCAGCGCGGGAGCAAGCGGGGAAGTATCGTGAGGGCGTGGAATACCCAGCCGAAGGCCACCCTGAGGGGGACTTCCCAAAGAAGGAGAAGACCGACGAGTGCCGAGACGAAGCCAGCCATCCCAAAACCTACCAACCAAGAAAAATAGCTTCCGGCACGACGCGACATCCGCACCGGCTCTGCCGCGTCCGTGTCCTTCCCTGTCATGGGCGGATCTGATCCTCCAGGTCCTTTTTGAGCGTACCCTCCGCACGGTCTTCAATGTTCCCGTCCGCCAGCAGGACGAAGCGCCGGCTGCCCGCGGCCGAAGGTTCGTAAACCACGATTTCGCGGCCGCCGCCGGGCTTCACGCGGGGCATCAGGCAATAGAGGCCGCCGCCCTTGAAGCGCCATAACTGGGGATCGATCCCTTCAACCAATGGCCCGGGCGGAAGCTGTCCTTCATGGGACTTCGCATAGGCCCAGAGCGCATCCTGCAGGTCCCGCAGTGCCATGCGGCGTTCTTCTTTCGTCAAGGCCGCCACGCCCCCCTCCCGCGTGC
>CAMPGU010000299.1 GCA_946885645.1 uncultured Haloferula sp.
CCGGGAAATTCCTGAAGGCGCCCGCGAGCAGGATCGCGAGATAGCCTGCCGCCGTGCCGATGGCGACTTTCAAGACGAGCGAGTAATCCGGCGGGCCCGTGGCGGAGTGGCCGGCCTGATCCCGGAGGACATCCGGCAGAAAGACCTGTACCGGCGGGATCCAGGAGAAATACCAGACGAAGGGATGATTGTCCGTCTGGATGGCGGCGATCATGATCCCCACCGTGATAGCAAGGGTGACGACGAGGATGAAGATGTAGAAGGGCAGCGGGTTCTGTACCTTCCGGGAAAAGAGCCTCAGGACGACACCGGGGAAAAGCAAGGTGCCGAGTGCGGCCACCAGCGAGATGTGCAGGCGTTCGTCGGCCGAGTCCTTCCCAATGAGCACCGCCCCGATGGCTACCACCACCAGCACGGCGGAGAATACCGCACCGGAGATCCAGCCGGGATAGAGAATGCGGCCGGCGAGTCTTCCCACGAGGCCGTAGCGGAGGAAAGGCCGGACGATGGGCGGCATCAGGGTCAGCGGTTCCGTGAGGGCGATGGCGACGGCGGGAGCGCAGAAAAGCACCAGCAGCGGGCCGGTCGCCTCCCGGTCGAACTTCCCGGCCATGCCCAGAAGCCCGAGAAGCACCACCGCGGCCAAGGAGATCAGGCGCCGGATGGAGGAGTGATTCTCGGCCCGGGGTGCGATCGCGGAAACCCCGAGGGCCAGCGCGAGCCAAGCCGCGTAGGCGGCCGTGAGAACCCCCGCCAGCAACGCCCAGGCGGACCCGGGATCCTGGAGGGTGCAAAATCCGATCATCTCCTTCAGCTCGCCTTCGGTAAGCACCGCGCAGATTCCCCACGCGAGGAAGACCCCGAGGAACAAGGGCAGCAAGCCGCGCAAGAAGATGGAGGGCATGGCCGAAAGGCCGACCGTGATCGCCGTGAAAACGGCGGAGCCGGCAAAGATCAGGGCCAATAACAGGAGCTCCGCGAAAAGCTCCATGCGCCCGAAGAAATAGCGCAGGATCAGGTACGGGGCGATGGCCGCGAGCAGCAGCCCGGACTGGCTCACGATGGCCACCCATTTCCCGAGGGCGATCCGCCAGGAGCTCATGCGGGTGAGCACCATCAGGTCGATGGTGTTTCCCCGGATCTCGTGGTGCAGGGAGCCGATCCCGCGCAGGGGCTGTACGACCAGCACGGCCAGCGAGTAAAAGAAGAAGATGACCGAACTGACGACATGGCCGGCGTCCGTGGAAGGTGCCGCGCTCACGGCGATGAGGAGCACGAAGGTCAGCAATGCCTGGAGCGTCAGGAAGACGATGACGAAGGTTTTCCCGCGGAGTCCTTGGCGCAGTTCTTTCACCAGCATCGGCGAGAGCCTGTCGCTGAAGTCATCGAGAGTGCCGGCGAGCGAGGGCGGCTTGACCGGGGGCGCAGGAGTGGCGGCGGCGGTGCTCATCGCTCAATTCGGGAACTCCGGCGGAGTGAAGGCGGGCTCCGGCTTCTTCACCGGCGTCGGCAGGGCACCCTCGCCGCGGTCGATGCGTCCGAGCATGTCGATGAAGGCGTCTTCGAGGTTCCGCTGCTCCTTGTGGAATTCCGTGATCTTCAGGCCGTCCTTGACCATGCGGGCCAGGATCTCGGCGGCGCGGGCGGGATCGGTGGATTCGATGCGGATGCGTCCCCCCGCCTTGCGGGATTCGACGAGCTCGACGTGGGGATTGATCACGCACCAATCGGACACCGCGGCGGGATCGCCGAGCACCTGCACGTCGTAGAGCATGCCGCCGTGCGAATCGGTGCCCTGTCTCAGAGTCTCGGCATCGCCATGGTGGACGATCCGCCCGCCGTTCACGAAGAGCAGCGAATCGCACATTTCGCCGAGTTCGGAGAGGATGTGGGAGGAGATGAAGATGGTCTTTCCCTCTTGGGCCAGCACGCGGATGAGGTGCTTCAGCTCGACCCGCGCCTTCGGGTCCAAGCCCGCGGCGGGCTCGTCCATGATGAGGACTTGCGGGTCGTGCAGCAGCGCCCGGCCGAGGCAGAGCCGCTGGGTCATGCCTTTCGAGAGCTTGTTGGAGAAGCGGTCGGCCAAGGGGATCAGGTCGGTGAACTCCATCACCTCCTGCACGCGCGTTTTCCGTTCCTTGCCGGAATAACCGAAGGCCCGCGCGTAGAAGTCGAGGTACTCCACCACGGTCATGTGCTCGTAATTCCCGAAATGATCGGGCATCCAGCCGATGAGGCGGCGCACCTCCTCCGGGTGGTGGACCACATTGATCCCGCAGATCTCCGCCACGCCCATCGTCGGGTAGTCCAGGGACGCCAGGATGCGCATAGTGGTGGTTTTGCCGGCACCGTTCGCTCCCACGAATCCGCAGACCGAACCGTGGGGAATCTCGAAGCTGATCCCGTTGACCGCCTTGAGCTGCCCGAAGTAGCGGTAGAGGTTGTGAACTTTGATGGCGGGAGCGGCGCTCATGGCTTGGCGATCGGTCCGGTGATGTAGGTGCGGGTCTGCTTCCAATCGATCCCGGTGTACGTTTCCACGCCGGGAGCCGCTTCCGTGAAGGCGAGGAAGTGGTTCGGGCGCGCGGCGAGGGAGTCGCCCTGGCCCTTCCAGAGCGCCATGCGGGAGCGCGTCGAGAGCTGGCCGGCGGCATCCGCGGCGAAGTTTTCGGCTGCGGCGGTATCGATCGAAGTGCAGGTGAAGGCCTTGCCCGGCTCGATGTTCTCCGCCTTCCAGTACCCGCCGGCTTCATCCCGGTAGTAGAGGGTCTGGATCGGGAATTCAAAGGTGGAGAGCAAGGACGGGGTGCTGCCGGTGCTGCGGGCCTCGATCCGCCCGCGGGTAGGGACGACGGCGCGCACGAGCTGTCCTTGCTCGGAGCGGCTGAGGAACCAATCGCCGGAGACATGGAGCTTCCCGTCGCGGAACTCCGCCTCGTAGCGCATGCCGTTGCCCCAGTTGTCATCGGTCAGGCGCGCCCATTGGTTGTCGGCGCTTTCGAGCACGACAGGAGTGATGGCGGCAGGTTCGGCGATGACGAAGTCCTTGTCCGTGAGGATGCCGGTGCGGCTGATCTGCTCCTGGAGGATGTAGGCGGAATTTTCGCCGTTGTCCGGGCGGACTTCCATGAGCTGGACCCTGAATCCCCGGCCGCCGAAGCCATCGATAAGGATGATCAGCATCACCAGCAGGGCACTGGTCCCGAGCGCGATCAGCGGCGTGGTGATAAAGAGGCGGTGGCGGCGCCCCGACTTGGCGAAGACGAAGAGATTGACCGGCCCAACCAGCACCCCGAAGGCCACGAGGATCAGGATGAAGAGCGCGTAGTTGTAGCGCTGCATGCCGAAGAGGCTCTTCAAGGGCCACCCCCCGCGGAAGTCATCGCGCAGGGAGGAAACCAGAGTGGGCAGGTTCGACGAGCGCCCGAAGAGGTCCACCGTGGCCGGGGCATCCAGCTTCAAGTCCGTGCCGATTCCCTGGATCGAGACGCTCCCGAAGCTGCGCTCGGCCTCGCGGCTCCCCCCGGCGGAGTCGGAGATGCCGAGGGTCGCGAAATTGGTACTGGCGGAGAGGGCGTAGATGACGAGTTGCCCGCCGAGACGGTTCCAGCGGAGGAGGGCATTCCGGGCACCGGGGGAGAGCACGCCCCAGTCGCTATCGGTCATCGCCACGCCGTCGTAGCCGGCGTAGGCCCGCCAGTCTTCCGGCATCTGCGCGGGATCGAATCGCCCGGCGAAGGTGTCGCCGCTAAAATGCCCGCCGGAGCCAGAGGCGATTTGAGCGTCCAGGACGGAGGCATTCGGCGTGAAAAGCGCCTCGCTCAGCAGGATCGCGGGCTGGTTTTCCGAGTAGCTCCCGGCGAGCTGGTTGGAATTCGCGCCGAAATCCCCGCTCATCCGGACGTTCACGCTGATGTTCCCGTCGATCCCGGCGTAGCTTAGAAGGGTGGCGCAGGGCACCAGGATGTCGTGCCGGGTGGACTGCTGGGCCGGTGCCTCCAGCGAGAAGGAGGAGTTGAGCGTCGTCTGCTCCCCGAACCCGCCGGTTCTGCAGACGGTATCGAGCGCGATCTTCCCGTTCCGGTCGGAGCCGTTGTTCACGGTGATCCGGACGGGCAGGAATCCTCCCGGGGAAGGCCGGCTGAAGAGCGCCACGGCCTCGATCCGGGTTTTTGAAGCGGGATCGGGAACGTGGAGGAAAAGGTTCTCCTGCGCTGCGAGCGGCGCGGCGGCCAGGGCGGCGATCAAAAGGGCACGCGGAAGCATGGTCGGCACGGTGGGAACTCAGGCCGTGGTGACGGGCTTCAGGGTCTTCGGCGTGGCACTTCCTTGGAAGGGAACTTCCTCGATAAGGGTGCGGATGATGTCGTTGTTGGTCAGGCCTTCCACGCGGGCGTTGTATTCCAAGACGATGCGGTGGCGAAGGACGGCCGGGGCCACGAAGCGGACGTCCTCGAAGGAAGCATGCGGGCGCTCGTTCATCAGCGCCCGGGCCTTTGCCGCGGACGCGAGGGAAAGGGCGGCACGCGGGCTGGCACCGTAGCGGATGCCGCGGGAGGCGGAGCTTTGGCCGGGGTGGGTGGCATCCACCAGGCGGGCGATGTAGTTCGCCACCACATCCGGCAGATAGATCCGGCGGACGAGATTGAGGACCTCGTCCAAGGTGGAGGCATCCATGATGGCCTCCACCACCGGCTCCGTGCCGAGCTCCCGCTGGGTAACGATCCGCTCCAGCGTCTCCACATTGTTGCGCATGACCTCCAGCTTGAAGAGGAAACGGTCGAGCTGGGCCTCGGGGAGCGGGTAGGTGCCTTCCAATTCGATGGGGTTCTGCGTGGCGAGCACGAAGAAGGGGCGGGGGAGCTCGTGTGTCTCGCCCAGGACGGTCACCCGGCGTTCCTGCATGGCTTCCAGCAGGGCGGATTGCGTTTTCGGGGAGGCGCGGTTGATCTCGTCCGCGAGCACGATGTTGGCGAAGATCGGGCCCGGACG
>CAMPGU010000300.1 GCA_946885645.1 uncultured Haloferula sp.
ATTTCACGGTTTTCTGAAAGTGAGCCTCCGCTGATCCACGAATCACTTTCCTTTCCCTGCCATGCTCGCACTTCTCGTCCTGATCCCGCTCGCCGCTTTCGTCGCGATGCTCGCCGGAGCACCCGCGCGCAAGACCGCCATCGCCGCGGGAGCCGCCAATCTGATCCTGGGCCTGTGGGCCGCGTGCTCCTGGAAGGCGGACATGTGGTCCGTCTCCCTGCCGGTGCTGGAGAAACCCGCGCTCCATCTCGCCTTCGCCTTCACCGATGGCATGAGCGTGATCATGGTGCTGCTCTCGGTGATCGTCACCCTGGCCGCCCTGCTTTCCGGCAAGGCACCTGCAGGCCGCGAGCTACTCTACTACGGATCCTCCCTGCTGATCTCCGCGGGAGCCATCGGGGCCTTTGCCGCCACGGACCTGTTCTTCTTCTACGCCTTCCATGAGCTGGCGCTGATCCCGACCTTCCTCATGATCGGCATCCTTGGCCGTGGCGACCGGAAGGACGCTGCTTGGAAGATCACCATCTATCTCGGCTTCGGCTCCATCATCCTTCTGGCCGGTCTGGTATGGCTGGCCAACATCGCGGGCACCTTCGACATCCCGACGATGGTCCGGGCGGTGCAAGAAGGCTCTCTGGTAATCGATCCCGCTACCCAGAAGGGCATCGCAGGGCTGCTGATCATCGGCTTTGGCGTCCTCGTTTCCCTCTTTCCCTTCCACTCCTGGGCCGCCCCGGCCTACGCCAGCGCCCCGGCTCCGACGGCCATGCTGCACGCGGGCGTGTTGAAGAAATTCGGCCTCTACGGCCTGCTCCGCCTCGCCATCCCGATGGTGCCGGAAGGCATGCAAGCCTGGCTGATCCCGCTGTTGGTGATGCTGGTGGGAAATATCCTCTGGGTGGGCTTGGTGACCATCAACCAGAAGCGCCTGGACCTGATGCTTGGCAACTCGTCCGTCATGCACATGGGCTACATCTTCCTGGCCATCGCCGCGCTGGCTGCAAGCTACCAAGGCGATGCCTTGGCCGGCGTGATCGAGAATGGTGAAAGCATGACCCTTGTTTCCAAGGGTGCCGGCTTCCTTAATACCCTCGCCCAGCCGGCCGCCGTACTCTTGATGTTCGGGCACGGCATTTCCATCGCCATGCTCTTCGGCCTCGCCGACAAGATCGAGCGCAGCACCGGCACACTGGAGCTGACGGACCTGGGCGGCCTCGCCAAGTCCGCCCCCGGGCTCGCCTTCCTCTTCGGCATGGTCGGCATGGCCTCGATCGGCCTGCCGGGCCTCGCGAATTTCGCGGGCGAGGTGCTGGTCTTCCTCTCCGCCTTCCGGAACTACGATCCCGCTGCGGGCCTCGGTCCGGTGCAGATCGCCTGCATCCTCGCCATCTGGGGCGTGGTCATCAGCGCCGTTTACATGCTGCGCGCCTACCGGAGCATCTTCCAAGGTCCTAGCGTGAAGGCGACCGAGGCAGCCGCCGATCTGACCTTCGCCGACCGCATTCCCGCGCTCTTGCTCGCCGTGGCGCTACTGGCGGTCGGCCTCTTTCCGAACCTGCTCCTCAATCTCCTCAAGTGACCGCCAGCGCCTAGACACTGCCGTTTAGAATTGGTGCTTAGTCCTTAGTCATTTCCCTCTCATGCCCGCCTACTACCTGGAAGCCCTGACCGTCACGCTCGGCCTCGCCCTGCTGATGCTGGAAGCCTTCGGCCCGAGCCACTCTAAAAAGCTCGTCGGCTTGTCCGCCGCCGCGGGCCTGGCGCTGATCCTGGTGCTCTCCTTCTTCGCCGTGGGCCCGGAGGCAGCCGGTCCCGACGACAAATGGGACAGCTTCGCGCTTTGGAACTTCTACGCCTTCGACGGACTTGCCCGCTTCTACAAAGGCTTCGCGCTCGTCACAACCATCCTGGTGGTGCTGATGGCGATCGATTTCCGCTCGATCCTTTCCCGCTTCACCGACAATCCCCAGTCCGAGGAGGGCACCGGAGAATACTACGCGCTGCCCGTCTTCGCCTGCGCGGGGATGATGTGGATGGCTTCCGCGAAGGATCTGGCCGGCGCCTTCGTGGCGCTGGAGCTGGTGACCATCACCTTCTACGTGCTGGTGGCCTTCCTCCGCCGGAACGTCGGCTCGCTGGAGGCCGGCGTGAAATACCTCATTCTCGGCGCGCTTAGCACCGGCTTCCTGGTCTATGGCATCGCCTGGGTTTACGGTGCTACCGGCACGATGAGTCTGGTGGAGATCGGCGCGAAGATCTCCGGCGTCACAGAGACCGCCCCGCTGCTCTTCGGCGTCGCCCTGATCCTCATCGCTCTCGGCTTCAAGATCGGCGCGGTGCCGATGCAGGTGTGGATTCCGGATGTTTATCAAGGCGCACCGACCCCCACCACCGCCTTCCTTTCCGTGGGATCGAAGGCCGCGGGCTTCATCCTGCTCATCCGCTTCCTGGATCCCCTGCTCCTGCCCGGTTCGCCGGTGGCAGCACAGGTCACGTTGATGCTTTCGATCATGGCCGGTGCCACGCTGCTCTTCGGTAACCTGGCAGCAATCGCACAGACGAATTTCAAGCGCCTGCTGGCCTACTCCTCGATCTCCCATGCCGGTTTCCTAGTCCTCGCCCTGGCCGCGTGGCAGACGGACAACAAGGCGCTGCTCGATTCCACGGGCACGGTTTCCTTCTACCTCGCCACCTACCTGCTCATGACCCTCGCGAGCTTTTTCGTGCTGGCCCAGGTGCGCATTCAGGACGGCTCCGAGCAAATCGATGCCTTCAACGGCCTCGGCAAGCGCAACCCGGTGCTGGCGATGGGTCTAACGATCATCATGGCCGCGCTCGCAGGCGTGCCGCTTACCGCCGGTTTCCTCGGCAAGTTCTTCGTCTTCTCCTTGGCGGCCGAGGCCGGACTCTGGTGGGGCATCGCCTTTGCCGCCATCGGTGCGGCGGCGGGCTTCTACTACTACTTCAAGATCATCCGTGCCGTGTGGTGGGAAGCCCCTGCCGAGGGCGCGAAACCGCTGGTGCTACCGCAAATCACCCGCATCTGCGTGATCGTGCTGACCGTGGCGGTGATCGTGCTCGGGATCTATCCGGCCCCGATCGGCTGGCTGCTGGGCTGAGCTATTGGCTGGAAGGCCGGGAAGCGCTCCGGACAATCCTGTCTCCGCCATTCCGGATCATCGGCTTCGCTTCGGGACATTGTCTTCCTGCTTGAGCTGATAGGGCCGGGCGCGTCTGCTTCCAGCGCATGTCCCGGCGAAATCTGCCTGCCCTCGTGCTGCTGATCCTGGCGCTTACCTCGCTGGTGGCCTTCCATTTCCTCCCGGTGCTTCACGGGGATTCATCGCATGCCGAGGGCTGGACCATCTGGCAAGGTATGTGGAAGACCTTTCAATACCCGGCGGACACAAGCCCCCGCACGATGATCGCGTTTACCTCGATGGCCTTGTCCACCCTGATCATCCTCGTTTCCCCCTTGATCGTGAGGCCCCTTTCCCGTTCGAAGAAGATGCGGTGGCTGGTGATGGGGCTTTCGTTCACCTCGGCAGCAGGGATCACCGGTATCGTTCTGAGCGTCCATCTTGGGCAGACGCTCTTCTCCAGCTTCGGCGCGGGGTTCTTTTGCCTGGTGGCAGCGGAGCTCATGAACCTCGCCGGGCTCCGCTTGATCCGTCGGGCATAGATTCAATCGGTCACGGAAGACCAGTTGCATGTAGCCGAGGAAGCCAGCGCTCGCGCACTTGCCATGAACTGACGCGCCCGCGACGTGCCTTGAGCGGGAAAGGATCCGGCCCTCCGCAGCTATTGCACCCGGCTCCGGCTCTGCTAGAAATCCGGTGTGGCCGATCAGGGTGACGTCAGGGCAGTTCTCCAGTATGTCCCGCAGTTCCGCGGGAAGATTTTCGTCGTGCTTATCGAGGCCGGTCTTTTGCCGGAACCCGCCATCGCGGAAACCTTGCTGGATCTCGCCGCGATGGAAGACGTGGGGGTGAAACTCATCCTCGGTGCGCTGGGCGGTGACATCAAGGACCTCTACGACTGGACCCTGGAATGCGAGATCATGTCCGCCCGCCTCACCCGGCCTCTCGGCGAACCCGGTGCGATCGAGGAGGCGAAGGCGATCCTCGCCCGCGGGCAGACGGTGGTGGCGGATGCTTCTTTTCAGGACCCGCTGGATCCCCAAGTGGTCGATTTCACCCTCGGCATCGGCGCGGTGAAGCTGATCGCCTTGTTAGAAGAAGCCATCCTCATCGATGGAGAACCGGTGCCTGCCGTGCGGGCCTCGGAGGCGGAGACTCTTGCCGCCTCCGGCACCGTTACGGGTGCCCACCTCTTGCGGGAGGCCGCTGAAGCCTGCCGCCGGGGGGTTCCCCGCGTGCATGTGCTGAATGGCCGCCGCCAAGGCGTGCTGGTGGACGAGCTTTTCTCGAACGAAGGCGTCGGCACCATGGTCCACGCCGATAGCTACCGCGACATCCGGCCGCTGCGGGAAGAGGACATCCCGGAGCTGCTCGGCATGATCGGCCGCTCGGTGCGCCGCACCAAGCTGGTTGCCCGCACCTACGAGGAGATTCTTGCGAAAATCGGCGATTACCGGGTGATGACCATCGACGACAACGTCGTGGGCTGCGTGGCGCTCCACGAATACCCGGGTGAACACACCGCGGAGGTGGCCTGTCTTTACGTAAAACTCAATCACGAGGGGCGCGGCTACGGGGTGGACCTGGTGCACCATGCCGAGCAGATGGCCCGGGAGAAGGGCCTGCCCCGCGTTTTTGCCCTGACCACCCGTGCCGCGGACTTCTTCGGCCAGCGCGTGGGCTACACCGTCCGCGACCCCGGCGTCTTGCCGGAGAGCCGCCGCCGCCAGCTTGAGGAAAGCGGCCGGGATTCGGCGGTCTTCGAAAAGGAGCTCTGAGCCATCACCCGCGGCCCTGAGAGGCTGTCTGAAAAATGATTTCGGAGTGATTTGAATCTGTACTATTTT
>CAMPGU010000301.1 GCA_946885645.1 uncultured Haloferula sp.
GGCTCGCGGCCCTCCGGCAAAGGCTGGACTCGGCGGAAGTGAAGCTAGCCCGCCGATCCACGAAATATCACGATTCCCTGCGCGGCATCTGGGATGCGATACGGGAGGCCGAGGATCCGAATCTCGACGGAAAGGAACGGCAGGAACTTTCCCCCTACCTGCCCGGAGCGAAGGCGACGGCGGAAGGGGTGGCCGCGGCTTACGATTCCGCCCGAAAAGCGGCCGACCTCTACTTGGAAGCGCTGAGGGCGTCCCAAGTGGAGAAGGCCCGCGAGTATCACGTGCGGTACATGGAAACGCTCGACCGGATCTCCGCCGCCGGTCGCCGGCCGAAGCCGTGAAAAACACCCGCCGCCGCCCTTCCATTCTTGCAGTCATCCGCCACCGGGGATAAGGATGAGAGTATGGAAACTACCCGGATTCTGATCGTTGACGATGAACCGGATTTTACCGCCCTGCTAAAGGCGAACCTGGAGGAGGTGGGCAACTTTGAAGTGAGGGAGGTGAACGATTCCGCACTCGCTCTGGAAGTCGCACAGGAGTTCAAGCCGGAGCTTTGCATCGTGGACGTGGTCATGCCGGGTCTGGATGGCGGGGATGTGGTCGCGCAGCTTCGCGCCGATCCCGATCTCAAGGGCGTGCCGGTGCTGATGCTGACCGCTTTGGTCGAAGAGAATCCGGGTGCCTCGGACGGCGAAACGCTTACCGGCGGCCTGCCTTTCGTCAGCAAGACTTCGGAGTTCGGCACCATCCTGAGCTGCATCGAAAAGCATCTGGAGGAGGCCCAGGAGGCTGCCGGCGCGGGGGAGGCGTCCTCGAAGTCCGCCGAGGTGTGGGATCTGGGGTGAATGGTCCCGCCGGGCCGCGGGAAGCTGCCGGTAGCAAGGATTCGCGCCTTCCGTCGTGACAGGGGTGCGGTACCGGCGATGCTCCGTCCCGCGTGAATTTTCTGACGATTTCCTCCCTGAAAGAGCAAGCGGGCGAACAACCGGTGGCGGTCGCCGTGGATTGCGAACTCCAGTCCCGCAGCCAGCGGCAAACGAAAGGCGGAAAGCCCTATCTGGTGATCACCTTTTCCGACGCGACCGGCAGCTTCAATCTCAACGCCTGGTCGGATGCGCCCCTGTTCGAGGCGGTGGCCGACATGCCGGATGGCACGGTGCTCCGCCTGGATGCGGAGTGGACGCAGAATCAGTACGGACTGAATGCTGCAAGCATCGCATGGGAACGCCTGGCAGGGGATGCGCTGGAGGCTTTCTACGCGGGAGATGCCGCCACGGCGGAAAAGCAGCGCCGCGATTGGGAAACGATCCGGATGTTCGCCTCCGGGATCCGGGATCCGCGCCTGCATGCCCTTGCGGAGCGCTTTATCACGGATCTCGGCGCGAAATTCCGCCGGGCCGCGGCGGCGCGGAAGAACCACCACGCCCGCCGCGGCGGCTTGACCGAGCACGTCGCCCAGATGATGCGGACCGCGGATCTCGTCTGCTCGGCCTATCCGGAGCTGAATCGCGATCTACTGATCACCGGAGTCCTCTTCCACGATTGTGGCAAGCTTTGGGAGAATCAGTATCCCGAAAAGGGCTTTGCCCAAGGCTACACCCTCCATGGTGAGATGATGGGGCACATCCCCCTCGGCATCGAATTGGTGAACAAGCTATGGCGGGACGTGGCGGAGAGCCCGGTCGCCAGGGACTGGCTGCCCTTGGAGCCGGCGAGCGAAACGGTCCGTCTGCACCTGCTTCACCTCATCGCCAGCCACCACGGCGAGTACCAGTTCGGCTCGCCGGTGCTGCCGCGCACCCCGGAAGCGATCGCGCTCCACTACATCGACAATCTGGACGCCAAGCTGGAGATGATGCGGGATGCGTACGCGCAGGCCAACGAACTCGCGGACGGGATCTACGAGAAACAGTTTCCGCTTCCCGCCAACCTGGTCGCGCCCCTCCCGTCCTTTGATGGTCCCCTCCCGCTGCTCGCGGAGGAGGAATCCAAGGAGGAGCTTTTCTAGCAATTCCCGCCCGGCCGGGGCAGAAAGGACGATCCCGGTACTGCAGGATGCAAGCGAGGACTTGCGGTTTCCCGGTTTGCGCGCAAGTTGGGATGCATTCGGTGAAACCATCAGGACATCGCCGGGTTTCAACCTCGCGACGATGGAGCATTGCCAAGGCACCCTGATCCGGCTCACCAAGCTGACGGACACCAGTTGGATCGTCCACTGGCTGACGGACGGCCATGGCCTGATCAAGACCGTGGCCAAAGGTGCCCGTAGCCCGAAGAGCGCCTTTGCGGGGAGGCTGGACCTGTTTTTCGACGCGGAAATCACGTGGGCACGCGCCCGGTCGGGCGAGCTGCACAGTCTCCGCGAAGTGTCCGTGACGGGGCTCCGGGAATCGATCCGGCGTGATTACAATGCAATGCTTTTGTCTGGCTATTGCTGCCGCCTGCTGGAGCTCGCTTTGGAGCGGGATCACCCCGAACCTGAACTCTGCGATCTGCTCCGCCGGGCGCTCGACCACATCGCCGCGAAGGGGGCCTCCGTCCGGGCCATGCAGCATTTCGAGCAAGAAATGGCAAGGAATCTGGGGATCTCCCGCAGTCACCGGCATGCCCCTACCGCCCTTCGCGAGGCCCTCGGGGGGCTCCCCCCTCAGCGCGGCCAGTTGTTGGAAAGACTTTCACCAGCCGCAGATTTACCCGTTGCACAAACCGAATCCGGTGATTTAAAGTAAATACAAGCCATGGACTCACCTACCACTACACTTATCCACATCCTTCGCAGCCGCGTCGATGAACTGGTTGCCTCCGGCGACCTTGACGAGGCCGTCCACGCCGCCACTGCTGCCGTGCTCAAGGCGCAGCAGACTCTCAGCAGCGACCTCGACAGCATCGACGAATTTGCGAGTTCGCTGGAAGTCCGTGGAGATGTTTACCGCATGCTGGGCCGCTTCGAGGAAGCGCGCGACGACTACAAGCAGGCGATCGACCAGCTCGACAGCCGTCCGGACCGGGTGCTTCAGCTCGGCCGGCTTCACGCCGGCTATGGCTCGGTGCACGATCAGCTGGGGAATTCCGAGCGCGCCGCGGAATTGTGGCGTAAGGCGGTCGAGTATTTCGAGTCCGCCGAGCCACCGGCCTCCCTCGATATCGCCGCCATGTCGAACAACCTCGCGGTGCTGAAGCGAAACGCCGGCGACACCGAAGGTGCCGAGGCGGAATACCTCAAGGCACTGGAAATCCTGCATCGTGAACTGGGTCAGGATCACGAGGAGACCGCCTCCGTTTCCAACAACATCGGCGCCCTCTACCAGTCCGCCGGGTTGCACGAGCAGGCCCGCGAGATGCACATGATGGCGCTGGAGGCCCGCCGCAAACTCTTCGGCGATATCCACCCCGACACCGCCCAATCGCACAACAATCTGGCGCTGGCGCTTCAAAGCACCGGTGACAGCGCGTGGGCCCGCCGCCATTTCGAGAAAGCGATCAACGGCTTCGAGGCCCTGGGCATCGAATACGCTTCCGACTTGGAAGCAGTGGCGGAAAATTACTGCGCCGTGCTCCGCGCGGAGGGTGATTATGCCCATGCGGATGCCATTTCCTCCCGCTTGCACGGGGCCGGCGCGACCGCGGTCGCAGGCTGATCGCTTTCCAATGATTCTCCCGGTCGAATGACATTGGGAATTGGGAACCGGAAGCACCGCTTCCGGTTTCCCAATTTCCGAGTCCGGGAGGCCCTCCGTTTAGCGGCGTGCGGCCGCTGAGGCGGGTGAATCTTTCCGCACTTCGATCCTTTTCCCTGCAAGCCACCGTCGCAGGACTTCCCGGTCGGCGGTGAGATGGCCTTGCACCCGGTAGTTCGAGCGCCGCAGCACGTCGGCTTGCCCCTTGTCTTCATCGACCACGCACCAAGGCCTCGATCCGGAGGAGTGGATAAAGCGGAAGCCCTCGGGCCCTGTGACGAGGAAGGCGACATGGCTATCGAGGCCCACGATCCGTACTCCGGGATCGGCGTGATCGAGTCCCGCGGCGAAGGTTTCGTAGGAAATCCCCACGCGCAGGTCCAGGGCATCCTGCGGAAGGAAGGTCCGGAGGATGCTTTGCGAAGATTGCTGGGCGAGCTTGTAGCGGTCCACGCGGAAGCCGGCGTCGCGCAAGACCGTGGCGACGAAGTATCCGCAGGCGATTTTTCCCTGCCCCGGTATCTCGGCGGTGCCGTTGAAATCCCAGCGCGTGCCTAGCCAGCAGCGCATCATTGCGGGCAGGACCGTTTCCAGAAACTGCCGCGTCTCTGCCAGCACCTTCTCCTTTTCCTCCGTGGTCCGGGCTTCTGCATGCCGCTTGGCGAGCTTCTTGCGCCACCTTTCTGCTTCTTCCTTCAGCGTGGCGTAGCGTTCCGCGTCGGGTTTCGGGAGCTGCGCGCCGGAGAGGTCCAGCGGCTCGGCGGCCGACTGCCAAGCCCCACGCACCGCCCCGCGGAAGTGCCAGCCGGCGGCACCGGAGAGGGCCGCCAGGGTGAGGATGATCGGGAGGGCGCGCTTCACTCGGCTACGGGAATTCAATCAGTTGGCGAAGGGGGATACGACGGGCTTTTTTGAAAATTGCCAGATGGCCCGAAACATCCACGGTTCCTTTCGTGAGCGCGGGGTTGTCGGAGGATCAATCGAAGGTGATGAACCTCTCGTTAGGGGTCGCCGTGGTCCTCCTGGTGGCAAAGGTCGTGGCGGCGGGCCTCACCGGCTCGTCGGCGATTTACTCCGACGCGGCGGAATCCGTCACTCACGTGCTTGCCGTCGCTTTCGCGGCTTGGGCCCTTCGTTTCGCTCACAAGCCTTCGGATGAAACCCACCACTTCGGCCATGACAAGGTGGCCTTCCTGTCCTCCGGCTTCGAAGGGGCGATGATTAGTGCCGCCGCCCTCCTGATCCTCTACGAGGCGGGCCGCCAGGTCTTCGTAGGGGGCCAGATTGCCAGCATGGGGGTGGGGAT
>CAMPGU010000302.1 GCA_946885645.1 uncultured Haloferula sp.
GGAGTACGCCGCCGCTCAGGATGCACTCGATACTGCCTACGCGCAGTGGGAAGACGTGGGCCCCTTTGAAACCGATCACTGGCAGTATGTCTTCGGGGACGAGAATCCCCGGGGCAACCGTAACAACGCGGCGGGCATCGACCTGAGCCCCGCCGTCCGCGATTTCCTCGGCTTCCGCAGCGGCGAACGCGTCCAATGGCGCTTCGTCGAAGCCCGTGACGTGCCTGCCGGTCCTTGGGCCGGTTGGGACGGCGGATTTCCTGCGCGCTGACAAAAGATTTATCCGACTGGCAATCTGACAATTGCTGTTCACGCACCCGACCCTGACACACACACCCGGACGAGCGATCGTCCACCTTACATCACCAAATCAGTCCGGAGAGACGAAGTCCCGCTCGTTTCTCCGGAGGCCCGGCGGGGAACTCTGTCCCGAGCGGGCATGGCTGGGCCATTTCAGGCCGATCCATGCCCGGCACCCTCGCCGGGCCCCCTCCTCCCAAGCAAGTCCCACGGCTTGGGAAGCAAGGAGGGCGAGGAGGAGCCCACACACCTGTCCACCCGAAACCAGCCATGAAAACCAGCCGATCGACTGCCCTTACGGCCGTCCTGCTTGCCACCGGTGCGTTCGCGCCCGGTGCGCTATTCGCCCAAGCCAACAAGCAACCCACGATCCCCGTCGGTTCGCTGACCGCGTTCCCGGCCGTCGTCCAGCCCGGAGTCCATCCGATGCTGACCTGGAACATCACCTACCCGTCGATCGTCCAGGACTACGTGACGGTGGATAAGAACAAGATCACTCCCTTGCAGACGCTGGATTGCGATATCCGCGTGCTGGGAGCGGGCGTGACCGTGTCGAATTCGAACGGCAGCAACATGCAGTTCGTCCCGACCCAGGCCCAGGTGAGCTACGGCGGCGGCTCCTACACCCCGATCTTCTACGGCAAGAACACCAACGTGAAGCCCAACGTGGTGTGGTCCAACGAGGTCACGGCCGGCCAGACGCTGTCCTTCGGCGGGAAGTATTACTACAACAACAGTTGGGGCACGAATTACACCTCCAATAGCGGCACCAACAACATCCGCACGCTGGTGAACGGCGACATCCCGCCGACGACGTATCCGCTGCACACCGCGCCGACGCTCGAGAGCTTCATCAAGCCGTATCTGGATTCCGAAGGCAAGGTGAAGATCGGCCCGATGGACGTGATCGTGTTCATGGAGCTGACCCACACCGACGCCCAGAGCAGCAATCAAGGCTACGACCTGCAGGACATGGTGCTGCTGGTGACCTTCCGGGCGAAGAACAACAACGGCCACGGTAACAACGCGGACGGTGTCGATTCCAGCAACCCGGGGAACGCGCCCTTCACGGACAGCGATCCGACGGTGGACGACGAGAATCCGTAACGGTCCTTCAGGACACCCAGCCATGAAGACCTACCCTTTACTCGCGATCGCCCTGCTCGCGACCGGCACCGCCCCGTGCCAAGATGCGCCGCGCCGGATGAAGATGCGCGACGTCGCCACCCACGAGGACATCGTGGCCATCACGAAGAAGGCGGCGATCGAGAAGACCGAGCCCGTTTTCAAGCCGATCGAGGGGGAAGATCCCTCGACGGCAAACCGGCCCGGCGATCTGATCAGCCGTTCGGACATCCTTTGTTTCAACGGCATTGCCACCCTGGTGCCGAAGCGTGCGGTGCTCCACATCCCCAAGCCGCTGGCCGGGCGGATCGGAATGCAGGACGGCGTGAAACTCGTCAGTTGGCAGGATTTCCTGCTGGCAAACCGCGGCTGGATCACGACCTCCAATGTCTCCCGCGTCCAGGCCGAGGGTAACGAACCGATGTCCCAGGCGACGGTGGAGTCCTTCGCCAAGGAGAGCCGGCTCGTGGTCGCCGTTTATCACGGGTGCCCTATCTCGGTGCTGCCCTTGAAAGTTCCTGAAGCTCCCACCTCCGCTGCCAAATGAAAAAGTCGCCGCTATCTTTGGTCCTCGCATCCGCCCTGATGTTCTCTGCCGCCTACGGGCAGGGCTCCGGTATCGCGTTCACGAATTACATCCGCCAGGTGCAGATGCCCACGCTCGTCGAACGCGACATGGACGTCACCCCGACCGGTGAAAAGGAATCCCCGCTGGCGATCGATCCGGGCGGTGCCCGCTTCGAGCTATGGACGGTGAAGAACACGAATCCGCCCGTCAGCTATCTCCTGGATAGCAAGTATGTCGGTACCTACGTGCCGATCGCCCAGGTGGCGATCGAAACGGGCGATCCCTTCGGTGCGATCCCGCGGACCCGCGCGGACCAGCCTTTCAAGGTGCATGTCACCATGACGGAACTGACGGCCGACACGAGCGCGCCTGAAGCAGCCCAGAAGGTGAACTTCCTCCATCACGTGCAGCCCTACGGCGTGAAAGGTGACGGCGTGAACCTGGATCGCACCCAGGCGACCCTCGAAGGCTCGCTGTCGATCGCCCAGAACGGCATCCACACCTACAGCTACACCATCAACCAGATACCGGGAGCGGACCGGGCGAAGGTGCGCGGCGAGGAACGCTTCTCGGTGTTCTCGCTGGACGACTACCAGGCTCCGGCATCCCAGCTCGCTTCCCAGTTCATCCAGATCTGGCCGGTTTCGGACGGGGCGATCTCCGGGATCACGAACAACCAGATGATCCGCTTCAAGATGCCGGCGGTGTCGATCACCTTGAACGACCTGTATCCCGGGTCGTCCACCTACACGCAGGTGTACAAGGGCGCGCCGGCGCTGGGGACGGGCGGCATCACCGTGCCGGGCGGTACTTGGAACAACACCAAGGACGTGCCGGAGGACAAGACGCTGAACCTCTCCGATTTCGACGCCATCTTCGACGGAGGCGGCGACGGGCAATGGACGATGGAAGTCATCATCTCGACGCCCTTCGGTTTGGATCGGCTCGCCTACGTCACCTTCAATCTCGACCGGACGATCGAGTTCAACGGCTCGATCACGAGCCAGGAGTGAGCGGCCGTGCTTAGCGCGCGGCCCTCCCTCTCCCCCAGCCATGGAATGTTTGCGCGCCTCACTTCCCTCCGCTCCCGGGTGCCGGGGGCGGGGGGGTGGCGAGGAGTTTCTCCAGATCCTGCCGGAGATTGTCGTTCCGGTAGAGGAGGGAAAACGTCGCCTCCCGGGTCTTGCGAAGCTGGTCTTCCACTTCGCTGTAGGCCAGGAGCAGGAAGAGACCCTTCACCGGCTCGCGGTGGAAGGAAAGGCTGCGGGTCGCGAAGTGATCCTTGATCGTCCTGTCCTGCCGGTTGGCGCTCAAGGTGCCGTACTCCCCGGTGAGTTCCAATTTCAGCTTGTTGAACCTAGCCTCCATCTGGTCCGCAGTCGCTGCGGCGTCCCGGTAGTGAACCGTCACCTCGAACAATCTCCCGGTATGGAAACGACCTTCGACCGCCTGTGCCGCCGCGTCCGGCAGATTGCCTTTGCGGGCGGAGATGCGGACCAGCCGCAGCGCGGGTTGATCTCCGGGAAGGGAAATGGTAACGTCCAGGGAATGTCGGGAGGCCCACGTAATCAATTTCTCCGGAGTGTCTCCCCAGCGCAAGCCGAAGGGCGGCTCCAGAACCGCCTGCGCGTGCAGGGTCGCGGTGCCGACCCAGAAGGTCAGGAGAGCGGTTGCAAGCCGTCGGATCGCGGTGAACACCCGCGAAGAGTCGGGTTTTTCCGCCGCCCCCGCAAGTCCGGAGCGCGTTGGGCAAGGGGCTCGGCGCTGCTGGAGGCGACGATGGCGATGACGATGTTGAGCGTCGTCGGGCTGTCGATGCTGAAGATGTGCATCAACATCACCGCCCCGCGGCAGTGGACGTTGCAGCAATCCATCACCGACGCCTATCTGACTTTTGAAAAGGCCTCGGCGCAGCGCCAGACCTTCGAGGACGTGACCGGCCCGGATTCGCTGTGGCCGGCCTATCCGACGGTGGCGACGACCAACGTGGTCCTGGGGGTGCTGCCCGGAGGCCGGGAGATCACCGGGACGGTGAGCCGCACGCGGTATCCGGATGCCAACAATCTGCCGGATCCCGCGACCGTCACGGCGGTCCAATGGAAAGCCGCCCTCGATAGAAACCCGGCCCGCATGGAGGTCTGGAGACTCCAGAGCGTGGTGCGCTACACCGTGGGAAGCCGGAGCTACCTGAAAGCCCGAACCGTCGTCCGCTCGCAATGAAGCTATCCTTTCCAAGTTTCCGACGGTGCCGCCGTGGCTACACGCTGGTGGAGCTGACGCTGGCGATGATGACGGGGATGATGATCGCCGCGATGCTGATGTCGCTTTTCCACCAGCAACTGGCCTTTCTCCGGATCTTCCACGCGCAGACTTTCCTGACCACCGAGGCACCGATCATCAACAACTACCTGGTGCGCGTGATCGGGAGCGCCGATGGCTACCGGCTCTACGGCAGCGTGGCGGATTTGCAGGGCGGCGGGGCCCAGAACCTGGCCGACGCGCAGGTGCTGATGCTACGCTTCAAGGAGCCGGACGGGACCTTCCGCGCGGCGGTACTGTCCTTCGAGGATGCCGGGAACGGCGTGGGCGAAGCGCTCTACTACCGGCGGGTGACGGACGGGGCGATCGGCAATCCCGAATGGGCCCTGAGCACGGAGCCGTCCGATGTGCGCTTCTCGGTGGAGCAGGGGATCCTGCGGGTGCGCCTCACGGGGCCGAACGGCGAGCAAATCACTTACTCCGGAGTCCAGCAGCTATGAAGACGGCACGTATCCGCAAGCACTTCCGCCGGGGTTTCGTCTCCTATGTCCTGGTCCTCACCACGGGGATGACGCTGACGATCCTGATGATCGGCGCCTACAAGCGCGCGATCTCCGCCCAGGTGGTCCAATCCGAGACGCAGATCCGCGTGGACTATGCGGAGAAGGAGGACGCGGTCCTGCGCGCGATCGTGAACATCGCGCCGAACCGCGCGCTCCAGGCGATGCAGCAC
>CAMPGU010000303.1 GCA_946885645.1 uncultured Haloferula sp.
CTTCGACACGCTGGCCGCCCGCGCGCTTCCGGTCGTTCATCCGATGTGCAGCCTCGCTCTCCGTTTCTGCTTCACGCAGGAAGATTCCGGCCGCCACAAGCTCTCCATCAACATCATCAACGAAGACGGCGAATCGCTCGACCCGCAGAACATGCCGATCGAGCCGGAATTCGAAGTCCAGCTCCCGCCGGGCACCCCGTTCCTGACGCGTAACGTGATCATGAACCTTCAGGGCCTGCGTTTCCCGAAGTCGGGCATCTATTCGATCGACCTTGGCTGCGATGGCGAACTGCTCATGCGTCTGCCGCTGCGGATCGTCCAGGTAAGCCAGCAGCCGCAGGCCGAACCCGTCGCCTGATTGCCGCGTGACGGAGCCGCGTTATGCTTGTGCCCTGGTGACCGGCGCCTCCGCCGGCATCGGGGCCGAATTCGCCCGCCAGTTGGCCCCGCGATGCGAGGTGCTGGTGCTTGTCGCCCGCCGGGCGGAGCGGTTGGTCGAGCTCGCGGGCGAGTTGGAAGAGGCTCACCCGGGATTGCGGGTGATGCCGCTGGAGGCGGACCTTACCGATCCATCCGCCCGGCTGCAGGCGGTGGGGCATTTGCTTTCCAAAGGCCTCGTTCCCGATCTTTTGATCAACAACGCCGGAATGGGGGATTACGGCGAATTCGCCACTTCCGACTGGATGATGGTGTAAGCGATGCTCAGCCTGAATGTCGAGGCCCTGACGCACCTGACCCACGCCTTGCTGCCGACGATGATCGAGCAGCGTGCGGGGGCGATCTTGAACGTGAGCTCGCTCGCGAGCATCGTCCCGATGCCCGACTTTGCGGTCTATGCCGCGACCAAGGCCTATGTCACCAGCTTCTCAGAGGCCCTGCGGATCGAGGTCCGCGAGCATGGCATCCGCGTGATGGCGCTGTGTCCCGGACCGGTGCATACCGAGTTCGGTGAAATCGCCGGGCGTGGACCCGGCACCGATTTCGGTGCGCGGGAGTGGTTCTATGTTCCTCAGGAGCAGGTCGTCCGCGAGGCGCTCGAAGGACTGGCAGCGGACAAGCCACGGGTCTATCCGGGACTGAGGGTGGCGCTCGCGGCCGCGGCTATCTCGCTCGTGCCGATCGCAATCATCCGTCTGGTGATGGCGTCGCGGCCCCGGAAGTAGTTGCGGGATCTTCGAGTTGTCGCGCCTCGGATAGGGGGCGCACGAGAAAGGGCGACCGCGACGGCCGCCCTTTTTTAAGCGATGGGACATCAGGGCGCTGCAACCTACAGCACCCTGGAGCCTTCTCCTCGATTATTTCCCCGGCTTGCGGAAGGTCCCGTAGTAGTCCCCTTGGACTACCTCGCCTTCGCTGTCCTCAAGATCCCACGTCACCTTGAGCTGCATCGATGGCTTGTGGCCGTCCAGATCGAGTTCCACGGTGTGACCGTCTTTCGAGAGCCGCGCGGCTTTGATCTTGATGGTGTCGTGCACCTTGTGGCTCTGCGATTCCTTCTCCAGTGCGGACTTCTCAGCATCCCGGTCGGGCTTGTCCACGGAGAATTCGCCGCCGCCGTACTGCGGGCCGCGGACGTAGTTCCAGCGCTCGGCAGAGTAGCTCTCGAGATCCGCGGCGAGTTCGGGGTCCAGCGAAATCCCGAAGTGGATGCGAACCCCCGTGCGGGTGAACTCCACCGTGTCAGGAAGCGTTACCGGAACTTCGGCATTCCGGCGCACCCGCTGGAAGGCGGTTTCCGAAGCGGCATTGGTCTGCCAGCCGCGCAGGCCGCAGGTGTAGAGCGACCCGTCCTTGTGAAAGCGGGCACGCATCGCCGAGGAGCCCAAGTTCACCGGAATCTTCACCACGCCGCCCTGCACGGTGCCATCCGCTGCCGGTGCGGGAAGCACGCGGTAGAGGGATGACTGGCCATAGGAAAGGTGGATCATTTCGCCCGGCTTCAGGCCGAAATCAGCGCCCTCCGGCACCCACACCTGGGAGGCACCCGAGTTGTCCACCTCCATGGGGAGATAGCAAAGCGGCTCGTGGAAGGGCTTCTTCACGTCGTGCTTGCTCGGCTCGGTGCCCAAGAACACCGGTGCCTGCTTCGGGGTGAAGTAGTTGATCTTGCAGCGCGGCTGCCACGTGCCCTCGTTTTCGCCGGTCGTGATCTCGCCGTTCGGCCCGATGCCAAGGCCGCCCGGAGCCCGCAGGCCGGTGGCCATCACCGTGTATTTGCTGCCGTCCGGGGAAATCTTCAGCACCGTCCCGTGATGGGGAAAGATGGTGTCGAAGCCGCGTCCGCCACCGCGCACCGGGGAGGCCTTGCAGGTGTAGAAGTTGCCCTGCTTGTCGGTTTGCAGCTCGAAGGAGAACTCGTGGAAGTTCGGCGAGACCGTGAATTCCCGGAAGAACGCTTCGTAGCGGTCGGCTTCGCCATCCTTATTCAAATCATGCAGCTTCGTGATTTGGTCACGGCCATGAACGTGGATCACGCCATCGACCACCTTCACTCCGAGCGGTTCGAAAAGCCCGGAGGCGAAACGCTTCCATTTGAAGTCCTTCCAATCGCCCTTGAGGCCTGAAACCGTCCAGACGTCGCCGTTCCAAGTGGAGAGCGCGGCGGTGTCCTCATCCACGAAGTCGAATCCGGCGAAACGGATATTCGAGTTCCAGGGATTATTCTCGGGGGGCGAAATGGTGTCGGTGACCCAAGCGGCTTCCTTGTCTCCGGATACCGAGCCGGAAGTGGTGAGGGTTTCCTTCCAGACGCCCTCGCCGCCCTTGGTGTGGGCCACGAGATCGACAGGCTCCGAAGCTTTGGCGTCCCCGTCTTTCGCGTAAGTGATGGTGAAGGTGTGGGGGGCAGAGGAGGGGGAGAGCTTCCCGACCAGGCGCCCTTTCGATTCGGCAAGCGAGACGCCCTTGCCACCGACGGCGACGGAGGCTCCGGACTTCGCTTTCGCGGCGGGGCCGCTGACGCTGAAGCCGTCCTTGTCATCGGCTACGACGAAGGTCAGAGCCTGCTTGTGAGGAGCCACCTGGAATTGGCGGACCACGCCGCCCGCCACCGCTTGAAGCGATTCATAAACGGGCGTGCCCAGCACCTCGTAGGAAAACACGATGCGCGTGCCGTCCCGGAAAAAGCCCTTGTACTTTGCGTGTTCCACGTTGCCGAAGCCCTTCATCGGTCGCTTGTCCTGGAAGCCGCCGCTTGCATCCGCCCAGCCGGGACCGCCTCCGGTGTTGAACCAGGCGCTATTTTCGTTGGCAATCCTGACCAACTGGCCGTGGGCACCGGTCCAAGGGGTGCCGCCCCAGTGGACGAAACCCTGGTAGGCGGAGACCACCCGCAGCGTTTCGGTGTCGAAGAGGGCATGGGCTCCGCCACCCAGATCGACGAGCACGCCCTTCACCGCTCCAAGCGTCTTCTCCCCTTGGATCGTGGCGTCGAAGGTATTGCTCCACGCCGGCCCGATCTGCATTTGTTCGTACCACTTGTCCTGGGCCGCTGCCGGGAGGAGGGAAGTGGCGAGAAGGGCGGAGGATAGGATGATTCGCATGTAGGTTTGGATTCGAGGGTTTCGGCGGGCTTTCCCGCGGCTCGGGTTATCCCCGTATTACAGGCAACCGGAGCCGCAGGTTTAGTGGGAAGGCCCGATCTAGGGGCTTTTTGGGGCCCGGGAACTACGCACCCGACAGGAAAGGGTTCGCAAAAATTTCACTCGAAACGGTCGAGGGAGGCCCGTGACCCGGGAGGAGAACGGTGTCCCCGGGGAGAGTCAGAATCCGGCCGCGGATCGCGGAAATCGCCTCACGATAAGGTTCGCCCGGTGCACATCCGCCGATGGACCCGGCGAAGAGGGCGTCCCCGGTGACGCAAACCGGTCGCGCGAGACCCTCGACCACATAGCCCAGCGCTCCCGCGCAATGTCCGGGCAAGCCGATGACGCGGATCGAGAGGCGACCCCTTTTCAACACATCCCCCGGTTGTAGCGGTTCGGGTTGTCCCGGTCCGGAAAGCCGTCGGATCCGGTCGCCCAAGCCCCGCAGTCCGCCGGTGTGATCGCCGTGCTGATGGGTAATCAGCACCTCCGCGGGATTGACTCCCAATTGCTCCAGAGCCCGCCGGGCATCATCCGGCCCGTCGCCGGTGTCGAAAAGGAGGTGAAGGCCTTCCCCGGCATCGAGGAGCCACGCATTCACGGTTTCCCCGTCGAAAGGCAACTCGAGGCGCGTGATCTCCGGCAAATCCGGACAGGGCGGGGCATAGCCGGGAAGTGCTGCCAGCGCGCCGGGAACGATCGTGAGGGCAGGAGCCAGTTTCGCGAGAGTGTCCGCCGTCGCGGGACCCCGGGAAGCGGCCAGCACTTCCCGTTCGTCCAATCCGGCCCGGCGGGCGGCCGAGGAGGGGGCGAGATCGAGGCCCCTCAGAGCCTTCCGGATCACATCGGCGGTGGTGTCATAGAGCATGTCAGGCGAGTTCACAGGCGAGCCGGATCGCGTGGATCATCGAATCCGCGCGGGCGATCCCTTGTCCGGCGATCCCGAAGGCGGTTCCGTGATCCGGGCTCGTACGGGGTTTCGGCAGGCCGAGCGTGACATTCACCCCCGTGTCGAAATCAAGGAGCTTGAGCGGAATCAGGCCCTGATCGTGATACATCGCAAGAACGGCATCGAACCCGCCTTCGGCCGCCTCTCTGAAAACCGCATCCGGGACGTGGGGGCCGGAGAAGACTCCGAGCCCTTCACGATTCAAGGCCGCGATCGCCGGCGCGATGATCCGGGTCTCCTCGTCGCCAAAGCGGCCGTTTTCTCCGGCGTGCGGGTTCAACCCCGCGACGGCAATGCGGGGCAAGCGCCGCGCACGGCGCGCGGCGAAGTCCGCGAGCAGCCGGCCAACCGACATGATG
>CAMPGU010000304.1 GCA_946885645.1 uncultured Haloferula sp.
CGTTGCCCTTCGCGTCGCGGTTGAACTTGTCCTCGCCGTCGAACCCCTGGCCGTAGCCGAGCGGGATGACGATCGTGTTCTCGGCCTGGCCGAAAGCGATCATCACCGGGATTTCCAGTTCGCCGCCGTTGACCTTCACCTTGATCATCGGGCCGGCGCGTTCGGAGCCTTCGCCGTCCGGACCGCGCGCGGCTCTTTCGCTTTCAAGGGCCACGATCTCCTCGTAGAGACCCAGATTTTTAGCCGTTTCCGGCGCAATCAGGGCTGCATTGTCCCAAGAGAGCTTCGAGACCGGATCGGGAGCTTCCTGTAGCCAGCCGTTGTCGATCCAGCGGCCGTCATAGACGGAACCGTCGGTCGCGAAGACCACTTCCAAGCCCGTCGCCGCGGCGGCCGCTACCGCTACCGGAGCGGCGGGAATCGCCGGCTCGACCACCTCATAGGCGGTACCGGCGTGGAAACCGTCGCGCAGGACCTTCTTCCAAGCCTCCATGCCCGTGCCCCCGATGGCTTCGAAGGTCACCCGCACCGCATCATAGGCAGGCGAGGGCTTGCCATCGGCGGCTTCGCCGGTGACCAGCTTGCCGTCGTCGGTCAAAAGGGCGGAAAGGATCTCGAGCTCGCTCGCGCAGTCCGCGTAGAGCGGCAGGATCATCGGCTGCACCACCGTGTAAACGCCGTTCACCGTGCGCGCATCCGACCAGCTTTCAAGGTAATGACTGGCGGGCACGTGCCAGGTCGCGGCGTGCGCGGTGGCATCGGTCCGCTGACCCAGATGGATCACTGTCTTGGCTTTTGCCAGGGCCGTCGCGAAACCGGAATCGGCCGGTGCGTCGAAGACCGGATTGGCCGGCGTCAGCAGGAAAAGCGTGTCGATCACACCAGCGTTCAGATCGGCGGTCAGCGCGGTGAAATCGCCGAGGCCTTGCGCATCGGTGCGAACCACCTTGAGCGGCTTGCCTTCTCCGATGTTGCCGAGCTTCTGGTTGATCGCGAGCGCGAGGATCTGCACTGCTTCCGGCTGCCGGGATCCGGCCAGCACGACCGACCTGCCGCCGGATGCCTGGAGATCCGCGACAAGCGCGGTCACCCAAGAGAGCTGCTTCTCGTCCGTCACCGCCTCGACATCCGAGGCTTGGCCGATGCCGAGTCCGCGCGCGATCTGCGCAGCGATCTTGAGGATTTGGCTCGGGGACACCCGCAGGCGGTGGTCCGCCATGCCGCCGGTCATCGAGAAGGTGCTCTCGACCACGTAGAGGCGGTTCATCGAGGCGGGATCCGCTTTCTTCGAATAATCCGCGCCTTCCGGCTTGCGGCGGTTGAAGAAGGGGGCCGTCGGCCCGTGGGAATCGAGGCAGAGGAAATCGCTGTCGAAGGAGACGATCCGGTCGGCGTTCGTATAATCGGCCACCAGCTTCGTGCCCTCGCCCAGCACCTTGGCGGTGTTTCCTTCAAGCGCCTCGTAGGCGTAGAACTTCGCGGCGGAATACTTGGCGGCGAGCTCCTTTACGAGACGGGCGCGCGTAGGCGAGTCGTCGCGACCGAACACGAAGCCCACCTTCGCGGAGGCGTCCGCCGCGAGACCGGCGATCACGGAATCGAACTCGGCCCGGCTGGCAAGCTTGCCCTGTTTCAACACCTTGCGCGAGCGCGAGGGCGAATAGAGATCTAGCACGGAAGCCTGCACGAAGGCGTCCGTCCCCGTCGTGTCGGGGTGGAGCATGTTCGAGGCGACCTTCGTCGGACGGCCTTCGAAAGTCGTCACCACCAGCGGCGTGGCACCGCCGGAGCGGGGCATGCTGGAAGCGTAATACGTCGCCTTGCCCGGGATCACCCACTCGGGTGCCTTGCTGTAGGGAACGATGTAGCTCTCCGGACGGCGGCAAGCGGCCATTCCGAAGCCGGCCAGGGCGGTCGAAGCGCCCATCAGCTTCAGGAAGGAACGGCGCGAGGTCTCGGCGTCCTCCTCGTTCTCCATTTCGGCCACGCCCTGCGGGAACTCGCGCTCCATCCAGGAACGGAAGGCGGGGGTATCCTCGAGCTGGCCGACGCCGCGCCAGGAGACGGTGGTTTCACCGGCGGGGACTTCGGGATGTTGCCAGATGCGTTTGCTCATGGGCGAAAGGGCGGCGGACGGAAATGCGTGAAAGGAACGGAAAACGGCGGAAGACCGGGATCAGTGGTGGCAGGTGGTGCAGGAGACCTTGGCTTGGATATCCCAATGCTCCTTCAGCTTCAGACCGAGATCCTCGGTGGTCTTGATGCCCCACCGGGACATCTGCGCGGCGTTCTCGGGGTCGGCGATGTACTTCTCGGCGTCGTACTTCAAATTATAGACCTCCTCGAGCGGCCGGAGATGCTTCTCGGGCGCGTTATGGCACTCCAGGCACCAGCCCATCGAAAGGTTGTGCTCCTGATAGACCACTTCCATCTGGTCCACCTGACCGTGGCAGCTCTGGCAGGAAATCCCGCGGTTCACGTGCGCGGAATGGTTGAAATAAACGAAGTCCGGGGTCTTGTGGATGCGCACCCACTCGATCGGCTTGCCGAAATCCGGGTGCTTCAGCGCCGGATCCATCCGGTCGCGCAGCGGCTGGAGCTTCGGGCTCTCCTTTTGCACGTGCTGGTGGCAGTTCCAGCAGGTGTTGTTGCTCGGGACGTTCGAGTGACCGGAGACATCCACGAAGGAGTGACAATAGCGGCAGTCCAGCCCGAGCTGATCCACGTGAATTTTGTGAGAAAAAGGAATCGGCTGCGAAGGCTGGTACCCCTCCACAAGCGTCTTCGGCGTCGCGTAATACGTGAACGCCAACACCACGCCACCCGCCACCGCTCCTGCACAAATGGCGATTTTCAGGGGAAGAAAATTGGTCCAGCGCGGAAAGAAATTGGCCATGACGGTGGTGCGTCGGGGTGCTTTGCGGGAAAATTTTGGGCGCTTGTGAAATTTTTCACAAGCTCTTTTACGAGGAGTCGGAGTGTAAATCCGGCGCGGGCGCGGAGTCTGCAAACCCCTCCCGGCACTGGCAACCGGAAAAACGGCTAGAATCCCCGAATTTCGGCTCCTCCCGTTGCTTTTTCGCCTCTCAGGCCGAAGCTCCCGGGTTTTTCCAGTTCAGGCCCTTCTCCTCACGCCAGCGACGGAACGCCGCGAATTGCTCCTTCTTTGAGAGCTCGCGCCGCGCCGGGTTCTCTTCAAGGAAGAGCCTGAAAAGCTGCTTCTGCTCGCTGTTTGCCTCTCTCTGCTCCGTCAACTCGGGGACGGCCGGGGCTTCACGCTGCGCTTCCTTGCGGGAAAGGCGCGTCACCTTCTTCGAGAGCGAAAGCACCGTCATCAACAGAAGCGCTTGAAAGAAAAGGACCGCCCCAACCAGCGAAGGGACGAAGAGCGGGCTTTCCAGCAGGGACTCGGCAATCATGGGTGAAGGCTCGATAAATCGGCCGGAAGGTCGAGCTGTCTTTAATTCCCCGCACCACGGGTGCCGGATCGTGCGGCCTTCACCACTCGATTCCCACCCCTTCCTCCGGTATCAGGATCCTCTCGCTGATCCCCAGCCGGTCCGCCTCCATCAGCAGCCGCTCGACCGGCTCGCCGGGCGGCTCGTTTCCGAGCGGGAAGGTACCGTAATGCATCGGGATCATCACCTTGGCCCCCAGTTCGGCAAAGGCGCGGACCGCCTCCTCGGGGTTCAGATGCACATCCCGCCCGCTCGGCGCCTCGTACGCGCCGATCGGCATCAGGGCGACGTCGATATTCTGGTGCCGCCGGCCGATCTCCGCGAAGCCGTCGAACCAAGCGCTGTCGCCGCAGTGAAAGACGCTTTTTCCGCCGGACTCCACCAGATAGCCGCCGTAATCCCGGTGGATGTCGTGCAGGTAACGCGCCCCCCAGTGGTGGCTGGGGGTATGGATCACGTTCAGATTGTTGTATTCGATCACGTCCCACACCTTCATCTCGTGCACGGCGGGAAAGCCGAGGCGCCGCACCAGATTCGCGCTGCCCCGCGGCACCACGATGCCGCCGCGGGATTGCAGGACCTTGAGGCTGGGTTTGTGCAGATGGTCGAAATGCGCGTGGCTGACCAATACCAGGTCGAGCTCCGGAATCGCCTTCAGCGGGAGGCCCGGCTCCCGCAGGCGCTTCACGAAGCCATGCCAGCGCGCCCAATTCGGATCCACGATCACCGAATGGTCGGCGAATTGGAGGAGGAAGGACGCGTGGCCGATCCAAGTCACCCGCACGCAGCCGTTCTCCGGGATGCTCAGCACGGGTTCCTGGGCCAGCCCGCCGCGCTTCTGGAACATCCCCGGGACGATCCGATGGCGGAAAAACTTATAATTGCGACCCGGCCACCCTTTTTGCGGCAACAGCCCGGAATAATGGGCGTTTACTTGGCCCGTTTTCGGATAATCGCTTTCCCTCGGCATCTTCGCCCAAATGCTAGCGTGGATCGTGCCTCACGCGACTGCTTCCTGATAGGATAGGGCGATCCGCTCCGCCCAGCGCTTCGCGCGCTCACCGAAGCTAAAACCGTCATCGGCATAAAGGACTCCGCGCGAGACATTGACGACATCCGGAGCGGAACGCCGCGCCGCGGCCAGTTCGGCCAGATCGCCTCCCTGGGCACCTAAGCCCGGAACCAACAGGGGAGCGTCGGGAATACGTTGCAAAACGCCCCCCGTATTGGTCAATCCGACGACATAGCCCACGTCCGTGGCCATCCCCTTGGCCCGCTCTCCCAAGGCGGTCACCAGCTCGAAAACGGATCGGCCGTCCGCCAGCGTCTGCCGCTGGAAGTCCGCGGACCCCGGATTCGAGGTGACTGCCAGCAGGTAGATCCCCTTCCCCTCCCAGCCTAAGAAG
>CAMPGU010000305.1 GCA_946885645.1 uncultured Haloferula sp.
CACGACCGGCACCGCGCTCACGCTTCCCGGCAATACCACGGGAAATCAGGCGGCTGAGACGATTTCCGGCTATCTGGATCTTCCCAATGGCTTTGTTTCATCGCGTCCCAGCGCCACCTATGAAATCTGGCTCACGCCGGTCAGCTCGAAAAACTGGCAGCGCGTCTTCGACTTCGGCCGCTGCGATTTGACCGCGAACAGCCCCACGCCGGGCGAGATCATCGACGGAGCCTTTTCTCCGGGCAACACCACCAGCTACGACGGAATCATGCTTTCGCTCAATAGCGGAGGCGCGCTCGGCAGTCATCGGCTGGAAACGATCATCGGCGACGGCAGCGTCAGCACGGTGAATACGGACCTGAGCGGCACCACCGCCGCGGGCACGGAGTACCATTACGCTTTGGTGGTAGAGGATGGCGCAGGCTCCTCCGGGTCCGCGGGCTGCCAGTGCCGTTGGTACCGGAACGGCGAGCTTCAAGGCAGCATGGACCTCGCCTACCGGATCTCCTCGATTGCCGACGTGAACAACTGGATCGGCCGCAGCGCGTGGTCCGGCGACTCGAACTCCCACGTCACCATCAACGAGCTGCGCGTCCATCCGCGGGCCGTTACGACCTTGGAATTGCTCGCCTCCGCGGCCGCGGGGCCGGATGCGACCTTTGACCCGCCCGTCGCCGTGGCGGACAGCGCGACCATTCACCCGGACCAGAAGGTCCTGGTGGACGTTCTGGCAAACGACACCGGCTCACCCATCGCGGCAACCTTGGAAATCGTCGCTCCCCCGGCGATCGGTACCGCCACGATCTCCAACGGGAAGATCCTTTATGCCCACGGAGGCAGCAGTGCCGGGCCGATCACCTTTACCTACGGGGTGGGAAATGTCAGCGGCGCCACTTCGACCGCCACCGTGACCATCGGCTTCGCTTCCTCGCTTCGCTTGGCGAACCCCGGCCTGGCGATGCCCGAGGCTCCGCCCACAAGCACTTGGCAGCTCGTGGACGCGCTTCCCGGGCTGACGTTCAACCAGCCTCTTTGCATCGCCTCGATCCCCGGCGACTCCCATCGCCTCTTCGTCTGTGAACGGATGGCGAAGATCAAACACGTGCCCGACGTCACTGCTTCGTCGCCGACCCAAAATACGTTCCTGGACCTGCAAGCCGTTATCGCCGGGCGCACTCCGGCCGAGACCATTGAAGGAGGCGGAAATGGGGAACACGGCCTGCTCGGCCTCGCTTTCCACCCGCAGTATGAAAGCAACGGCTATTTTTATGTCGCCTACACCGTGCGTATCGACGGCGGCGCTTACCACCAGCGGATTTCACGCTTCCAAGCCAGCGCGGATCCCACGGTAGCGGACCCGGCCTCGGAACTCATCCTTCTGCAACAGCTCGACCGGGGCTCGAACCATGATGGCGGCGACATTCACTTCGGCCCGAACGATGGCTATCTCTACTACACCGCGGGGGATGAGGAGAATCCCAACGACTTCCGCCTGCAAAGCCAGCGGATCGACAAGGACTTCTTCTGCGGCGTCTTCCGCATCGATGTGGACAAGAAGCCCGGCAACCTGGAGCCCAACCCCCACGCTGCCATCCCCACCGACGGGGGGATCGCGCGTTTCTCGGTTCCCGTCGATAATCCCTTCGTGCACACCAGCCTCGGCGGTGATTGGGACGGCAGCTACAACGGCGTGGCCGTCACGCCGCTAAGCGCCGTGCGCACCGAGTTCTGGGCCACGGGCCTGCGCCACACCTGGCGCATGTCCTTCGATCCCGCGACCGGCGATCTCTGGGGCGGCGATGTCGGCCAGAACACCTACGAGGAGGTGAACAAAATCGTAAAGGGCGGCAACTACGGCTGGGTCTATCGGGAAGGAGCGCACGACACCGCTTTCACCAATCCGGTGCCGCCGGCCAAACCGGAGGGCTTCACCAGCATCGATCCCGCCTACGAATACGTCCACGCCGCGATTGCCGGCGGCGACGCAAGCTTGAAGGGTAACTCGGTGGTGGGTGGCTACGTTTACCGCGGTACGCGCTACCCCTCGCTGGCAGGCACGTATGTTTTCAGCGATTCCGTCTCCGGCCATGTCTGGCAGATGGACACGGCGACCGGCACGACCACGCGCCTCACCGGGCTGCCCGGCGCGTATGGCGTTTTCTCGGCCCAAGGCGTCGATCCTTTCAACAAGGACTTGTACTTCGCCGCTTATCTGACCGGGAAGATCATGCGGCTCACCACGAGCAGCGACCTTGACGAGGGCTTCCCGGGCACACTCGGTGCCACCGGCCTCTTCGCCGATCTCACCGATCTTTCGCCCGCGCCGGGCCTTCTGCCCTATCAGCCGAATCTGACCTTCTGGAGCGATCACGCGATCAAGCAGCGGTGGTTCACCATTCCGGATGCCACCGACAAGATGACCTGGAGCAAGGACGGCACCTGGACCTACCCGACCGGGATGCTGTGGGTGAAGCACTTCGATCTGGAACTCAGCCGCGGCGACCCGGGCACGCGGAAGCGCATCGAAACCCGCGTGCTGGTAAAAACCGATACCGGCTCCTACGGTGTCAGCTACCGGTGGAACGAGTCGCAGACGGAGGCGACCCTCGTCGAAGATGCCGGCACCGAATTCGACATCTCTATCGACGACCACGGCACGCCGCATATCCAGCGATGGCAAATCCCCGGCCGCTCGAGTTGCATCACCTGCCATACCCCGCATGGCGGCCATGCGCTTTCCTTCAATACCCATCAGCTCAACCGGGAGGAGAATATCAACGGCTATTCCGGCAACCAGCTCGACCTGCTTTCGGCTTACGGCTACCTCAATAATGACCCGGATCCGGCCGCTTCCCTCCCCCGTCACGTGCGGCCCGATGAAACGCAGTATCCGCTGGAACAACGCGCCCGCTCGTATTTCGCGGTCAATTGCTCATACTGCCACCAGGCCGGCGGCAGCGTTGCCGGCTTCTGGGACGGGCGCCCGCAGCTCACCCTGGAGCAGACCGGACTCGTCCACGGCGAGGCCGAAAACAACGGTGGCGATCCGGCGAACAAATACATCGTTCCCGGCGATCCCTCGCACAGCCTTGTTCTCAACCGTATCGCCGCCGCCAACGGCTTCTCCCGGATGCCGCCGCTGGGAAGCTCGGAACTCGATCAGACGAACATCCAGCTCATCACGGACTGGATCAACGGGGAACTGGCGGAGAACCCGCTCTACGACCAATGGCGGGATGGCTTCTTTGCCTCTCTCGATCCGGAGGGCGAGAAAGGCGCCGATCCCGACGGCGACGGGGTGACGAATTACGATGAATATCTCCTCGGCAGTTCACCCGTTAGCGGTGCCAATCCCTGGCAGGCGAGCCTGGCGGATGGCAAGCTCGCGTTCCCGAGACAATCCCGCCGCTACTACGCCATCGAGACCAGCGACGATCTCGGCACCTGGGAGCCGTGGAGCATTCCTGAAATCGACAGCGTTTATCAGACGACGGATACCATCACCGAGATTCCCCTGCCTGCGGACCCGGGCGGGAAGAAGTTCTTCCGTTTCCAGGTCACCGAGCCATAGGCGCTTCCTGTGGTCCGCCGTACTCGTCCGTCATCGGGGCACCCCCTCTCGGGCTAATTCCCGCCCTGAACGATCACCCGGAAGGGCCTGCCGTTCGGGACGATGGATGCCTCGATAAGCCGGAATGACTTCACGCCCTGGCTGTTGGGGATCGAGAAAACGATGGTGTTGGAAGCCTTGCGCATCTGGCCGGGCGCGCCGGAAGGGCCCTTCCCCCGGTGCGAGGGGAAGACGAGGGGCGCGGCGCTACCGCCGTTCGGCACCGGGGAAGCCGAGCCTGACGCCTCGGGGAAAGAAGTTTGGGCGGTGGCCAGCTTGATCGTGTTTTCGGCACCGGCGGCATCCGTCCACACCACCAGTTGCTCCATCCCCTCCGCAGGCGGCGGCACCTGATCGATCACCACCTCCGCCTTGTTCGTAACGGGATCCTCGATCACGAATCCTTCGGGCTCCCTCCGCGCCTCATTGACGGCGATCGCGGGCCCTTCCCCCGCGGGCCTGAAGTTGTCCAGATCGTCTCCCTCCGTGGCCTTCCGGCCGATGAAGCCGCGCCCCTCCTCATCCCTGGTCCACACCAGCTCTTTTTGAGGATCGTAGTAGGAGCCATCGTCCGATCTGAGGAGTCCCAGCTCCTCCCATGCACTCTCCGGAAAGTTGCGATGCCGGATCACCCCGCCGTCTTCCGGCGCGGTCACGCCATCCGGCAGCCAGCCGCGCTCGATGACCAACGCGGCCGGGTCGTTCGGCGCACCGCTCTCGGCTTCAAGGGCGGAGCGCAAGGCCCCGGTCAAAACCGCCCAAACCCGTTCGCGGGTCTCCTCCGGACTGCGTTCCGCGCCGCCGGGAGAACTCAGCGACATCACGCGCGGAGCAGTGAGAAGCGCATCGTCACTGAGACGCGCGAGGCTCCCGCGGAGCTTCATCAGCTCGCTGCGGAGGCGCCGTTCCTCGCGGTCCGGTCCCGGTGAATACGATACCCGCGGCCGGACTTCCGCCGCGGGCAGACTTTCCGGCACGCGCTTCGCATCGCTGGCTCCGGAAAGGGCGGGAGCCGGCACCTCAAGGCTGTCCGTCCGCGGCCAAAGCCCGATGGCCACGGCGGCCGCTGCCGCCCAACCGCTGGCGGCGATCCACGGCGCATAACGCCGCCTTTCCGCGGCAGCCTTCGGCTTCGCATCGATCTTCGCCATCACGGCGTGCAGCACATCCGGCGGCGCCGCCCGCAGCGGA
>CAMPGU010000306.1 GCA_946885645.1 uncultured Haloferula sp.
CGGCTCTTGTCCTGGATCTGCGTGGGCTGGATGCGTGCGGCCACCGCCCGGATCACCTCCCGGTCTGCCGAAAGCAATCCGTGCACGCAGGCATCGGCATCGAAAATCGCCGCCGCCGGAAAAATCCGGGAAATTATCCTGCAAGCCATGGACTTGCCGCTGGCGATCCCGCCGCTCAGGCCGAAAACGTGCATGGGCGAAGCAAACGGAGGTCCGTAGGCCCGATCAATCCCCAAAAAGCACCTCGCCTGCCAACGCGAAAGCGGGCGGAAGGTTTCCCCTCCGCCCGCTATGATCTTTTTTCCGGCTGGATGCCTTAGTTGCCGAGTTCCGGCAGGACGCCCGCGTCACCGCTCACGGGGAGCGATTCAGGGGTGCTTCCGGTTTGGGGCAGGGCTTCGCTTCCGCGGACCGGACGGCCGGTGGCATCGATGATCTGCGCGGTAACGAAGATGATCAGGTTGCTCTTGATCCGGTTCTCCGCCTTGGTCTGGAACAGACGGCCCACCACCGGGATGTCACCGAAGATCGGCACCTTGTCCTCGACGGTCTGCACATCCTCGCGCATCAGGCCACCAACCGCGACGGTGTAGCCGTCATAGATGGTAAGCGCCGTGGTCACGCGGCGGCTGGAGAACACCGGCATCTCGATCCGGTTTTCCGTGATGGTCACGGTCGTCGGGTTGCCGAGGAAGTCGGTGGCAGGCGATTGAATCGGGCTGCCGTAGTTCACGAAGCCTTCGAATTCGACGATGTCCGGAGCGAACCGCAGGTCGATCACGAAGTCGTTGCCACCCAAGGTCGGCTCGATTTCGAGAGTGACACCCGTGTTGCGGGTTTCGAACGAGGTCGGCGTGGCCGGCGTCACCGGGAAAATCCCGCTGTTGCCACCCAGTCCGAGGTCGCCGCCGCTGACACCGCCGCCGATCGAGTTCGGAAGTTCCGGGGGCTCGTATTCGGTCGGGTAGATGAATTCACGGATGATTTCGATCATCGCCTTCTCGCCGGAGCGTGCGGTCACGCTGGGCGCGGTCATCAGGTCGGTGCCTTTCTTCTGCGCGAGACCGCGCATGATCAGCTGGACCTGGCCGTCGGAGAACAGACCGGTGAGCGCCGCGATGCCGGGCGCCGGGCTGGCGCTCTGGGCGGTGCGGTTCGGGTTGTTCAACACCGCATCGATGTTGTTGCGGTTGATTGCACCGTCGCCGCTGCGGAGACCGCCGGTGACGATGTCCGTTACGTTCGTGCCGGTGGCGGCAGGAACACCCGGCAGGTTCACACCATCCACGGTGCCGATGAAGTCGGCATTCGTGCGGGTCTGCCCGCTGCCGATCGTGCCGCCGCCGAGGAACACGGAACTGGCGGACAGGCCGAAGGGCGAGACGATCCAGTCAAACCCGAGCTCGTCGGTATTCTCCTGGGAGATTTCGACGAACTTCGTCGAGATCTTCACCTGACGCGGGGTCTTGTTTCCGATCTGATCGACGATCGACTCGATGAGGTCGAGGTTGGTCGGAGTGTTACGGACCAGCAGCGTGGAGCTGCCGGAGAAGAACTTCGCGGAGGCACCCTCGGGGAACTTCACGCCGTTGGCCGTGAGCAACTCGGTCTCCGACTTGCGCGGAGCCAAGGTCGCACCGGTACCGCCGCCGGCATCCGCCGCGAACGGATCGTCGGCACCGGCATCGGCACCGCCGTCGGACCCGCCACCCAGGAGGCTGAGGAAGTCCGGCGGAACCTGGAAGCTGCGGGTGAAGAGATCCTCGTCGGTCTCGGTGGCAGGCACCAGCGTCACGGCGAAGTCGTCCACCTTGTAGCGGAGCTTGGTCTGATCGCAGATGTAGCGGAGTGCTTCGGAGAGCGGGACGTTGCGCAGGTTCAGCTCGCGGATGCGCAGCGAACCCGGATCGGTGCCGCCGCCGAGGGTCGCGCCTTCGGCAGCCGCATCAATGGTGGCGTCGCCGCCGGAACGCGGCTTGCGGATCACGAAGTTGATTCCCTTGCGGGCGGGATCCAACTCCTGCGTATCCAGCTCGATCGAGCGGGCGCGGAGGAAGTCGATCGCCTCTTCCACGGAGGTATCTTCGAAGGAGATCACCGGGATGATGATCGACTTCAACTTGGCGAGGATGTAGGTGGCACCCGTGGTGACGCCTTCGGCCTGGCGGCCGGTGTCGAGCTCGCCGGTGATGATCGGCGGCACGGACAGCTCCCAAGCCTTGTCCACCTGTGCGAGGAGTTCCGCGCGGGTGTGGTCATAGGCGGCGCGATAGTAGTCGGCCTTGGCCTGCGCCACGCGCTCCATGCCGCGGCGGGCGGCCTTGTTATACGGGTCGAGGCGGAGCACGTCCTCGTAGGAACGGCTGGCTTCGTCGTACTTCCCGAGATTGTAGTGGCCTTCGGCGATGTAAAGGGTGCGGCGCACCTGATCGACGTTCTCCGTGTGCTCGTAGGTGAGCGCCGGATTCGTGCGGATCGGATCGTCGAGATACTCGACGAGACGCTTCGCTTCCACGTTGTTCGGATCGGCAGCGAGCACATCGGCGGCCAGCACGCGCGCTTCTTCGTATTTGCCAACCTTGCGGTACTGCTCGCCCAAGGCGCCGGAACCGTCGGCAAGGAGCTGGATCAGATAGGTGCGGCGGTCCTGGACCATCGGAGCATCCGGCAGCACCTGAAGGGCTTCCTTGTACTTATCCACGGCCTGCTTGTAGTCTCCCTTCGCATAGGCTTCGCGACCTTCGTCACGGAGCTTGTCGGATTGGGCGACCGCATTCTGGCGGCGGATCATTTCCTTCTGGGCGAGACCGCTGTAGCTGCCGCCACCGGAGTATCCTTCACCGGCGTTGGCAACCGTCAGGGTGACCGGCATCACGGCTGCCACGGCCATCAGGGCGGCGGCAGTGCTGCAGGTACGGTGCATTGGCGTTTTTTGCATTGTTGGGGCTGTGTTCTGCCGGTCTGAGCGGCGGTTGGGAAGCGATTTTTTCAAAAACGATTTGATTTACGGAGTGGCCGTGCCGCCCTTTGGAATCGTGGCGGTTTTCGTGGTTCCGGAGCCATCGTCGTACTCCACCTCGATGGAATCCGGCGTGACCTTTTTAAGCGTGTATTTCTTTTCGGGAGCGTCCGGCGGCAGGGCGAAGGTGGTGCGTTCCTCCACCTTGAATTCCTTGCCTTCGTAACCGATCGCCTTGAGATCGAGGATCGCGGTACGGTCGTAGTAAGCCTTGTTCTCCAGCTCCGCGTCGGGAAGACCCGCCTGCGACTCGTACTTCTCGCCCTTCTTGTTCTCCTTCAGGTCCTCGTACTGGGCAAATTTCACCTTTTGCTCCAGCTTGGTCTTCTCGCTGACGACCACCCTCTCGATGATGCCGGTGTATTTGAAGCGTCCGGCCATCGGCTCCTCCTTGAAGAAGGTTTCCCCGACGTTCATCATTTCCAAAGCACCGACCCGGTTCTTCAGAGGCCTGCCATCGTGGGTAAAGCCTTCCAGACGGGGGGCCCATTTGCCCTCCGACTCGAAGCCGAACTTCACATACCACTTGCTGGATTCGTCCTTCACGTAGGAGAGCTTGGCGATCAAAGCGGGAACGCTCTTGGCATCCACCGGGTGGGTCTTCGCCTCGAATTCCTCGCGGTTGGAGAAGCCGTCCCCATCATCGTCACGGTCGGGAGAGTTGGCGAAAGACATGTCGGCACCCATTTCGATCCACCACACGTTGGGGATGCCCGGGTGCACGTCGGCACCTTCCCGCGGCTCCACCGGCTTGGTCGGGTTGTTCTTGTCGGCGAACAGCGGGATGCCGACGAACAGGTTCACCTTGCGCCCCTTGGAATCCTCGCCGGCCTCGATCGTCCGGTTGGAGGTCAGGGAATTGGTGGCCTGGGTGGTCGCCGCCGCCTCCGGGATGGAGGCGTCGCTTTTGCCCGTCCCCTTGAGGTTGTGGCTGAACTCGGCCTCGACGGCGCTGGATTTCATGAAGCCGAGGGCCGCAAAGCCGAGCGCAGCGACGCCGGCGACGCCCAACAGGGCTTTTTCAAAGTTTTTTGGAAGCTTGGACATGACGGTGGGTTGTTAAGGCTGACCTGGATCAGGCCTTCGGGGCGTCAAGAAATTGGATGATATCGATCCGGAAGAAGGCATTGATCTTCTCGGACCCTAGGACTTGCTGGAGGATGAGCTCGTCACCGGTCGGAGCGGCCTCTTCCGCCGGGGCGGCCGCGGCGGCATCACCCGCAGGGGCGGCCTCCTCGCCGGGCAGGACGAAGCCGCCGCCGCCGCCGAAGGGATCGGTGGCCGGTGCTGCTCCGCCGTCTCCACCGGCAGCCTCTTCCTCGGCCTTGAACTGGGCGTCCGTGGCGGTCGGTGCCTTCACCTTCTCGTTGGTCACCCGCATCGAGCGGATCACGTAATAGTATTTCCCGGAATCGTCGAGGGACGAGAGGAACTTCCGGAGGGAAGCCTCCGTGCCGTTGAAGGAGATTTCCACCGGCAGCGCGCGGAAGCTCTTGCCCTTCGCGTCGAACTGCTTGCCGTCTTCTTCCGGCAAGGTTTCACGATAGATGTTGAGCAGCTTCGCCGGGGCGGCCGCCGCGAGATTTGCGGCGAGCTGGCTCAGGGCATCCATCTGGTAGGTCAGGATCCCGGTGGCCTCGCGGCGCACGGGCGAAGTGGTGTACTTCTCGAAACCGAGGAAGAAATCCGGCGGGAGTTCGGTCTTCGATTTCGCGAACTCCGCGGCGGCGGCATCCCTCGCCTTTCTCAAGG
>CAMPGU010000307.1 GCA_946885645.1 uncultured Haloferula sp.
GGGGAAAAGAGGATCGCTAACCGTCTGAACGGGAATGGCCGGGGGCCGAAGGAAGGGGGCGGGAATTATTTTTCCCGGAATCCGCCAAGGAAACGGCGGATCGCCCGATTCCTTGATGAACACCCCGCTGCCAGTCCGGAGAACGGAAACACGCGACAGCGGGAAGCATCCTAACCGACACAGACAGATATCCCTGTATGAAATTCCTTATCCTTCCGATCACCGGAATGCTGGCGATGGCAAGCGCCCACGGCCAAGCCACCGTGAAGCCGGGTTCGGTCAATCCGCTCCTTTTCGACGCCACCATCACCACCGAGAACGCGCCGACCGAGGTCACGCTGCCCGGGGGTGTGAAGCGCAAGAAATACACCACCAGCAGCGTCCGCTTCGTCAACCGCGACATCCTGGAAGCAATGCGTGTGGCGAGCTTGCTCGACGGCCAGATCACGGGTTGGTCCCTCTACCGCGTCGCGAGCCCGAACGGCGTGGGCAACATCTACGCCCTGAAGTCCGGCAAGACCGCCGTGGCGGTGCCCGCCAACCTCCTGACCCAGCCGGTGAACCAAGGCACGGCGACCACCGGCACGGAACTCGTGCCGGTGACCGGCACCACCAAGCCGAGCCTCACCCGCAAGGTCTATGCGACGCTCGACGTGCGCGCCGGGGCCAGCTCGGCGACCGGCACCCAGATCCTGAAGTTTGCAACGGCCCGGGTTGGCAACGAGAGCACGGTGGTGATGACCCGGACGGACAATCTCACGGTGAACGGCAAAAGCGGCACCGGCACGGGCATCATCACCGGCAAGTATCGCACCCAGAGAACCCAATTGGTGAATCTGACGCCTTTCTTCCCGGGTTCGGCGGTTCCCTGATAGTTCCCCTTTCATGGGTCGCGCACGCTCCGCCTGCAAGGGAGGCGGGGCGTGCGATTTGATTTCCCTCCCCCGGGATTTTTTTCACAGCGCCTCACAGAGCTCCCTTCACGAATGAACCGTCTGAGAAATCTTTCCTTCATCCTGCTCGGGCTGGCGGCATGGATCGCGATCGTGGTCCTCACGCCATCGGAGAGTCGGGAAGCAAAGCCGGCCCCTCCCGTGCCCGGCGGATCCGCCATGCGCGAGCGCAGGGCGACCCCCCGCGAGAAGCAGCCTGTGATGGCTGCGACCGCGCCGGGCGGAGAAGCCGATTCCGCCCGCCGGGAGGAGGCGCAGGACGAGATCCACGCCGCGGTGGTGACCTATTCGCCGGAAGGCGTGAAGGCGATCCGGCCGTGGCTGCTCGATGGCGATCCCGAGATCCGCGCGGCGGCCCGGGACGGGATGGTGCAATTGGGCGAGCCGGACGGGGTTCCCTTGCTGCGCGATGCGGCGACGAAGCTGGGAGACCCCGCGGAAATCGCGGCTTTTCATGAAGCCGCCGACTTGCTGGCCTTGCCGGCATGGTCGGAGACGACGGAAGCCCGGGAGGTGATCGCCGAGATCATCGAGGGCAACTCCCCGTGAACGAAGCACGGTCCATTGAGCCTTCGGGCAACTGGCTGGCCGAGATTCTCGTACGCTACGAGAAGCCTCTGCTGAAGCACGCCTACGGCATTTGCTCGGATCGCGAGCTATCGCGCGATGCGGTGCAGGAGACCTTTTTCCGTTTGATCCGCACCCGCGATAAGGGCATGCCGGAGAATCTCGCGGCCTGGCTTTTCACCGTCTGCCGGAACGTCCTGACCGACCACATGAGGCGGCAGAGGGTCGTGCAATTCGGCTGGGATTTCCCCGATATGGAGGGCGATGAAGCGGCTTCGCCCGATCACCAGCTCCTGCGCGGCGAACGCGAGGAAAAGCTGCTCGAGATGGTGGCGGCGCTTCCGGAGCGGGAGCGCGAGCTCGTCCGCCTGAAGTTCCAGGTGGGGCTCAGCTACAAGGAGATCGAGGCCGTTACCGGCATCTCGCAAGGGAACATCGGCTACTTCCTCCACCGCGCGGTGAAGGAACTGAAGGACCGCTGGCAACGGGAAGGAGGCGAAGGATGAAAGATCCTTTCGAAGAATTCCTGGAGGACGCAATGGCGGGGCCGGATCTGGAACTGGGACACGAAATGCGCCGCCGCTTGCTGGAGGCCGCCGTGGCCGGGGAGGCAATCCAAGGCGACAACGTCGTCCGGATGGAACGGGAGGATCCCCTTGCCCAGGCAGGCTTCGATTGGCTTGTCGGCGAGACGCCCGCCGCTATTCCCCTCCTGAGCCGGATGATCGGGGACCGGAGCTTCTTCGCCCGGCTCGAGCAAGACCGGCGCTTCCTCCGCACGCTGAGGTCGGTGATGCGGGCCGGGGCGGAGCCGATGGTTCCCGTGGCCCGTGAAAGGCGCTTCGGCCTTCTGGTGGCGGTGTCGGCAGCCGCGGCGCTGGCTTTGGCAGCGGGGACGATCTTCTTCGTGCAGCCTCAAAGCGAGGGGGCACCTGCGATGGCGGCAGGCAGTGCCGGTGGCGCTGGAGGTGTCCCTGCTTCGCAGAAACCGGTACCCGCTGCGGGCGAGGCCGCTCCCGCGGGGGAGACGGCCGCGGTGCCGGAAACCGACTCCGCCCCTGCCTTGGCCCCCCGGGATTTCGGCTTCATGCCGCTTCCCGAGATCGATGAAGTTCCCGCGATTGCGGCACTGGGCGGAAGCGGGCAAAGCATGCCTTCATCCGATCCGCTGCTGCCGGCCCAAACCGGCATGGCTCTGGTGCCCGGCGGAGCGGAGGGAGTGACCGGCACGGACGGACCAGCGCTTTCGCTGTTGGACGAGAACCCGGAGCCGCAACTTGTTTCGTTCGCCGATCATGGCTTCTTTGGCGATGCAAGCATCGCGATGAGAGGGGGAGCTCCGCCCTCGTCCTCGCTTGCGGGCGGCAACCACGAAGCGTCTATCCCGGAGCCGGGGACGGCGCTGCCTGTGGTGATCGGGACGCTCGTCCTGATGCTCCGGAGAAAGAGGCACCGGGAGGAGACGCGGTGAAGTTTCATCCCCGTCGCGCCGCGGGTTACGTGATTACGTAATGTCGAGCCGGTGGTAGTTCTTAGGGAGTTATGGTTAGCTAGGTGTACAGGAACGCCACCCGAACTTCGCGATGACCACACAGGAACGAATCAACCGGTTGGCAGAAGCTGCCCTCCGTGCGGCTCTTTCTTCCGGAGGGATTCCGAAGCCCAAGACCTTCATGCCTTCCTTCGAGAAGCTCCGGTCGGCTGAATATGCCACTCCCGGCGAACTCTCCGACGTCCTGCCCGTGACCCCGGCTACCACAGAGCCTGCCGGGTGCGGGCCCGCGCCAGCGGCAGCGGTGCGGGCGATGCCGATCTCCGAAGCCCTTCCTAGGGAGTTCCGAGCAACGCCTCCCTGAGCAGGGGCTTCGAAGTCTCGCTGTCCCAATAGGCGAAGCCCGCTTTCCAATCCCAGAGGGTCCAAGGCATCTTGCGCTTTTCCGCAGCCATCCTGAAGTCGCGGATGTAGCGGTTCCGGCTTTGGGGATCGGCCTTCCGGTAGGCCCCGAACTCGCCGATATGCACGGGGCGGCCGAAGTGCCGGGACCATGCCGCCGCGTCATCGAGCAGAAGCTCGAAAGTGGCGGCGGAGCAGGGGTTCCCGGTGCCTTGCCGCGTGTTGTAGGCCTCCAGCCATGAGGCGAGGCCGGTGTTTTCCCGCAGTGATTCCGGGAGCGGCACCGGCTTTGGAGGAGGGCCGGGATAGGTGATGCCGCGCAGATCCGCCAACTGAACCCAGGCTGCCTGCTGGTGGGTGAATTGGAACGGCTCGTAGCTGTGCACGGTCGCGATGATCCGGTCATCGCCATCGGGAAGGAAAAAGCGGTCGAGCCCGCGGATGGCGGCCCACTGCGGGGGATCCGCCAGCAGGATGCGCCGGGGATTCGTCTTCCTGATCGCGGCGATGGCACCGGCGTGAATCGAGGTGAGCATGTCATGGTCGAGCGCGCCGTTGGGCTCGTTGATAAGCTCGATGTAGAGCTCCTCCGGCCAGTCCTTGAAATGGCGTGCGATCTCCGTCCAGCCGGAGATGAAGGTGGCACGGTGCTTCTCCGGCTCCTTGCAGAGGTCTTCGAAGTGATGCCAGTTGATGATGACGAGCAGGTTTTTTTCCAGCGCGTGCCGGAGGACGGGCTCCAATTCGGCGAGAAGCTGCGGTTTGATCCTGCCATCCTGAAGATGGTAGTGCCATGCCACGGGGACCCGGATGTGATCGAATCCTTCGGCGGCGATGCGGTCGATGTCACCGGTATCGTAGCGGATCCCCCAGCCGCCGGGCGGGGCCTCCCAGTGGTTTCCGAGATTCACCCCGCGCTTCATGCGGGCGCAGGCACGATGAGCCGGGGTGTCCTGCGGGAGACGCGCCGGTTCCTTGAAACCCGGAACGGTCGCCGCGCGGGCGTGCAATTTCAGGGCGACCGGAACCCCCGCCTTCACCGGGATGCTGCGTATGAGCGGACGGCCATGCCATGACGCCGCATAGGACGCACCGTCCGACGGCTTGTTCCCTGCGAGCGGCCAAGCGCCCGGTGCGGGATAGGGCCGCCAGGGCGACTCCCATCCGGCGGGCCTGCCATCCCTCGTCTCCTCGAAGCTGCCGTTGGAAAGTTCCGCGCCCGTGGCGGAAAAAGCATCCCAGAGGACCTCCTGCTGCTGCAGCACGCCCTGCCCTGCCTCGCCCCACGGGCCGTTGAGATCGAGTTCGACAGAGCCGTCGTGTGCCGGGGTGAAGTGCACGGTGA
>CAMPGU010000308.1 GCA_946885645.1 uncultured Haloferula sp.
GAAAGTACGGGTTCCCCCGTAGCTGGAGAATTCCAGGACATGTGGATCTCCGGGCACGAGGCCGGTCCAGCGGTGATTCGTTTCAAAGACCACGCCGAGGCCGCGCAGCCGCTCCACCCAGCGCCGCAGCAGGGGTGCCGCCTTCATCTCCCGCGGGTACACGCGCCCGGTCCGTTGCTCGAAGGTCTCGATCCCCAGCCCGGCCGCCCACCCGCGCAGATCGCCCGGGGTGAAGGACGCCAGCAGCTTCTCCCAGAAGCCCGCGGGCTGGCCCGGCCCCCGGTAGCGGGTGACGAAACGTGAAAGGTCCTCCCCGTGCGTCAGGTTCAGACCGCCGCGGCCCGCCACCAGCAGCTTCCGGCCCGCGGACGGCTTCGCCTCGAAAAGCGTGACCGAGGCTCCCGCCCGTGCCGCCGTTTCCGCCGCCCGGAGACCCGCGGGTCCGCCGCCGATGACCGCGATCTTCTTCACGGCGAATGGATCGCGGGGCTGGTCATCGGCATGCAGGCAGGGCATCCTGCGGCATGCGGCTGCAGCAGAACCAGGTTTGGAAAAAGGGCGACGAATACATCCGGATCACGCGGCTGGAACGCCTCGAAGTGGCCTACAAGACGATGGCCGACCTGTCCACGAAGGAAGGAGAGCACCACGTGCTGACCAAGAAGGAATTCTGCCGCCTGCTCCACGGCGCGAAGCTGCTGAATGAACCGGCAGACGCCGAATAGGCCGCCCTCACTGGGCCAGCGCGCGATCGAGCGCGGCTTTCACGAAGCCTGCGAAGAGCGGGTGCGGCTTGTTCGGCTTCGACTGGAATTCCGGGTGGAACTGCGCGCCGACGAAGAAGGGATGGTTCGGCAGCTCGATGATCTCCACCAGGCCCTCCTTTTCCGAAACGGAGGAAATCACCAGCCCGTTTTCCTGAAGCTTGTCCTGGAAATCGGAGTTGAACTCGTAGCGGTGGCGGTGGCGTTCGTGGATCCGGTCCGCGCCGCCGTAGAGATCGGACGCTTTCGTTCCGGCGAAAACAATGCTCTCGCTGGAGCCGAGCCGCATCGTCGCGCCCAGATCTTCCACGCCCTTCTGCTCCTCCTGGAGGCAGATCACGGGGAAGGGGCTGTTCTTGTCGAACTCCGTCGAGTTCGCGTCCCGCAGCTTGCAGACGTTCCGCGCGAATTCGATCGTCGCGATCTGCATGCCCAGGCAGATGCCGAAATAGGGAATGTTGTTCTCCCGCGCGTACTGGGCGGCCTGGATCTTGCCTTCGATCCCCCGGTCGCCGAAGCCGCCGGGGACGAGGATCCCGTCCACGTCGCCGATCACCGCCTTCGCCCCGTGGTCTTCGATGGCCTCCGCTTCCACGCGCACGATGTTCACCTTGGTATCGTGGTGGGCACCGGCGTGGATCAGGGATTCGTAGATCGATTTGTAGGCGTCCTGCAACTCGATGTACTTCCCCGCGACGGCAATGGTCACCTTGTGCTTCGGATGGATCACCCGGCGGACGAAGGTTTCCCAATCTTCCAAAGCCGGCGCGGGAGTGTGGCCCAGGCCGATGCGGTCCACCACCAGCCGGTCGATCTTGTCCCGGCGCAGGTCCAGCGGACACTCGTAAATCGTGTGGGCGACATCGCGGAAGGCCACGACGTTCTTCTTCTCCACGTTGCAGAACATCGCGATCTTGCGGCGGTTGTCCTCGTCGAGATCGGCCTCCGTGCGGCAGATGATGATGTCGGGCTGGATGCCGAGCTCGCGGAGCTTGGCCACCGATTGCTGGGTCGGCTTGGTCTTCACCTCGCCGGCGGCCTTGATGAAGGGCAGCAGGGTCACATGGATGAAGCAGACGTTCTCCTTGCCGACTTCGAGCGCGAACTGGCGCAGGGCCTCGATGAAAAGGAGCCCTTCCATGTCGCCCACGGTGCCGCCGATCTCGGTGATCAGCACGTCCACGTCCGGATTGTTCTCCGAGACGGAGTGGATGCGCGCCTTGATCTCGTCCGTCACGTGCGGGATGAACTGCACCGTCTTCCCGAGGTACTCGCCGCGGCGCTCCTTCTTGATCACCGCATCGAAGACCTGGCCGGAGGTCAGGTTGTTCATCCGGGAAAGCACCCCGGAGGTGAAGCGCTCGTAGTGGCCCAGGTCCAGGTCGGTCTCCGCGCCGTCATCCAGGACGTAAACCTCGCCGTGCTGGTAGGGCGACATCGTGCCCGGGTCCACGTTCAGGTAGGGATCGAATTTCTGCATCAGCGTCCTCAGGCCGCGATGCTCGAGGAGCGCTCCGATCGAGGCGGCGGCCAGGCCTTTGCCGAGGGAAGAGACGACGCCGCCGGTGACGAAAATGTATTTCATGGGAGTGGGAGCTGGCTGGTGAGGAGTGCTTCGACGTGGGCGGCTTGTTCGGGTGTGTCAACACCGGGCGAGGTGTCGTTGGTGGGGAGAACCTTGATGGAAGCGCCGTTTTCCAAGGCGCGGAGCTGTTCGAGCGATTCGGCCCGCTCCAGCGGAGAAGGGGGCCAGGTGACGAAGCGCTCAAGGAAAGTACGGCGGTATGCGTAGATCCCCTTGTGCCGGTAAACGGGCAGCCCTGCCACCGCGTTGCGGAAGTAGGGCAGGGGCGAGCGGGAGAAATAGAGCGCGCGCCCGTCGAGCGCCGCGACTACTTTCACCACGTTCGGATCCTGCACGGCGGGATCCGCGGGATCGAGCGGATTGGCGGCCGTCGCCATGTCCAGCGAGGGATCGGCGGCCATCGCGGCGGCGAGTTCATCGACCAGGGCGGGATCGATCAGGGGCTCGTCGCCCTGGATATTGACGATGTGAGTGGCCGCGGGAATCGCCCGCACCGCTTCCGCCAGGCGGTCGGTGCCGGTGGGATGCTCCGGGGAGGTCATGAGCACCTTGGCACCGAAGGCTTCCGCCGCGGCGAAGATCCGTTCGTCGTCGGTGGCGATGTAAAGGCTGTCGAGCCGCGTGCATTTCCGGCACTGCTCCCACACGTGCTGCAGCAGCGGCTTGCCGGCGATGAGGTGGAGCGGTTTCCCGGGGAAGCGCGTGGAGCCCCAGCGTGCTGGGAGAATGCCGGCGATGTGAATTTCAGGCGCTGCGGGACTCACGGGAATGCTCTGGCGGAGAGAGTAAGGGCCCCCTGCACCGCGCGGCAAGAGCCGTGTAAAAATTCCCGCGACCGGACCGGGCGGAGGCGGATTCCCGTGGCTCAATGCCCCGTCCAGGTCCCCTCGGACTCCAGGTAAACCAGCGCCTTGTCGAAGGAGGCGTTTGTCAGGAAATGGTCGAGCCGTGCCGGGATCTCCGCCTTGCGGGCGAGGTGCCAGGCGCTGATCGCCTCGGAGACCTCCTTCAGCGCCTGCAAATGGCCGAGGGTGTCCCGGTCGCGGAATTCATGATCCGAAATGATGTCGCGTCGGCGACACAGCAGGGCGGCGAGGTCGGGGTGCATGGGTCAGCGGGTGTGGGAAATGTAGGCGGCTCCCTTCCGGGGGAAGCAGAGGCCCACCAGCACGGTGACCACGGTGCCGGCCATGATCCGCCAGGTGAAGGCGATGGTCGGCATCCACTCCGGGGGCTGGTAGGCCTTGTAGCCGGTGATCATTTTCCACACGTCGTTCGGCAGGTCCGTGAGCACCGCCACGGCCGCGAATCCGGCGCTCATCGCGACGATGTTCCCGGTGCAGGTGCCGCGGGTCTTGGTCAGCATCCCGATCAGGAAGACCCCGAGCAGCGAGCCGTAGGTGTAGCCGAAGCTCCCCAGCACGATCGGGATGATCCGCAGCTCGGGATTCTTCAGCTTGATCCAGGCGGTCGCGATCCCGATCAGCGCCAGCAGCAGCGCGAAACCGGCCGTGGACCAGCGGGCCACGACGAACTGGTCGTGCGAGGTCGCGGCCGGGCGGAAGTAGCCGAGGTACCAATCCTTCGTGAAGGTCGTGGCCAACGCATTGAGCGCGGTGCTGAGCGATCCCATGGCGGTGGCGAAAAGTCCCGCGGCGAGCAGGCCGCGCAGCCCGGGGGAGAGATCGTGCACCATGAACCAAGCGAAGATTCCCGGATCATGCAGGGGGGCCCGGTCGGCATGCTGGGTGTAGTAGCGATAGAGCAGGATCCCGATGGAAAGGAAGCCGACCACCACCGGGAGATCGATCAGGCCGGAGAGGATCACCGCCCTCTGGCCGCGCTTGTGGTCCTTGGAAGTCAGCATCCGCTGCACCATGTCCTGATCGGTCCCGTGCGTGGCCATCGTCGTGAAGACGGAGCCGAGGAATGCGGCCCAGAGCGTGTATTCCTGCTCCAGGATGCCCTTCACGTTCGCGCCGACCGATTTCAACGGATCGATCCCCGTGTCCACGAAAGCCGGCTGCTTGACCGACTCCATGAAGCCGCTCCAGCCGCCGGTCTTGCCGAGCAGCCAGAAGAACACGTAGGCGGCGGAGCCGAACATCAGCGTCACCTGGATGAGGTCCGTCCATACCACCGCCTTGATCCCGCCGAGGGTCGTGTAGAGCGCCGTCAGGAAAGTCAGGGCCAGCACCGCTCCCGAGTAAATGATCACCTCCTGCCGGAAGCGGGCGGCCGGTTCCATGGTCAGGAATTCCGGATGCATCACCTCCCAACCCAGAACGAGGAGGATGGCCGCCACGTAGATCCGCGAGCCGCTGGCCAGCGAGCGCGTGAGGAGGAACACGAAGGAGGCCAGGCGCCGCGTGACCGTGCCGAAACGGATCTCCAGGAACTCGTAGAT
>CAMPGU010000309.1 GCA_946885645.1 uncultured Haloferula sp.
CTCCAACTCTCCGAGATCCGGAAATCCTTCGGTGCCGTGCGCGCGCTGAAGGGAGTTTCCTTCGGGCTGATGCCGGGGGAGGTCCACGCCTTGCTCGGCGAAAACGGCGCGGGGAAATCCACCCTCATCAAGGTCATCACGGGTGCCCATTCGCCCGACGAAGGAACCCTGTCCATCGGGGAAGAGGAGCTCCGATCGCTAACTCCTGCTCACGCCCGGGCGCTCGGGATCGCCTGCATTTACCAGCAGCCCGCGCTCTTTCCGGACCTCACGGTGGCGGAAAATATCGACCTGCGCCTGAAGAAGCCCGCGCCTTTCTCCCTCGTGAATCGCGCTTCCCGGCGCGCGAAAGCCCTCGAGCTCCTCCAGCGGGTGGGCGCGGAGATTTCACCGGAGGCCGAGGTGCACGAGCTCTCGATGCCGGAACAGCAGCTCGTGGAGATCGCCTGCGCGCTCGGCTCCGGCGCGCGCATCGTTATTATGGACGAGCCGACGGCGTCGCTCACGCAGAAGGAGCAGCACCTGCTTTTCGGCGTGGTGCGGGACCTCCGCGCGAGCGGCGTGGGAGTGATCTACATCTCTCACAGGCTCGAAGAGATCTTCGCTCTGGCGGACCGGGTGACCGTCTTGCGCGATGGGGAGAGCGTGGGCACGCATGCCGTGAAGGATTTGACCGAATCCGCCATGATCAAGCTGATGGTCGGGCGTGAGGTCGCGACGCTCTACCCCCCCGCGGAAAGCGAGCCAGGGGAAGCGGTGCTTTCGCTGAAAAATGTCACCTGCGCGGCGGGCGGAGTGCATGGCGTGTCGCTTGAAGTCCGTGCGGGAGAGATTGTGGGCATGGCGGGTCTCGTCGGTGCCGGCCGCACGGAGCTGGCTCGCATACTCTTCGGCATTACCCCCGCGGATTCGGGAGAAGTCCGCCTGCTGGGCCGGGAGGTCGTCATCTCCTCCCCGCGGGACGCTATCTCGCAAGGCATCGCCTACGTGCCCGAGGACCGCCGCCGCCATGGCGTCATCCTTGAAATGCCTATCGCGCATAACATCACGATGGCCGTGCATCCGGTGCTTTTCCCCGGCACTTGGCTGCGGGCGAAGCGCGAGAAATCCGTGGCGGAAGAATTCATCCGCGATCTGGGCATCAAGGCCTACGGTCCGGAAGCACCGGGCGGCAGCCTCAGCGGGGGAAATCAGCAGAAAGTCAGCGTCTCCCGCTGGCTGGCGACGAAGCCGAAACTGCTGATACTCGACGAACCTACCCAAGGCGTGGACGTGGGAGCCAAGAGCGAGATCCACAAGATCATCCGGGCGCTCGCGAGGGAAGGCCTTGCCGTCCTCATGATCTCCAGCGATCTCCCCGAAGTGCTCGGCATGAGCGACCGCATCGCCGTGATGCACGGCGGCACTGTCACTGCCATGCTCCCCGGCACGGCGGACGCGCACGAGGTGATGGCTGCCGCACTAGGCCAAAAGGGAAGGGAGGTCGCATGATGCGGAAGTACTCGCGCGAGTTTACCGTCGCAGGTGCCCTGGCGGTGTTGCTGCTTTCCCTCGCGGCCTTCGCGCCGAATTTCTATGAATTCCAGCCGCTGCTCTCGCGCTTTACCTCTCAGATGCCCGCGCTGGTGGCGGCCATCGGGATCACGCTGGTGATCATCACCCGGCAGATCGATATTTCCATCGGCGCGCAGTTCAGCATGTGCGGGGTGGTCGCCGGGATGGTGGCCGCCGCCGGAATGCCATTGGGAGTTGCGATCCTTGCCGCGATCGCTACCGGGCTTCTCCTCGGAGCATTCAATGGCGTGTTCGTGGCGTGGCTCGGGCTTCCCAGCATCGTGGTCACGCTCGCCACGATGGTCACCTGGCAGGAAGCGCTGCGGCTTTGGCAACAGGGCCGCCTGATGGACCTGCCGGGCGGCATCCAGTGGTTCGGCATGAGCCAATCCGCGGGGCAGGGAGTCGTGATCGCGGTGTCCTTCGTCCTCTTGCTGGCCTTCGCCTGGGGCATGAGGAATCTTGCCGCCGGTCGCTACGTCTATGCCACCGGCACGGATGCGGAAGCCGCCCGCCTCGCCGGCATCAATCCGAAGCTGACCACCTTCGGCGTTTTCGTGCTGATGGGCGCGCTGGCGGGCGTCGCCGCCGTGCTGAACATGGTGCAGTCCCCCCAGGTGCAGCCGAATGCGGGGGACGGCCTCGAACTGAAGACCATCGCCGCTGCCGTGGTAGGCGGCGTCGCCATCACCGGCGGACGCGGGAATCTATGGGGCGTTCTGCTCGGGCTCCTGCTGCTCGCGAACGTCAATCCCGCGCTCACTTACTTTCGCCAGGAGCCCTATTGGGAGCGGGCGATCCAAGGCCTCGTGATCCTTCTCGCCGTGGTGGCCGATGGCCTGCGACGGGGCAAACCCGCACGTTGATGAACTCCGCGAAATCCATCTCCCTGAAGAGCCTCCTCGCACGGCACGAGGTCGTGCTGCTGTTGGTGATCGCCGTGGAGATCGCGCTCTTCAGCACCCTCGGCCGCAGATTTCTCGATGCCGCGAACGTCTCGAATATCTTCCGTCATTCGGTGGAGATCGGTCTGCTGGCGCTGGCGATGACGCCGGTCATTCTCACCGGGGGCATCGATCTCTCCGTGGGATCCATGATGGGGCTTTGTGCGGTTTCTTTCGGCATCTTGGTTGGTGACGCGGGGCTGCCACCCGCGATGGCGGGGCTGCTCGCCATTGGGATCGGCACCTTGGGTGGCGGGCTGAATGCATTGCTGATCGCCCGGCTGAACCTGCCCCCCTTGATCGTGACGCTCGGCACCTTCTCGCTTTTCCGCGGCCTTGCCGAAGCGTTGACGAAGGGCTCGAAGTCCTACTCCGGCTTTTCCGACTCCTTCCTCGCGCTAGGCAACGGTGAGATCGCAGGGGTGCCTGCTCAGGTGTGGATCTTCCTCGCGATCGCTGCCGGGATCTGCCTGCTTGTCCATCACACCACCTTCGGCCGCTCCTTCCGCGCCATCGGCTATTCGCCGGACGGAGCCCGTTACGCGGGCATCCCGGTGCGGCGGAATGTCGGCCTCGCATATGTCCTTGCGGGTGCCATTGCGGGCCTCGCGGCCGTCATCCTGGTGGCCCGGCTCGGGGAGGCGCGGGCGAACGCGGGAATCGGCTACGAGCTGCTTGCCATCACCGCGGTCGTCTTGGGCGGGACCAGCATTTTCGGTGGCTCCGGTACTGTCTGCGGCACGCTTCTGGGCTACCTCGCGGTCGCTATCCTCGGGAACGGCCTTAGCCGGATCACCGCCTACCAGCTCTTCGATCAGCCCATCGCCAGCATCGCCCGGGAGCTATCCGGCATGCTCACCGGAGTGCTGCTCATCGTCGCGCTCGCCGTGACGCCGCTTGCAAGAATCCTCGCCACGCGGCGTTCCCGCAGGCAGCATTAGGCCGCTATTTTTCCCAAGCCCGTCCATCTTCCAAACCCAAGATACCGTGAAACGTACCCGCTTCCTCTGCTCGCTCGCCGTCCTCTGCGCCGTTCCATTTATCGGCTCCTGTAAGAAATCCGAAGAAGCCGGGGCCGGCGGCGAAAAGCTCACCATCGCCTTGCTGCCGAAGAGCAAGGGAAACCAATACTTCGTGGCTTGCGAGAGAGGTGCGCGCGCCGCGGCCAAGGATCTGGGGGCCGAGCTTCTCTTCGACGGTCCGACGAACTCCGATCCCGCGAAGCAGAACGAGATCGTGGAAAACTGGATCTCCCTGGGCGTGGATGTCATTGCCGCCGCCTGCGAGAACAAGGACGGCCTTTCCACCGCCTTGCGAAAGGCTCAGGCCGCAGGCATCAAGGTCATCACCTATGATGCGGATGCGCAGCCGGACGCCCGCTCCTTCTTCGTCAATCAGGCGACGGCCCAAGGCATCGGCGATGCGCTGATGGACAATGCCGCCAACCTCACCGGCAGCGAGGGCGAGTTCGCGATCATCACCGCCAACCTCACCGCCGCGAACCAGAACGAATGGATCGCCGCGATCAAGAAGCGCCAGGCTGAGAAGTATCCTTCGATGAAGCTCGTGGACATCAAGCCCTGCGACGACCTCAAGGACAAGGCCCAGCAGGAAACCACGAACCTCCTGGGTGCCTATCCGAACCTGAAGGCCGTGATTTCCGTCTGCTCTCCCGGCGTCCCCGGCGCGGCGGAGGCCGTGAAGCAGGCGGGCAAGACCGGTGCCGTGAAGGTCGTCGGCCTCGGCCTCCCGAACGAGAACCGGGCCTACGTGAAGGAAGGCGTCACCCAGTCGGTCATTCTCTGGAAGGTGGAGGACCTGGGCTATCTCACGGTCACCGCTGCCGCTGCCCTGGCCGAAGGCAAACTCAAGCCCGGCGACACCGAATTCGACGCCGGCAAGCTCGGCAAGATGAAGGTGGAGGGGGATAACATTCTCCTCGGCACGCCCTTCGCCTTCACGAAGGAGAATATCGATCAGTTTGATTTCTGAGCGAGAGACCCGAGGAACTCCAATTACCTCGCGCCTCCCAAGTGATCCCGGAAGAAATCCACCCGCCGCCGTTGCGCGTAGCGTTCTTCCCCGGAGCCGTGGTTTCGCCCCGTCATCGGCAGGAACTCGAAATCCTTGTCCGCCGCGATCAGCGCGTTGATGACCTGATAGGTGGAGGAAGGGTCCACGTTCGTGTCCACTTCGCCTACGGTGAGTAGCAGGGCGCCCTTCAGGTTCTTCGCGTGGGTGACGTTCGAGTTGTCGG
>CAMPGU010000310.1 GCA_946885645.1 uncultured Haloferula sp.
GGGGGAGGGAGAGGGAATGGATATTTCCTGTTGGAATGAACCTTGTCCCGCCCGCAAGGCGGGCTTTATTGGATCAAAACCCATGAGAAAGCGTTTCTATCTCGCCCTGGCCGCCTTGTTTTTCCCCTTCGCTGTGGGTGCCGCGCCGACGGAGATGAAGTCGTGGACCTCGAAGGCCGGCACCAAGCTCGAGGCGAAGGCGGTGACGGTGGAGGGGGGCGAGGTGAGCTTCGAGCGGAAGGACGGCAAGACCCTGAAGGTGCCGTTGGACAAGCTGGCGGACGCGGACCGCAAGGCGCTGGAAGATCACTTCAAGGTCGATGCGAGTGGGAACGCCGCTCCCGATCTGGGCCATCCCACGGGCGAGGCGGTGGGCCCGGTGGATGCCGGGGGCTCGAAGTACTTCCTCTACCTGCCGAAGTCCCTGAAAGGCGGGCGCAAGTATCCGCTGATCTTCTACACCTCATCCGGCGGTGGTAGCGCGGACACGCTGAAGCCCCTGATCGAGGGTGCGGAGATCTGCGGTTGGGTCGTCGCTTGTTCGGTGGAATCGAAGAACGGCGGCGAGAAGAACCACGAGCACGCCGCGAAGTGCGTGGAGCACCTGAAAAAGACGCTGCCGCTCGATGAGGACCGGATCTATTTTTCCGGAAACTCCGGCGGCGCGCGAATGGCCTATACGAATGCGGCGAAGCTCGACGGGGCCGGCGTGCTGGGCCTCATCGCCGGAGCGCAATCGGGGGAATTGAAGAAAGGGAACCACTACTTTTTCATCAGCGGCGCGTATGACTACAATCGCTACGGCACCGCCTTCTCCTACGCGGAGGTCGCCCGGTCCGCCGCGCTGCGCTTCCACCCCGGCGGCCATGCGGACGGCCCGGGATGGCTGGTGACGGAGGGCATCGTCTGGCTGGAAGGCCAGTGGCACCGGAAGGCGAAAGAGGAAGCTCCTACCCGGGCCGACTATGAAGCGGCGGTGCTGGCGTGGATCGGGAAGCTCAAGGAAAGCGAAGACTACCGCGCCGCGTGGTGGACCAGCTTCCTGCGCGAGTCGGGCGTGATGGCGGCGAACGAGACGGCGCTGGACGGCTTCGGCGATATGACCGCGGAGCCCGCGAATGCCGCCTATGCAGACGGGATCGCGAAGCTGGAGGAATTCGGCGCCCTGGTGCTCGCCACTGGTCCGCAGGGAGCGCCGGACTGCTTCGAACACACCAGCACCGAAATCCAGCGGGAGGCCGACAAGCTGCTGGCGACACACGCTGCCACGCCGTGGGTAAAGGAGATCCTGGAGGCGCTGAAGAAGAAGACGGACAAGGGGTAGTGGCGCAACTTTCCAAGTTACGAAAGAGGGCGGACTGCAGGACTTGTCCGGCCACTTCCATGTTCCGTGCACGATCCCCGCGCAACTCGGAGAGTCGCGCTACTCCGGCCACTTGATGTCCGGCGCCTTGCCTTTCCAAAAAGGCTGTCGCGGATCAAAGATATCCATGCCGTTGAGCAAGACGCGGCCGTCTTTCTCGATCGGGAGGGACTTTGCGGAATTGTCCAAGAAGAGGATAACGGCTTTCCCATGGAAGGAAAGCCGGTCGAAGGTGGTCTTGCCTTTGAGCAAGGGAGCCATCACGATCGGAGCTTCCGGCGCATCACTCGATTTCAGCCCGGCGATGTAGGCAAACGCGCATTCTCCTGCTCTCAAAGCGGAGCCATCCGTTCCGAACACGTCGTCGGGCTTCCTCGGGCCGCCCTCCAACGGTGCCCAAAAGAGCTTCTCGCTCTTTAAGCCCGCGGCGATCAACTGGCGGAAGAGCTTATTTGAGCTGCTGTCGTCGAGGGTGAGTTTTGTTCCGGTTGAGGCCTGGACCAAAGGGATCGTGCTCTTGTCCGGAAATCGTCCGTATTCGGCGTCGAACTCGGATAACGCGAGGCCGAGCCTACGGATGTTGTTGAGGGTTTCGGTGCGGGCCCCGGCCTTCGCCGGTTCCGCGCGAAGGTCGGTGAAAAAATTGGAGGCAACGATTAGTCCCGAGAAGGCGAGTGCCAGGATGGCCAACCAGAATCCTCCTTTAAGGCTACTGCGGAGTTTCGAGTGGAGATGTTTGGATTCCGGGAACATCTCTTCGATGTGTTCTGAGCTCTCTATTCGACGCGGTCGAACGACCTTGTTCAACTTATCCGGAATCCGCTTCACCGGAAGCACTTCATCCTCCCTTTGCGAAAATTTCATCCGGGGCGAAGATGGCCGAACGATGCCCTTCCAGATCAACGCCGAGCTCCACTACCAAGTGCTCCAGCGCAGCACGGTGCTGCTGAATATCCACGCGCTCTCGACGCCTAACCAAACCTTGCAGAACGAGGTGCTGCAGATCACTCCGGGAGTGCAGTGGGAGGAGTTCCCCCTCCAGACCGGGGAGAACCGCTACATCCGCATGGACACGGGGAAGGCGACACAATTGGACATCACCTACTCCGCGATCGCGGAGACGAAGCACTCGATGGTGAGCCACCAAGAGATTCACGACGTGCCCGTCGCGGAACTCCGGCGCTCCGCGATCCAGTACCTCTTCCCCAGCCGCTACTGCCAATCCGACAGGCTCGGCCGGCTGGCGGCGAAGGAGTTCGGCGGCATCCCGCATCCCTATGATCAGGCGGTGGCCGTGGCGGATTGGATTTTCCACAATATCGACTACATTTCCGGAACCACGGATGCGGAGACTTCGGCCTTCGATACGGTGACGCAGCGCGCCGGGGTTTGCCGTGACTTTGCCCATCTAGGGATCGCCTTCTGCCGGGCCCTTTCCATCCCGGCCCGCTATTTCACCGGCTACGCCTGCCACATGCAGCCGCCGGATTTTCACGCCTGCTTCGAGGCATGCATCGGCAACCGCTGGTTCATCTTTGATCCCACCCGGCTGGCCGCCCTCAACGGGCTGGTGCGCATCGCGACGGGGCGCGATGCGGCCGATGCCTCGGTCGCCACCATTTTCGGCCGGATGCAGTTGACGGAAATGTCCGTCTCCTGCGTGTCGGATGATTTCACCCCGCTCGGTCCTTCCGATCTGTCGGGCCAAGCGATCCTGATCGAGCCCTGAGAGTCATGAGCGATAGCCACCTGCTCCGGATCATTCACCGCACGCACTATGCCTACGCGGAGCCCGTGACCTTCCAGTCGCACCGGCTGGTGATCCGGCCGCGGGAGGGGCACGACCTGCGGGTGGAGAGCCTGCTGCTGGCGATCACCCCCGCGGCCGACGTGGTGTGGACCCGGGACATCTTCGGCAATTCGATTGCGCATGCCCATTTCCGCGAGCCGGGCACCGAACTGAGATTCGAGGTGGATGTCGTGGTACGGCGTTTCTTCGATCCTGCCGCGCCGCCTCACCCGGCCCAAAGCCCCAGCCCCTATCCGCTGGAGTACGATACCTTGGAGCACGGCATCGTGGTGGGCTATCTGACGCCCGTGTATAGCGAGGAAACGGCGGCGGTGAAGGAGTGGATCAGGCAACTGCCGGATCCGGGGAGCTTTCCCAGCGCGGAGCAATTCGTGGTCCGGCTGGCGGAGATCATCCACCAGACGATCGGCTATCAGCGGCGGGAGCAGAAGGGAGTGCAGACGCCTGCCACCACGCTCTCGCTCGAGACCGGCTCCTGCCGGGACGTGGCTACCCTAATGATGGAGGTGCTGCGGCATCTGGGCATCGCGGCCCGCTTTGCGAGCGGATATCTCGATTGCGCCGCCACGCGCGCGGCGCGGGGGTCCACCCATGCGTGGACGGAGGCGTACTTTCCCCAGCTCGGCTGGCGCGGTTTCGACCCCACCACGGGGAAACGCTGCACCCACCAGCACATCGTCACGGGGACCAGCCACCACCCGCGGGGGGTCATGCCGGTATCGGGCCGGTACTTCGGGCCCGCGGGGGCCTTCCAGAGCCTGGAGGTGAAGGTCGAGTTTTCGACGCCGGCGGATGAAGGATTGGCAAGGGACCCGGAATCCGGCATGCCATCCGGGTAGATGGACAATCCTTACGCCCCTCCCGCCGTTCCGCCCGTGCTCCCGTCGGATGATGTCGCCCGCGCGCTCCAGGGGCTGCAATATCCGCTACGGCTCTCCTTCAAGATCCTGGCGCTGGCCAGCCAGGCGACGATGACCGATGCCAGCGGCCGCACCGTCCTCTATACCAAGCAAAAGCTGCTGAAATTCCGCGAGCACGTGGAGATCTTCACCGATTCCACGCGTAATACCCGGCTGGCGGACATCCGCGCGAACAAGGTGATCGATTGGTCGGCCCGCTACTTCGCCACCGATGCCGATGGCCGCGAGATTGGCAGCGTCGGCCGCCGCGGCTGGCGCTCGATGTGGCGCGCCCACTACGAGGCCTTCAATCCCGGGGACAATACGCCCGACTTCAGCATCCGGGAGGAGAATGCGGGCGCGAAGGTGGCGGACGCGTTCTTGAGCGAGATCCCGATCCTCGGGATGTTGAGCGGCTACCTTTTCCACCCCCGCTATCTCGCCACCCGGGCCGACGGGGCGCCCGCGATGCGCCTGACCAAGGAAGCCGCCTTTTTCGAAGGGCGCTTCCGGATCGAAAAGCTCGGGGATCTCAGCCCGCGGGAGGAAATGAACCTCCTGCTCTCCTACCTCATGCTCGTCCTGCTGGAGCGGCGCAGGGGGTAGGGCGGTGGCTATACCGGGAGGGACGGGAGCCGGAGCGGGGT
>CAMPGU010000311.1 GCA_946885645.1 uncultured Haloferula sp.
GTCCCTGCGAGGGAAGCCCCTCCGGCGGCACCCGCAGTGCCACCTGCCCCCAAGGACGGCTCCTTTGAATTGCGCTTCGGACGAATCTGGCTGGTCCGGGTCGGCATCGCGCTGCTCGTGACCGGCCTCGTCCTGCTGGGCAACTACGCGTATAAGAACTGGATCCGCGATTTAGCCCCCGCGATCCGTCTGGCGGCGCTTTATGCGGGTTCCCTCATGCTCACGGGAGGAGGGGTTTATTTCTCGCGGCGGGACGGCCTCCGGCGTTTCGGGGAGGTGCTGATCGCGGGAGGAATGGCCTTCTTTTACTGGTGCACCTTCGCGGCGCATCATGTGCCGCGCCTGCGGGTGGTGGAGTCGCCGGTCGTAGCAGGACTCCTTCTCGTGATCTCGGCCGCAGCCATTGTCGCGGTGTCCCTGCGCCGGAATTCGCAGACCACCGCGGTCATGGGCCTGCTGCTGGCCTCTTACGCCACGATGCTGCAACCGCTGGGCTGGCTGTCCGCCGCCTCGAACCTGATGCTGGCGGGAACCGGCACGGCCCTGCTGCTGCGCCCGGGATGGAAAATGCCGGGGATCGCCGCGATGGCCGGCACCTATGCTTCTTTCTTCGGCTGGCAGATTCTCGGTGCCGCCGGCGGCCGGCCGCAAGAGCCCGCCGCCCTTTGGTTCCTGCCGCCGGTGTGGGCGATGTTCGCGCTCCCCGGCATCTTCGGGCTGTCGAACCGCTTTGCCAGCTTCTCGGAGCGCGGGCGAGCCGCCTTCGCCTCGGCCAACAATGGCACCTTCTTCGGGCTCTTCTCGCTGGTGTGGCTGGAACAGCGGCCGAGGGACGACTATTGGATGGTCGCCGCCGTTTTCGGAGCGGTCCTGCTGGGCCTCGGGGCCCTTTCCCGGCGCCGGGATGCGGCGGGCGGCTCTCATCTGGCCCAAGGACTGGGTGCCTTGACGCTGGCGATCGTTCTGAAGCTTGAGGGCTATCACCTCGCGCTCGCCTTGGCCGTACAATCCCTCGGCTTGGCTTTGGCCTACGTGCGCTTCCGCGGGAAAAGCGAGCTGGCCTTCTCCACCGCCGCTGCGGTGGGCGGTCTTGTTTGCGTCTTCGACTCAACCCTGTGGGCCCGGGATCTGCCGGTCTGGAGTTCCGGTGTCACGGCCCTGCTGCTCACTGCCGCGGCATTCATACTCAGGAGAGGATGTGATGCGGCGGGAACACCGGGGCAGCTCCCGCGGGCGGCAGTTTCGCTGGTGTTTTCCGCGGGCAGCTTGGTAGCTCTCGCGGCATGGTGCCCCGCCCTCCCCGAGGAATGGCGGGCGCCGGCCGCCGCGGCCATCGCGACCGGCATGGCAGCATTCACCCTGCTGAGAGACCCGGCAGGACGCTTGGAGGAGGCGGCTCTCGCCGCTCTCGTCTTCCTCCTGGCTGCCCTGGCATGGATGATCGCCGGCGGGACGGACATGGCCGCGTGGAGCCCGGCACCGGTCGCGCTGCTTTCCCTGGCGATGCATTGGCTCGGGCTACGCTACCCTGCGCCGCCCTCGGTGCCGGGCGGCCGGAAAGAGCTGGCCCGGGTTTTGCATTGGCTCAGCGCACTTGCCGTTACGGCGGCACTCTATCGCGCGGGCAACCTGCTCGACCTCCCTTCATCCGGCCTCATGCTCTGGTGCGCCGCCGGAGCCATCGTGCTCGCGGCACTGGCCCGCCTCGGATTCCGCAGCCCCACGCTGGCCATCGCCGCGGTCCTACTGCTCCCGCTGGCCTTGATGGAGCAGCTCGCACCCGGCGGAGAACCGTGGATCGCGGAATTTCTGCCGCTGCTTGCGTCCCTGGCAGTCACCGGCATTGCGCTTCTCCCGCGGGAACGCACGGAGTTCCGGGCCGTGGCGATTCTCGCCCGTTGCTGCACCCTCATCTCGTGGTTCACACTTTGGGACGAGCTGGCTCCGGACGAACTCGCGGACATTCTCGCGGCGAGCGGGCTGGCGCTGCTGGGCCTTTCATTGCATTTCCGGCGGATCCTTCCGGAGAGCGGGGTGCTGCTCGCCGCGGGAATCAGCCTCATGCTGGTCGCCACCACGGGAAACCCATGGGGGCCCGTGGAGCCGGCTCCTTTCCCGCATGGTTGGATGGCGGTTCTCGCCGGTCTCGCCACGGCTTTCCTGCTGAAGGGACGGAAGCCACACGCACTCACAGCGCCGCTGTTTCTCTTTTCCTGTGCGCTCCTGACCCTCTGGTCCACGCAACTTGTCGTCTGGCACTTCGGCTGGAAGCCCGTGGCGGTCCTTTGGACGGGGCTCGGCTTCGTGCTCGTGAGCGGCGGCCTGTGGCGGAAGATCGCAGCCCTGCGCTACGCCGGCTTCGCCCTGCTGGCGATGGCACTGGGCAAGCTCTTCACCCTCGACGTCTGGGATTTCACCACCTTCACCCGCGTGGCCGCCTTCCTCGCCCTGGGGGCGGCCCTGGTCGTGCTGGGATTCTTCTACAACCGCTTTGCAGACGTGTTGAAAAAGCTCTTCGAATCCGAGGAAACCTGAGCGTCAGGCCGCCGCCCGTGCCGACTGCGCCCGCGTGATCCGCATGACGATCTGCCACGCACAGACGAAGGTGAAGATCGACCACGCGAGGTAGAGGTGCTCCGCCAAGGTGGGGCGCGCGGCGAAGCCTTCAGGGCCCGCCGTAAATCCCAGCGCGAGGCTGGCGACCATGGCGACGAGCTGGGTGGTCCACCAGATGGCAACCCCGGTGGTGGAGCCATATGAAGCACGGGCGATCTCCGCCATCGCCCGGCATGGTAGGACGAAGTGCACGAGCGGAATGAAATAGCTGCCCACCGCCATCGCCGGGGTGATCCTCATCGCCCCGGGATCGAGGATCCACGCATTCCTCGCCACGCGGTACTTCCACAGAAAATAGAGGATCACGGAGGGAAGCATGGCTCCCAACATCAGCCACTCGAGCGGCCGCAGCCCTTCCGCGACGATGTAGTAGGTATCGTGCAGATGCCCTTCTCCGGGAAGCGGAACCCCCGCGGCGAAAGTCCTCCCGAAATGCTCGATGACTTCGCCCGAAAGGCTGATGGCGTAGAAGACCAGACTCGCGAGGCCCAGGAGGCGCGGATCCTTCAGGCCGATCTCCCTGCGCGGGAGCGGTGGCGGCGGCGGTTCTCCGGTAGAGGGGGGCTGGTAGGGATTGTCCATGGTCTCGCCCTCCCCGGCTGCCGGTGGCAGTGCCTACTTCACCGGCTCCTTGTCGAGATCGAAGGCATCGTGCACCGCGCGGGCGGCGTCTTCAATGCGCGTCTCGTCCACCGTCACCGCGATCTTGATCTCGGAAGTGGAAATCATGCCGATATTGATTCCGGCCTCGCCGAGCGCCTTGAACATCGTGGCCGCGACACCGGAATGGGAGCGCATGCCGATGCCCACGGCGGAAAGCTTGGCGATGCCGCCTTCGGTCTCGATCTTCGCGTCGGGGCTCAGCGCGGCGAGCACGGGCTTCAGCGCGGCCTGGGCTTTGCCGAGGTCGTTCGAGTGCATCGTGAACGAATGGCGCGCATGGCCGTCGCTCGCGATGTTCGAAACGATCATGTCGAGATTGATCTCCGCCTCCCCCAGCGCCCCGAGGATCCTTCCGGACATGCCGGGCACATCGGGGATGCCGGTGATGGTGACGCGGGCTTGGGAGCGCTCGATGGAGACTCCGCGGATGACGACGTTTTCCATGGCAGGATGTTCTTCGAGCACCAGCGTGCCCGGATTGTCATTGAGAGACGAGCGGACTTCGAAAATGACGCCGTACTTTTTGGCGAACTCGACCGAGCGGGATTGCATCACCTTCGAGCCGGAGGAGGCCATTTCCAGCATCTCGTCGTAGGAAATTTCCGGCAGCTTCCGGGCATTCTTCACGATCCGCGGGTCGCAGGTATAGACGCCGTCCACATCCGTGAGGATCTGGCAGACGTCGGCCTTCAGCGCGGCGGAAATGGCGATGGCGGTGAGGTCGGAGCCGCCGCGGCCCAGCGTGTGGATCATGCCTTCCGGCGTGATGCCCTGGAAGCCGGCGACGACAAGGGTTTTCCCCTCATCCAGCGAGCGGCGCATGAATTCCGGATCGATGTCCTGGATGCGCCCTCGCGTGTGGGAGCCGGTGGTGAAAATGCCCGCTTGGCGCCCGGTGACCGAAACGGCCTCGAGGCCCGCCTCGTGCAGCGCCATGGCCACCAGCGCGATCGATTGCTGCTCACCGGTGGCCAGCAGGACGTCCATCTCCCGCTCGGCCGGGCTCTCGCTGAACTCCCGGGCCATCTTGATCAGGCCGTCCGTCACGCCGGACATCGCCGAGACGACGGCGACCACCTGGTTGCCCTCGTCGCGGGTGCGCTTGACCCGCGCGGCGACGTTGCGCATGCGGTCGATGGAGCCGACGGAGGTGCCGCCGTATTTTTGCACGATGAGGGCCATGGCCGGTGAACGGGGCGGGAGTGAAGGGAAGCAGCCGGGCGATGGCAAGCCCGCGATGGGGCAGCAGGCTTGGCAATGTGACGAAGCTTTGGCGGCAAAACGCGGGCTTTGCGGATGCGCTCCCGCGTTTCATCCTGTGCACGCATGCCATTCCCGCCCGGCTTCCTTTTCGGCACGGCAAATGCCGACCACCAGGTGGAGGCCCATGATCCGGAGCGGGAAG
>CAMPGU010000312.1 GCA_946885645.1 uncultured Haloferula sp.
GATCAGCAGATCCATTTCCCGCTCCTCCGGCGGCGCCTGCAGGCCCTCCACCTCGTAGAATTGGTCCAGCCGGTGGCGGGATTTCGTGCCGCGCGCCTTCACGCCGGAGCGCACCCATTCCAGCTCCTCCCGCAGGAATCGCTGGCGGCGGCGCTCGGTCTGCTCCGCGATCTGCTGGCGCACTGCCTTCGACTCCAGATAGGCGGTGTAGTTCCCGGGGTGGGAGTAGGCCTTGCCATTGTCGATCTCGATGATGCGGGTGGCGATGACGTCCAGGAAATAGCGGTCGTGGGTGACGAAGATGACCGCGCCGGAGTAGGTCTTGAGGAAATCCTCCAGCCAGCGGATGGAGTCGGCGTCCAGGTGGTTGGTCGGCTCGTCGAGCAGCAGCAGGTCCGGCTGGGAAGCGAGGGCCCGGCAGAGCGCCACGCGGCGTTTTTCCCCGCCGGAAAGCGGGCCCACGGGGGTTTCCAGCGGCGGGGTGCCCAGCGCGGTGGCGGTGGCCTTGATCCGCGCGTCCAGATTCCAGCCATCGGCGTGGTCGATCAGGTGGAGCAGGTCCGCCAGCTCTGCGTCCGAGCCCTCGCCGTGCTCGTAGCGGCGGATCGCGTCCACGATGTCCGCGGCCCCGGCGGCGATGTTTTCATGCACGCTCAGCTCGGGATCGAGCTCGAACTCCTGCGGCAGGTAGCCTACGCGGAGCGAGCGGCGCAGGGAGATCTCCCCCGAGTCCGCCGCCTGGGAGCCCGTCAGGATTTTCAGCAGCGAGGTCTTCCCGCAGCCGTTCCGCCCCACCAGGCCGACCTTTTCCCCCGCGGAGACGGCCAAGGTCACGCCATCCAGCAGCGTCTGGTAGCCATAGGAGAGGCGGATTTCATTGGCGGAAAGCAGGGCGGACATCGGGCGGGATTGCCGGACATGCGCGCCGGAAAGGCAAGGGGGAAGCACTTCAGTCCGCCTCTTCCTCACCTCCGCCGTCCCCCGATGATGCGCTCGTATTCGCCATGATGGCCGATCCAGAACCAAATCAAGTCCGGACCATCCTCGACGGCCAAGGCCCGGTAATGGAGGCCGACCCGGGCCGACCACATCCTGCCCACTTTCTTGAAGTGGAGCGAAGGGTGGCGGGAGTCCGCCTTCAAGAGGGCGAAATTGTCGTCGGCAAGGCGTTGGATTTCTTCCGGAAGCTGATCGTAGGCCGACCAGAATTTCTGTGTCGCGTGGTGCGTCACAGTTTCCGGCTGCGTCCCTCCCGAAAGTCTCTCAAGGCTTCGTCAGCAAGAGAATCGAGCGAACCCGCGGACACGTCCGTCTCGAATTGTTTGTCCCAGACCGTGGCGTCGAATTCCGAGAACCAGTCGCGGAAGGCCGCCAGATCGTGGCGGGAAAGTGTGCGAACCGCAGCTTCGATTTCATGGATGCTGGCGCCCATGTCTTGATGATAGCGTCGTGGCGGCGGCGGGCAAGAGGGATCGCGGCGGGCCCGGGGCTGCTCTTCGCCCCGGTTCAGCACGCGGTTGGTGCGGGCCGTGCTTCCCCTGCAGGGCAAGGAAAAGGGGTTGCCCGGCAGGCCGGGAGGGCCTACGGCGCGCCCGCCGCGGATGCGGCAGAACTTCCCGAACCACCTCACCATAAGACCATGTCCGTACTCGTAGGTAAGAAAGCTCCGTCCTTCCGTGCCAAAGCCGTCAAAGGCGAAACCATCATCGAAGACTTCTCCCTCGACCAATATGCCGGGAAAAAATACGTCGTCTTTTTCTTCTACCCGAAGGACTTCACCTTCGTCTGCCCCACCGAACTGCATCGCTTCCAGGAAGAACTGCATGAGTTCGAAAAACGCGAGGTCGCCGTCGTCGGCTGCTCCACGGATTCGGAATTCTCCCACTGGGCCTGGCTCCAGACGCCGAAGGCGAAGGGCGGCATCGAGGGCGTGAAGTACCCGCTGGTGGCCGATGTGAACAAGACCATCGCCGATGCCTACGACGTGCTGGCCGGTGACTACGAAGTGGACGAAAACGGCAGCCTCACCGTGAAGGGCGAACTGGTCGCCTACCGCGGCCTTTTCCTCATCGACCGCGAGGGCATCGTCCGCCACCAGATCGTTAACGACATGCCGCTGGGCCGCTCGATCCGCGAAGCGCTGCGGGTGGTGGATGCGCTCCAGCACTTCGAGGAACACGGCGAAGTCTGCCCGATGGACTGGAGCCGCGGGGACAAGGCGATGAAGCCGGACCACGAAGGCGTGTCCAGCTACCTGGCGAACTGAGATCGAGTGCTTCTTCCAAGAGCGGGCCGCGGGAAATCCGTGGCCCGCTTTTTTGTTGGGGGGGGCGGGATGGATAGGATGGATGGGATTTCGAGGCAGGTGCTCTGCCACATCTGCCTTTTTCCGGGATCCCCATCCTATTGATCCTATCCATCCCGGTCTCCTCATGACCCCCTTGGTCCGGTATTGGACCAGGATGGATAGGATGGATAGGATGGATGGGATCTTGAGAAGAGTCCGGGTTTTTCGTAGGCGCGGTGGTGACACCGCGAGAGCGGTCCCTCCGGCGAGTCCCTTCCCCTGCGGTTGAGGGGGCCGCTCCCATCGCGTTCTCACGAACGCGCCTACAAAGGCAAGGAAGCCGACGCGGTTGCGGGAAAAGCTTTTATCCTATCTATCCTATCCATCCCGGTCCCTCCTTCTCCCGGTCCCGCGGGAAACACCCGGCTTTGACAGACTCCGCGGGATGCGTATTTTCGCCGTCCCAAACCGATCGTCACTCCCATGAGCGAAGCCACTCTCGAAACGCATTCCTTCCAGGCGGAGATCAAGCAATTGCTCGATCTCGTCGTCCATTCCCTCTACACGGACCGCGAGATTTTCCTGCGCGAGCTGATCTCGAATGCCTCGGACTCGATGGAGAAGCTGCGGCACCTCCAGGGCACGGAAAAGGACATCCACGATGCTGCGCTGCCGCTGGAGATCCACATCACCACGGACGCGGAAGCAAAGACCCTGACCATCGCCGATCGCGGCATCGGCATGACCCGCGGAGAGCTGGTGGAAAACCTCGGCACCATCGCGCACTCCGGCACCAAGGCCTTCCTGCAGGCGATGAAGGAAAGCGGGAACACCCCCGCGAACATGATCGGCCAGTTCGGCGTCGGCTTTTACTCCGCCTTCATGGTGGCGGGGGAGGTGCAGGTGCACACCCGGAGCTGGCGGGAGAATGGCGAGAGCCTGGTGTGGACCAGCGATGGCGCGAGCGGCTACTCGATCGAGGAATCCGCCGCCGAGGAGCGCGGCGTGAAGCTGGTGCTCAAGCTCAAGGAAGAGCACGCGGAATTCGCGGACGCCGCGCGCGTGAAGCGCCTGATCGAGCAGTATAGCAATTTCGTCGGCTTCCCGATCCACCTCAACGGCGAGCGCATCAACAACGTCGAGGCGCTGTGGCTGAAGAACAAATCCGACGTGACGGAGGAGGAGTACAAGTCCTTCTACCAATTCACCGCGCACGCCTACGACGAGCCCGCCTACCGCCTGCACTTCAGCGCCGACGCGCCGATCGCGATCAACGCGCTGGTCTTCGTCCCGAGCGAGAACGTCGAGCGCTGGGGCATGAACAAGATGGAGCCGGCTGTGGCCCTCTACTGCAAGAAGGTACTCATCGACCCCTCCCCGAAAGGCCTGCTGCCCGAGTGGATGCGTTTCCTCAAGGGCGTGATCGATAGCGCCGACCTGCCGCTGAATATTTCCCGCGAGACCATGCAGGACAGCGCGCTGGTGCGGAAGCTCGGCAGCGTGATCGGCAAGCGGGTGCTGAAGATGTTCGAAAAGGAAGCCGAGTCCGACCCGGAGAAATACCAGGGCTTTTACCGCAAGTTCGAGCGCTTCTTCAAGGAAGGCGTGGCCACCGATTACGCGCACCGCGAGGGCCTGGCGAAGCTGCTGCGCTTCGAGTCCTCCATGACGGAGGAGGGGAAGCTCGCGAGCTTCGCCGACTACCTGACGCGTGCGAAGGACGGGCAGGACAAGATTTACTATCTGGTCGGCCCCGGTCGGGCACAACTGGAGAGCAGCCCCTATGTGGAGGCCTTCAAGGCGCGCGGGCTGGAGGTGATCTATTTCACCGATCCGGTGGACGAGTACGTGGTCGAATCGCTGGGCGAATACGAGGGCAAGAAGCTGGTCTCGATCAGCCACTCCGGCGTGGAGCTGGAAGACACCGCTGCCGAAGGCGAGGCGCTGGGCGCGGAGGAGACCGAAAAGCTCTGCTCCTTCCTGAAGGAAGAGCTGGGCGAAAAGGTGACCGCCGTTTCCGCCGGCAAGCGCCTGGTGGATAGCCCGGTGATCGCGCTGGTGCCGCAGGACGGCATGACCGCCCAGATGCGCCGGATGATGAAGGCGATGGACGAGAATTTCAAAGACGAGGTGAAGGTGGAGCTGGAGATCAACCCGCGCCACCCGCTGGTGAAGAAGCTCGCCGAGACCCGGGAGAAGAACCCCGAGCTCGCAAAAATGGTGGCCAGCCAGATGCTCGACAACGCCCTCATCGCCGCCGGCCTGCTCGACGACGCCCGCGATCTGGTGAAGCGCATGAACGCGCTGATGGAAAAGGCGATGGCCTGAACTCCGGTCCAAAGGCAGGGAACGCTCTCCGAGCAAAGGCCGGGGACATGGTTTACACTTGTACG
>CAMPGU010000313.1 GCA_946885645.1 uncultured Haloferula sp.
GTGGGGGGAATTCCGGCGGGGTGTCCGGAATGGAGAAAGTAACAAACAGCAGCGGAGGCTATGCCGCACGAAACGGGGATGTAAATGCGAACCTCGATGCTTCGCATTTCTTAACTATCTCCCTGGCCAAATATTTCCCTGCTGCAGCGGGGCCTGCGAAACTCCGTGAAAGACACCCTTGCCCCGGTATGGTAAGGGGGAGCCGATGTCCGACCAAGAGTACGACAAGGAACGCGACAAGGTGCTCGCGGCAGCCTATGAAAAGACCCGCAAAAGCCTGATCGCCAGGCTGGACAATTGGGAGGACCAGAAGACTTGGGATGAATTCTACCAGACCTACTGGCGGCTGATCTACGCGGTGGCGATCAAGGCCGGATTACGTCCCGACGAAGCCCACGATTGCGTCCAGGAAACCGTTCTTTCGATCGCCAAGCAGAGCAAGAAGAAGCTCTACGATCCCGAGCAAGGGTCTTTCAAAACCTGGCTGATGAACATGACGCGCTGGCGGATCAACGACCAATTCCGCAAGCGCAAGAAGGACACCGCAATGGCGGGCGGCGAATGGGAGGATGACCGCAAGACGGCCGTGATCGACCGTTTCGAGGATCCGAAGGGCGACCTGCTGGCGCGGCTGTGGGACGTGGAATGGAAAAAGAACGTCGCCGATGCCGCCTTGGCCCGCGTGAAAGCCCAGGTCTCGCCGAAGCAGTACCAGATTTTCGATTGCTACGTGGTCCGCCAGTGGGATGCAAAGAAGGTGCAGGACCACCTGAATGTCAGCATGGCACAGGTTTATCTCGCGAAGCACCGCGTGGGTGCCGTCTTGAAGAAGGAACTCGCCCGATTGGAAGAGGATGGCGACGAGTAGCCCGCGCCCTGATCCGGTCATACCCGACCACGAGGTCCTGCGGAAAGTGGGCGGCGGGGCCTATGGAGAAGTGTGGCTGGCACGCGGGGTCACCGGGGCACTGCGTGCGGTGAAGGTGGTATGGCGTGCGGATTTCGACGATGAACGGGGCTTCGAGCGGGAGTTCGAGGGTATCTTGAAATTCGAGCCCATCTCCCGGGATCACCCGGGGCTGGTGAATATCCTCCACGTGGGCCGTAGCCCGGATGGCAGCTCCTTCTACTACTACGTGATGGAGCTGGGCGACGACGTGATCGCCGGGCGGGACATCAACCCGATCGAATACGAGGCCCGCACCCTGAGCAGCGACGTGAAGCGGACGCCGGGCCGGCGGCTGGACACGGACCTATGCATCGACGTGGGGGTGCGCCTCGCGGAAGCGCTGCGCCACCTGCACGACAACGGGCTGGCCCATCGCGACGTGAAGCCTGCCAACGTGATCTTCGTGGCGGGAAAGGCGAAGCTGGCGGATATCGGCCTGGTGGCCACGCGCGGCCAGCGGACCTTCGTCGGCACGGAGGGTTTCGTCCCGCCGGAGGGCCCGGGCTCCGCCCAGGCGGACGTGTATAGCTTGGGAAAGGTTCTTTACGAGATCGCCACCGGAAAGGACCGGATGGACTTTCCCGAACTGCCGGACGAACTGCCCGGCGGCCCCGAGCGGAAGCGCTGGCAGGCGCTGAACCAGGTGATCTGCGATGTGTGCGAACCGCAGCTCTCCAAGCGCCGGATTTCAACCGCCGCGGATCTGGCGGACTCGCTGCGGCGGCTCCAGGAGGGCAAGCGCCGTCGCCGCAGGAGGCGGCCGGTGGGTGCGTTGATCGCGACGCTCTTGACCGCGGCGGTGCTGGTCTTCGGGGCGTGGGAGTCTTTCAAGGGCAGCGCTTGGAACGGGATCGTCGATGGCTTTACGGGCGACGGGCCGGGGACGGAGGATTCACAGGCGAGCCCGGGAAAGGTAAGGGAAGAAGTGGTGATGGGCGCCATCAAGGTAACGACGATTCCCTCGGGAGCCGAAGTTTACGACGAAAAGGGGGCCTTGGTCTCCATGAGCACCCCCACCGAGACCTTTCCCAAGAAGGTCGGTGCGCACCTGACCTACCTCATCAAGAAGCCCGGCTTCAAAACCGACTACCACTCCTTCGTGGTGCCGGAGTCCGCCGCCAAGGAAACCTTCATCCAGGAGTTCAAGCTGACCATCGATGCCCCGCCGCTCGTCGGTCTCGATTGGGTCGATCAGCTCGACCAGCAGTATCGCCCGATCCAGGAAGGCCACGAGAGCAAGCAGGTGGTGGGAGAAGAGGAATGGAAGCGTTACATCGAGGACAAGAAGCGGCCTCAGGACGCCGCGGAGTTCATCGAAGTCGAGGAAGGCGGGGTGAAGCGGAAGATCGTGCTGACGAGCTTGGGAGAAGCGCAGGAGTTTTGCTACTGGCTCGCCGCCGGTGCCGTGCAGCAGGGCTATCTGACCGAGCAGCACGAGATGATCCCGCGGATGCAGGAATTTGATCATCCCGGAATGAGCGAGCGGGCGCGCAAGGAGAACCTGAAGCCTTTCCTTTGCTATGTTCAGACCATCCGCTTCGCCGCCATCGACCTCACGACCGAACCCGCCGGCGCGGAAATTTTCGTCAAAGCGGCGGACGCCACCTTCAACAACTCCGTGGGACGCACCAACGGCATGCCTCATGGCTCCCTCCGGATCGACACCTTGAAGCCGGGCGAAACCGAGCTGCTGGTGGTGCTGGAGGGCTACAAGCCGCTGACACGGAAGGTGACGCTGGGACCCGGGCAGGAGCTGCCCCTCCACCTGAAGCTGGAGCTGAACCACAGCGTGGTGATGGACAAGCCGTGGGGGAACGGGCTGGGCATGAAATTCGTTCCGGTAGGGCGGGAGTTCATGGCCTGCGCCTGGGAGACCCGGGTGAAGGACTACGAGGCCTACCTTTCCGATCCCGAGTCCGGGGCCGCACGCCTGCCTCCCAGCGGGCTGGAGCAGGGACCGGATCACCCGGTGGTGAATGTTTCCCGCAAGGAGGCGGAGGATTTCTGCAAATGGCTTACCCGGATCGAGCGCAGGCAGGAGCGCATCAGCCAGGTGCACGAGTACCGGCTGCCCACGGATTTGGAGTGGAGCATGCTGGCTCAGTTGGACGAGGATTCCGACTCATCACCCGCCCGGCGCGAGCAGCAGATGCAGAAGGTCTTCCCGTGGGGCATCGATTGGCCGCCCACGAAGCTGCAGATCAAGGTGGGAAACCTCGCCGACGCCTCGGCCACGCAGATGCCGGGCATCACTCCGGAGCGTACGATCGAGGGCTACGACGACGGCTTCAAGGCGACCGCCCCGGTGGGGTCTTTTCCTCCGAACGCGCTGGACCTGCACGATCTCTGCGGGAACGTGAACGAGTGGGTCTCCGACGACTACAACAGCAGCAGCAGCACCTCCGGCACCCGCTACGGCGTGCTCCGCGGCGGAGCTTGGAACACCTACCTGCGGGCGAATCTCTACACCGGCTACCGGAATATCCAGCCGCCGGAATTCCGCGATATCCTCTCCGGCTTCCGGGCCGTGCTTGCCAAGGTGCCCGTGAACCCGGAAACCCTTTCCGACGAATTGAGCAACGAAGAAGACGATGGTTGAAATCAAGATCGACTACCAGGGCGAGCTCCACTGCCGCGCCATCCACGGACCTTCCGGAACCGTCTTGGAAACCGACGCTCCGGTGGACAACAACGGCCGCGGCGAGTCCTTTTCACCCACCGATCTCGTGGCCACCGCGCTCGGGGTCTGCATGGCGACCGTGATGGGTATCGTGGCGAAGCGGAAGGAGATCTCCCTGGAAGGGATGAAAGTGACGGTGAAGAAGCACATGTCCACCGACACCCCGCGCCGGATTTCGAAACTGGAAGTGGACATCGAGGTCCCGCTGCCTGCCGATCATCCGGAGCGGAAGCTGCTGGAAGCGACCGGGAACGGCTGCCCGGTGCACCAGAGCCTCCATCCCGATGTGGTGCAGGAGATCCGCTGGCACTGGGAGTAGCCCCGTTGCCCGTTACGGAGTCGCACGTGTTTCGAGCCACTTCTCCCGCCGGAACCAGGTCTCCTGGCGCTTGGCGTATTGTCGGGTGGCGGCGTTGATGAGCTCCTCGCAGGCTGGGAGATCGATCTCTCCGGAAAGATAGCGGCGGATCTCGCGCAGTCCGATGGCTTTCTCCAAGCCGGGTGCCGGATCCTTGAGGGACGCGACTTCCGGGATCGCGCCGCTTTCCAGCATCGTGCGGGTGCGCCGGGCGATGCGCGCGTGGAGCTCCTCACGCGGGCGCAGGATCAGCGTCCCGCGGAGCTTCGAGGCCCGGGCGGCGGAAGCCTGTTCCCAAGCGTCCCGCAGGGTGGAGCAGGGGACTCCCGAGAGCAGGCAGACTTCCAGCGCCCGCGAGACGTAGCGGCGGTTATGGAGATCGGTGCGCGCTGCTTCCACCGGATCGAGTTCCCGCAGCTTCGCTACCAGCTCTTCGGAAGACATCGAGTCGAGCTCGGCACGCAATCCCGGATCGCCCGGAGGCAGGGGAGAGGGACCGTGGGAGAGGAACTTCAGGTAAAGCCCGGAGCCGCCGGTGATTACGGGAGTTTTCCCGCGCGCTAGGACCTCCCCGATGACCGGCACGACTCGCCGGAGGTAGGCCATCGCGTCCACAGGCTCGTCGGGGGAAAGCACTCCGTAGAGATGGTGCGGGACTTTTTCAAGATCCTCCGTCGGCGGC
>CAMPGU010000314.1 GCA_946885645.1 uncultured Haloferula sp.
CGCTGGAGGCGCTTTGCAGGCAATATTGGCAGCCGGTCTATGCAGTGGCGCGGTTGGCGGGCAATGATGTGGAGACGTCGAAAGATCTGACACAGGGTTTTTTCGCGAAGCTGCTGGAGAAGGGCTGGTTGGCGGATGCGGATCGCGGGAGAGGGAGGTTCCGGACCTTTCTCGTTACCGCCCTGAAGCGCTACATGGTGAACGAGTGGCAGCGGGCGCACGCGGCGAAGCGCGGCGGATTCGCGGAGACGGTACCGCTGGACGCGGAACTGGCGGAGCGCCTTTGCGCGAACGAGACATCACGCCAATTGTCGCCGGACGAGGTGTTCGACCGCCGCTGGGCGCTTGCCCTGCTGGATGCCGCCCTGCGGCGATTGGGCGCGGAATATCCCGAGGGGGAGTTTTCCCTTCTGAAGGGCTGTCTCACCGCCGGTCGCGGGGAGACCGACTACGCGGAACTGGCGAGGCGGCTAGCGACGAGCGAAGGCGCGGCACGGGTGGCGGTGCATCGTTTGCGTAAACGGTACTGCATGCTGATCCGCGACGAGGTGGCGAGGACGGTCTCCAGCGAAAAAGAAGTGGAACCCGAAATGCAGGCCCTGATGGCGGCACTGACGTAACAAACCGGCGGCTTTTCGGAATAGACAGACATGACGGAAAATCCCGACAAATCCTGCTCGCGCTGTGGCACCCCTATTTCAGTGGAGGCTCCGGGCGGGCTGTGCCCCCGCTGTCTGATGGCGATGAATTTCGATTCCTACACCATGCCCGGAGGGGAGCAGGCACCGCATTCGCCACCGCTCACGCCGGAAGAACTTGCGGAGAAATTCCCCCAATACGAAATCCTGGAATGTCTCGGTCGCGGGGGCATGGGCGTCGTTTACAAGGCGCGGCAGAAGTCCCTGGACCGTATGGTCGCAATCAAGATCCTGCCGCCCGAACGCGTGGGCGAGGAGAAGTTCTTTGATCGATTCGCCACCGAGGCAGCCACCCTTGCGAAACTCAGCCATCCGAACATCGTCACCGTGCACGACTTCGGCGAAACGAGCGGCTTGTTCTACATCGTCATGGAATACGTGGACGGCGTAAACCTGCGCGACCTCCTGCGCGAGGGGAAGCTGGAGCCCCAACACGCGCTCGCCATCGTCCCGCCGATTTGTGATGCGCTGCAATACGCGCACGGCAAGGGGATCGTGCACCGCGACATCAAGCCGGAGAATCTTTTGCTGGATAAAGATGGGCGCGTGAAAATCGCTGACTTCGGCATCGCTTCCCTCGTCGGCGCGGCCGGGGAGGTCGCCGGCACGCCACCCTACATGGCACCGGAGCAAGGCACGTCGCGAAACGGCATCGATCCCCGCACCGACATCTACGCGCTGGGCGTGGTGCTTTATGAAATGCTAACGGGCGAGCGGCCGGGCAAGGACCTCGTCGCGCCGTCGAAGAAGGTCCGGATCGATGTCAGGCTGGATGAGATGGTGCTGCGGGCGTTGGAGACAGAGCCGGAGCGCCGCTACCAGACGGCTGGCGAGTTCCGGACGGCGGTGGAAACGTTGGGAGATTCAGCGCAACTCCTGAAATCCGACGAGAGCCTGTACGCGACGCCGGAATTCCTCTCCACCGTCTGGGGCGCGGCGAAACTCCATCAAGGCCTGGGCTCGCTCCGCCTCTTCTCCGACCGCCTGGAGTTCCAGGCCGGTTTAGCAAGGACGGTCATCCCCCTCGCTGCGATTAGTCGTCTCGACCTGATCGGCTATCCGTTTTTCCAAAGCCCCGCGGGACTGCGCTCGATCGAGCTGCAATATGAGGAGGCGGGAACAAGCCGGCGCCTGATCCTCACTCCCGTCCGGGGGAGGATCCTCTTTGCGGGATCGGCCAATCGGAGGGCGGCCGAGTGGTTGGCGGCGATCCAGGAGGCGGCGCGCTCCAAGACCGGAGCTCTTCCGGCCGGCTCGCCTTCGCCCGTTCCCTATCAGGGCTTCTCCAGAAGGGGCCGATGGCTGGGTGCCTCGGCGATGCTGGCGGTCTTCGCCTCGGCGATAGTGGCCCTCGCTGCGTTGTTTGCGAAAATGGAGGGGAGACATCCGATGCAGCGTGACAGCTTCGGCCGAACCGAGTCGCTGACGGTGCCGGAGCCGCTCGCCGGAACGGCCTGCCTCCTGGATTTCGAGACGGGGCAACTGTTGGTCCCGCCTGAAGGGCTCGCGCGCAAGATGGTTGCGGGTGAATCGCGGTTGGAGGCCGCCGATGTGCGCTGGTTGCGGGAAACCGGTGCGGATGCCGCGGTGCACATGCCCGGCTCCCAGGCGAGGCCGGGGCTCCGTTTGTTTGAAGGCATGGCCTTCAGTCTCAGCCGGAATCAGAAACCGCCGCTGAAGTTCGGCTCCTTTAGTTCCGCTGATGTGATCGAAGCGATCCATGCGGCTCCTTTCGGGAACCGGTTCCGCTCGGCCGAGGGGGAATCCTTCTTTCACGTGGCTAGCTCCCCCGGTCCGGCAGCGATGGCCTTTGTCACCCGCGAGGGCACGACCGGCGTCCTCGAGATCCTCGGCCGGGCGACGAAGCCCCCCGGTGTGAAGATCCGTTACAAGTTGGTCCGGAACCCGGGCCAAGCACAGGTGCAGGCACCGCTGCTACCGCCCGGCTATGACAGGCTGCAAGGGGGAACACCGCCTCCACCTCCAGCCTATGGCGGACCACAGGCACCCGGAGAGCCTTCCTCCGCCGGACCGGAGATGACGGGGCTGAAACCTATTCCGCAGGATGCCCTGCGCGCGTTTGAGGATTACGCGCGTTTCCACCAGACCACCGCACCCCGGGATATGGCCCGGAGTGAGGTGTGGAAGGAACAGCAGGCTCTCGAAAGTCGCTGGAAGGAATCCCTCCGGGGAACCATCTGCCAGCCCTTCTTGGATCGGATGGAGGCGCTCGCCCTGGATATCGATTTCGCGAAACGGGCTGCGAATGAGGATGAGGTTCAGCGGCTTGACCGCGAATTCGGCACTCTCGGGAATTCATTGAGCGACATGCTGGTGGATGCGGGCATGAGATGGCCGGGCCTTGAAGAATTCTCCCTCCGCTGGGTGGCTCTCCCGGATGATCGTAATACGATCAGGATTCCCGGCGCATCTCCCGGTGCGGGGACGATCCGCGTGGCGAGGAAGGCCTTGTTGACGCCACCGATGCTGGCCACCGTCGGCTGGTCGAAATCGGGTGGCGGGAGCAAGGAGTTGTTTCTCACGCTGCGAAACGACGAAGATATCTTGGCCCTGCATAAGCGAACCTCCGAACGTATCGGAGATCGCTTGGCCGTCGTCTGGCGCGGACGGGCGGTCAGTGTGATCAAGGTGGAGGCCCCTCTCTCGAACGGACTCACCATCCCGCTGGCAATAAACGACGCGGATGCCTCGGCTCTCGAACGGGAGCTGAAACACGCCGCCGATGCCCCTTGATTGGAAGTGAACCGTGTGGCGTCTGCTGCCAAGGCGGACGCACCCCGCGAGAGGCTTCCGGGAAGACGGGGATGGCCCTTGATCGGTCTTGGAACAACCGGAGTCCGAACGGCCGGACAAGCCTGGGCCCTAGGTAACCCCGCGGCGTAAGCTTCAGCGGAAACCCCGGCCGTCCCGTGTCCCGGAAGAACGCGCCCAAAACCCCACAAAAAATCCCGAGGCCTTTCAGCGTCGGGATTCCTTGATGGGAAAAGGATGGTGCTCGAGGGGGGACTCGAACCCCCACGGATTACTCCACTAGATCCTTAGTCAAAAAAAGAATGATCTTTCGTGATCCGATGTGACCTGAGTTGATCTGATGGGAGTGGCTTAGGGTGAGGGTGTTGCAAAAAATAATCGTTACACATCGGGTCGCGTCGGTGCAGGGGGATGCAGAAAAAGTGGCCGAAGAATGGCCGAAGATTCCATGCCTCCACACCCCTCCAAATCCTCATCAAAATCATCGAAACGTCCCCCTTCGAAAACAACAGCGGCTTACTGGAAGTCGCAGGTCTTCCTCGAAGAGAAGCCGGGTTGGTCATCGGGCAACTACTACGTCAGGATTCAGGTCCGGAAGGACCGCCGCAAGGTGGTGTTGAAGGCGACCACCAAGGAAGCAGCGGCGGACGAAGCATTGGCGAAGTACCTTGAAGTCCTCGTTAACGGTTGGCCGGTGGTGGAGGGGAAGGTTGTCGTCGGGTCGAAGGGAGAGGGCTCCGCGGAGCAAACCTCGGGGCCGACCATCGCCGACTGGCGTGACTTGGCGATCAAGGTCAGTCCGGTTCAGGAGCAGACTTTCCTGAAGTATTACGAGGCGCTGCGTTGCATCGTGGGAGAAACGTTGGGGCTCGCTCGAGCTCGCGCTGAAGAGGCACGGCAGAAGATTCACAGCTATCCACTCGCCTCGATTTCGAGAGCGATGCTGCAGGATTGGATTGACCAACGCCTCGAGAACCTGAGGGGGCGCGATCCGGTGGTGGTGTCACGTGGCCAGAACACAATCCGAACAACCCTTCGAAACGCGAGGGGACTGTTCTCGGAATGCCTCCGGGATGCGGTGGACGAGCGCTTTCAGATCAAATTGGAGAATCCCTTCGTCAAGCGGCGCCCCCGAGGGTCGCGGCATTGCGGGTGCACGGGGCGGGGCGATGCAGAGGGGG
>CAMPGU010000315.1 GCA_946885645.1 uncultured Haloferula sp.
CCTCTATACTACCGTCTCCGACATGTTCCCGAAGCGCGCGGTGGCTTCGCTGATCGGAATCGGCAGCACTGCCGGGTCGCTGGGCGGGATGGGGTTTCCAATCCTAACCGGCATGGCCCTGGACAAATTCGAGAACGGTTACGCGATCATCTTTGGATTCTGTTCAGTGGCCTACGTGGTAGCGTTTGCAGTAAACCATCTGCTGGCTCCGCGCTTCGAGCCCCTTAGCGGTGGGCTTTCGGCCTCTTGAGGCTTGTGGGTTTCCAGGCACCTACGCCGATGGCTAGCCCCGCGCTCCGTGGGATTTCCCACCGGCTGGAAGAAGATATGGGTGACGGACTTCGGGAGGTGTCATCGCAAGGACGATCTGGTGCTCTTGCGCCACGAACTGGTGGTATGAGGACGGAAACGGGCCGACCGCTGACCCGACCGGGAGGGAGGTGCTCAGTGGGCAGTCTCAACAAGCGTCGTCCGGCGGGCCACGGAACTCCCGGCACAATGGCCTTAGCCAAACTGATGCCGTGGTTCATCCGAAGAAACGCGACGTCAATTCGGCCAGAACGTGGTCGAATGCACGACCGTGGAATGGAAACTCGTAATAAGCCGCCGAGCGATGCCTTACCCCAACTTGCCGCACAGGCTACCCGTCCCCTATAGCGAATCCCTGCGGGCGCGGAATCCAGTGTGATAGAGGTGTGCGAGCAAAAAAGAAGGGCTTGGATCCCGGAGCGTCCCTGGGACACTCCGGATCAGCTTTCAACGCGCGGGAATCGCACAACGGCTCACCCAGCGGGTCATTCGTGCAAATTCGTCAGGTCTTGCCCGCGCCACCGGCTGGAGTTCCGACAATGCCTCGAGCAGGTGCTCTCGCCGCGATCTACTCCGAGCGTCCGCTGGAAATCGCGCTCTGCGACAAGCCGACCGGAAAGATGGCCAAGGCGGGCTGGATCTTCCCCGAACTCGGCGAAGTCGATGCCACCGCGCCCATGAATGTCGGCCTGAGTGCTTTCGTGGGAAGCCCGGGACAGCAGCACCTGGTCGAATTCGCGGGGCACCAGCCGTGGCGTCCGGCGGCCAGATCCCAGATCTCGCAGCGCTCGTGGAAGTCGGGAAGGTCCAGGTGCCAGATCGTGTCGAGGACGTCGGAGCGGAAGATCCCCGCGGGAAGTCCCAAGCGTGCTCTGCGGACCGTGCGAGTTCCGTGCATGTCGAAGGGCTTGCGGTAAAGTGCTACCAAAAAAGAGCGACCGTCACCCCGGAACGCCCTCGCCGGGGCGTTCCGGGGTGCCTGCAGACTGAGAACTGGACTCAAGCGCCGGGGGTGCGGGAGCCAGGGCTTACTTCACTCTCCCCGACCCGTGGCAGTAGATGCACTCCGGATCTTGTTTTCCTATGCCCGTACCGTCGCAGCCGCCGCAGATCATCCGGTGACCTGATGGAGTGAGGCGGGTTCCCTGTCCGGAACAACTACCGCACCTGCTGACCGAGGTGCTCCGATTCTTTCCTGTGCCGTTGCAGGCGGAACATTCAGCAAAATTGTCCTCGGGAGTGCGGGCTTCTTCTTCCATCCGTTTGAACGCTTGGTAACCCTCCGAATCCCTCAAGATGTGGATCCTGCCGTCCGACCCCCGCTTTTCAATTTGAAGGCTTTGGACCCGGTAGCCGTTGCTCAGCACGAAGGGATCGTCCGACATGACGGCTGGGGAAACCCGGTCCAGTTTCGGTTCTGGCTTCGTCCGTACAACGATCTGCAGGCCGAGGAATACCGTGAGTAGCGAGCAGACTGTGATCACGAAGGGCTTTCGCTGCTTCACGAAGGTGGCAAACCGTCCGGCTAGCCGCGACGATCGTACTGCCCTCGGAACATGGACCGGTCGGGCGGAAGCGGGGGTGCTGGTGCAGGCGGGGAGGGGAATCTGTATCAGCCGGTTGCAGTGGGGACAGCCGGTGCTTTTTCCGAACCATGGAGGCCCGGCTGAGATACTCCCCATACAGTTGGGGCATTGGAACTTGATCTCGTCCATGTTCATGGGACTTGGAGGGAGAGGCTCCGGTGCCCCTCGACATCGATCCGGACACTTTCGCCGCTTTTGAAGGACCACCCGGCCTCAACGATGCCGATCTCGTTAAAACCGCTCGGGGCAGGCGAGAAGCTGTATCTGCAGGTCTGCCCGTCGGTTTTGTTCGTGGCGGTCATGGCGCAGGAGAGGCTCTTGCTGCTGGTATTCCGCACCTGCAGGACCAGCCCAGCGGAGTCCAAGGCTGAGCGCCGGAAGGATGTGTTCAAAGGGGCGGGTTTGCTGCAGGAAGAGAGAAGGACTACTGCGCCAAGAACCGTCGGCTGGAGGAACCGGCTCGCCCGGCTTTGGAAACCTTGGCGTTGTTTTGACGACCGTAGCGGGGAGGGGCTTCGTCCCTGACATCCATGAAGGGGAAACATGCTCCCGATGCTCTACAAATGTGAAGTAAAGGTCAAGCGGCTTGAAAAGGCAGCTTGACCCGCAGTGAGACGCGAACCGACGCCAGACAAGCTGGTCGATGCGATCTGCCGGGAAATTCATCGCCGCAGGGAGGAACTCGGCATGAGCGTTTACGCCCTTTCTCAGGCAAGCGGAGTCTCCCAGCAGGCGATCGCCAATTACGAGAAGCTGGCCCGCCGGCCAACGATCGAATGCTTGATCAAGGTCGCCCGGGGGCTGGGATTTTCTCCCTCCGAATTGGTATCGAGAGCGGAAGCCCGTCTCGGCTAGGGGCTGGTCCCCGACTAAGACGGAAGCGAGGAACCTTGGTCCGGCTGGGACCTCCACGCGATTCCCCGGGGATGTACCCCGATGGCGCCATCCGCTTCACGGCGGATCGTGAAAAGGAGCGTGCCGGTGCTGCCCGATCCGTCGCACCATTCCGGGAAGTGGTCGTCGAGGTGAAGCTCCGCGCCGTCCTCCAGCAGGTCGCCGAGGCGCGGGCTGAACTCCGCGCTCCAATCCAAGGCTTTCGACGCAAGCTCCCTTTCGGCCATGGCACCCGGCAGCGCGCGCTTTCGTATTCCACGTTTGCCGCTTGGCTCCAGCGACGAAGGAAGGAACAAGCGTCCGGTGATGCGGAGACCTTTTCCAAGCGCCCGACCTTTGCCGAGGTGATCGTCGACGAGGAGAAGCCCGATACCCAACCGGCACCCCCGTGAGTGTCGTCCTGCGGTCGGGCACCAGCTTCGAGATTGTCAGCCTGGAGAAGTTGCCGCTCGTCGTGGGCCTGATCCAATCCCTCGCCGGCTCCCGGTCATGCTGACGCTTTCCGGCAGCCTGCGCGTTTTCCTGGCATACGAGCCGTGTGACATGCGCAAGAGCTTCGACAGCCTCGACGCGTTGGTTGTTTCCCAACTCGGCGAGGATCCCCGTGGCGGCGCGGTCTTCGCCTTCACCAACCGCACCCGCACGCTGATCAAATTGCTCCACTGGGACGGCACCGGCCTGTGGGTCCACGCCAACATGCGATTGAGGGATGGTGGTCTTTCTAGCGCTAGGAAACCGTGAGGAAGATCTTCATTTTCCAATGATCGCCAGGCGGGATCAAAACTCGTGGCGCACTCCGAGGGAGAGTCCTCTCCCCGGGAGCGGGGCCACGTCCTTGCGGAAGGAGGTGGAGACCCTTGCTTCTTCATTGAGAATGTTGGTGGCACGCAGAAAGAAAGTTAGTTCGTGCGACTTCACCGGCAGAGTCCACGAGGCGTCCGCGTTGACCATGGTGTAGGAGCCGCTCGGCAGTTCGGGCCGCGGTGCGGGCTTCACCCGGTCCTGCGCAGTCGCGTGGCGCACTTCGAGCCCGGCGGAAAACCGGTCGTCCTTCCACTCCAAGCGGCTGCCGAAGCGCAGCGGCGGCATCCGGGGGATGGGATCACCATCGGTGGTGTTTTCCGCCCGGACGTAGTCGCTCATGAGCGTAAGCGTGAGCTTCTCCTGAAGCTTCCAGTCGATTTCCGCCTCGAAGCCGGTGAAAGTGGCGGCGCGTTCGATGTATTGAACCGCGCGCCCGAATCCGCCGGTTTGCTCAACGGCCTCCTGTAGGAAGATGAAGTTATCGAAACCATAGTGGTAGCCGTTGAGACGGAGGGTGGCCGGTCCTTTGGCCACTTCCACTCCGAGTTCGTAGCCTAAGGATTCTTCCGGTGACAAGGGGGTGCCATCCAGATCGCCGCCGATCAGGAAGCGGCCGATCCCCGCGTTGTTCCAAAAGGCGTAGCGCTCCGTCGCCGTCGGCAGGCGCTCAACCATGGAGACGATGCCTGTCACCTTGAGGCGGTCGAGGACGAGCGCATTGTCGCGCTCCCACGTAAGCGCAGCAGATGTGCTGTTGGAGAAGTCGTTTTCATCGCGAAAGTAGCCGTACTGCTCCAAGCTGTGGTCATAAATCCGCAGCTTCTCCACACGGTGGCCGAGTTGTGCCGACCATTCGCCCTCTTGAAACTTTTCGAGGAGGAAGAGGCCGGCATTGTCACTACGGAAGGCGCTGCGAACCAGTTGGGAATTGGGAGGAGGAAACACCGTGCGCACGGCGGTGAAGTCCTCCGTACCGGCACTGATGCCCACAATCCCCGTCAGACGATCCTCGAAGGCGCGGTGATGGACGTCCACACGGCCTTCGAT
>CAMPGU010000316.1 GCA_946885645.1 uncultured Haloferula sp.
CGGAACACGTGAGCCCGTGCCTGCCCTTAGCTGATCCACCCACCCCCCCCGCATGAAAGCTGACGTAGCCATTGTGATCGTGTCCTACAATTCGGAGGACCACATCGGAGCCTGCCTGCAGAGCGTTTTCGCTCAAAGGAAGGTCGTGAACCAACAAGTGATCGTGGTCGATAACGATTCTCGCGACGGCACCGTCGCGTTTATCCGCGAGAACTTCCCCGAGGTCGAGCTGGTGCTCCCCGGTACCAATCTCGGCTTTGCCGCCGGCGTGAACCTCGGCGTGAAGCACGCCGACGCGGAATTCGTGCTCCTTCTGAATCCCGACACCGTGATCCTTGAGAACGCGGTGGACGTGATCGTTGATTTCGCCCGCGGTAATCCCGGCCACGGGCTTTACGGCGGCCGCACCCTGCGCCCGGACGGCAGCCTGGAGCCTTCTTCCTGCTGGGGATTGCCCACCCTGTGGAGCATGAGCCTTTTCGCCTTCGGCATCACCACGATGGCCCCGCGCAACCGGTGGCTGGACCCGGAATCCCTGGGGAGCTGGCAGCGCGACACGGTGAAGGAGGTCGGGGTGATCACCGGCTGTTTCCTACTGGCGCCTACGGCGGTGTGGCAGGAGCTCGGCGGCCTCGACGAGCGCTATTTCATGTATGGCGAGGACGCCGATCTTGCGATGCGGGCCCATGCGGCGGGCTACCGGCCGGTGATCTGCCCGAGCGCGAAGCTCATCCACGAGGTGGGCGGCTGTTCGGACACGCCGGTTCACAAGACGATGCTTCTGTATCGCGGCAAGGCGAGCCTGGTGCGGACCCACTGGACGGGGCTGGCGCAATGGCTGGGCCTGTTCCTTCTTGCCACCGGCACCGGACTGCGGGCCGCGATCAGCAAGCTGCGGGCCGTGCCCGGCCGCAACGACAGCGCCGGCCGCTGGCAGACCCTGTGGCAGGAGAGGAACAAGTGGATCTGCGGCTACGGCACCACCGGGCAAACCCCCGTCTGAGCCCCATCCATTTTCAATACAGCGACATGATCAGCGTCGTCATTCCCAGCTATAACCGCCGCGACTGCGTGCTGGCGCTTCTGCGCGACGTTTATGCCCAGAAGGATGTGGAGATGGAAGTCATCGTGGTGGACGACCGGTCGCCCGATGACAGCGTCGCCGCGATCCGGCACGAGTTTCCACAGGTCACCCTGCTCGTGAACGAGAAGAACGGCGGCCCTGCCGTCACCCGGAACCGGGGAATCCGCGCGGCCAAGGGCGAAATCGTTGTCGGCTTCGATAGCGACGTCACCATTCCCGACGAGTATCTGATCTCCAAGGTGGAGAAGCGTTACCGCGATATGCCTCGAGTCACCGGTCTGGCCTTCCGCCTGCTGAAACCGGACGGGCAATCGGAAGACACGCCGCGCTGGTGGCATCCGGTGCCGCTGGAGGCCTATGCAGACAAAGAGTTCTTCACCTCCTATTTCAGTGGAACGGCCTACGCCTTCCGACGCGAGGAACTGGTGGCAGCCGGGATGTATCCCGAAATCCTCTACATGCACTACGAGGAGGTGGAACTGGCTTTCCGCATCATCGATCAGGGCGGCTCGATCCTCCATTGCCCCGATTTGGTCGCCCTCCACCATGCCAACGAGGTTTCGCGCCGGAGCGAGGTGAGTGTCTTCTACAAGCCACGGAACCAGATCCTCCTGGCGGTCTCCTGCCTTCCGGGATTGAGAGCGTTCCAATATATAATTCCGCGGACTTGCTATCAATTTGCGAAGGCCTGTGGTGGCGGCCATGTAAGGGATTTCATCCGGGCGATGAAATCGGCAAAGCATCTCCTCCCGCGGCTTTTGAAGAACCGGAAGCCCCTCCGCGCGGAGACGCTGCGGCGGATCGGCGCGATGAAACAAGGACTCGTTCCGTGACGGTTCCGCTTCGATCCGTGTATTTACGACCTAACCACTCCCGGAGGATTATGGAATTCCGACGCGTTGCTGGGGATGAACAGGTTGCGGCGAACCTTTGCGGTTAGTGGCAGATTGCAAAATCGACTTGCTAACGGAACGAAAGACTGGAGTCTAGGATTCTCAAACTGAAATACTTCTGTTAATTAAACTCTGTTAAAATTCGACTTTAAAGAAGGCGACCTTCCCCCCGGGGTCGCACGAATCGGATCCGGTTCCCTGCGGGAACGGGCTCTCATCCGATGGCGAAAGCCAATCCGGCTCGCCGCCCACACCCCGTTCCAGACACTGAAACGAGCACTCGGAAACCGAACCGACCATGTTCATGAGAATTAAAATTTACGCACTTCTACTTTCACTTCTTGCGTTGCCTTTCGGGGCATCCGCGAAGCCTGAGCGGGTCCCGTTTTTCGGGGCAAACGGCACCCACTGGCCGGAGAGAATCCCGACCCCGTTCATGTATGACAACACCGTCGCCAATATCGTCGAGGTGCCGTGCAGTTGGAGCGCCATCAAGTCCGCGCTCCAAGGCGTGACGGCAAACCAGGCCAATAGCGGGACGCTGATCCTGGTCCAACCGGGCGAGCTGACGGGCAACGGCAGCTCCAGCGGGGCGATCCCCGTGCTGGAGAACATCGGCTCGGCGAGCTGGGGGCAGCGCGTGACGGTCGCTCCCCGGGACGGCTACGGCAGCGTGACCTGGAAGAACGGCGTGCGCTTCCTGAAGGTCTTCGGCGTGTGCTTCGCCGGCTTCGAGTCCACGGGCATCAGCGGCGTGAAGATGCAGGGCTGCCGTCGTTCCGCGCTGGCGTGGATCAAATGCACCGGCCACCTCGGTATCTACGGCACGGACGGTTTTGTCACAGAGGGCATCGAGGTCGTGGAGCTTGTCCAACCCGATCACTACGTCGTAAGCGACGACTCGGCGGACTACTACGCGGGTGGCGGCGGATTCACCGATTGGCGTTTCGACGGGTGCTATCATGCCCCGCGCTTCTTCGAGGCCAACTATACCGGCGGCAAACCGCACACGGATACGGTGCAGTTCGCCGCTGCGGGCGGCGGCGATTATTCGAACATCTATTTCCGCGATACCGCGGTCTTTTCCTCGAACAACTGCTCCATCCAGACGGGCAACATCGACGGGCTCACCTTGGAGAAATGCTATGTCGTTTCCGGGGATGTCTCGCTTTCCCGCTATCCGCACCTGCCGGGTGGTGCCAGCGAGGCGACCAACAACGCTTTCAACGGTTCCGGCAAGAACTTCAGGGCGATCGACAGCGTGTTCTACGGAGGCATGGCTCTCAATACCAGGGATGCTCCGAGGCCCTGGGCATATGCCTCGAACACGAAAACGAACAAGGCCTACGGAGATTCCAATCAACCGCTGAGCGGCCAATGGACCGTGGTTTCCGGGATGAACGCAGGGAATTCCGGCATGCCGCCCTATCCGACCGACAGCTATCTGGACGGCATCTGGGCCAATCCGGGAGCCACCACCCAGGTGTCCCGACCGGTATTCGTTCCCGCTGCGGGAACCTATGGCTCCCCGCAACAAGTCACCATCACCTGCTCGACGAAAGATTCCCTCATCTATTACACGCTCGACGGCTCGACCCCGACCGCCGCTTCAACGCGCTACACCGCGCCCTTGACCGTGTCCTCCACGACCACCGTGAAGGCCTTCGCGACCGCGACCGGACTGGAAGCTTCCACGGTGGCTGCCGCGGAGTACCGCATCGTCAACCAGGTGGAGGCTCCGGTGATTTCGCCGAAAGGCGGCCTGTTCAGCACGCCCCAGCAGGTGACGCTCACTTGCCCGACGCCGTCCTCGGCGATCTACTACACGCTGGATGGCAGTGCCCCGAGCTCGGCATCCACGCGTTACACCGGCCCTTTCCTGATTTCCACGACTTCCACCTTGAAGGCGGTGGGGGTCAGGAGCAGCTACGAGGATAGCCTGGTGAGCTCCGCCAGCTTTGGCATCGGAGAGGCCTATATCGCCAGCGAGGCATGGACCAACGTCACCATACCGGTGCAATCGGGCACCTTTACGGTCCGCTGGAACGCGATCCCCGACGGTAGCCAGATCGATGGCGTGACCGGCCTGTCGCTGGGCTCGGTGGCCAACTACCCCGATTTGGCCTGCATCGTCCGTTTTGCGATCAACGGCATCATCGATGTCCGGAACGGGGGAGCCTATCAGGCAATGAGCCCCGTCACCTATACCGCCGGGAAGATCTACCGTTTTGAATTGAACGCGGATCTGAACGCGAAAACATATTCGGTGACGGTCACTCCGGATGGCGGCACTCCGGTCCAGATTGCGAGCAACTACAAGTTCCGCAACGAACAAGCGGCGGTCAGCACTTTGGACCATCTGGCGATCGTTGCGCTTGAGGGCGGTTCCCACACCGTGTCCGATATCGTCTTCGGCACCACCGCTGCTCCCAGCGCGCCGCAGGGCCTGCGTGTCCTCCCGCCCCCCTGAAAGCAGGCGCTCCGTCTCCCGCAGATTGAAAAAACGGCATCACGTGATCGCGTGATGCCGTTTGTTTGAATTGTCCCCCTATCGTCCCCGTGCTTTCATCTTCGAGGCGTGGTCGCGAAGGCGGC
>CAMPGU010000317.1 GCA_946885645.1 uncultured Haloferula sp.
CATCAGCAGATGGTAGGAGTCGGGATAGAGGCGGAAGCTCCGGTCCTTTTTATCCGGGATATTGCCGAAGAATGCCCGCACGTCCTCCGTCTTGCTGAAGAAATCCTTGCCGCCGTGCAGGACCAGGGTCGGCACGGTGAAGGTCTTCGCGCAGGACGGCATGCCCTCGATGAGGTCACCCAGAGCCACCAGCAGACGGAGCGTATGCTTGTCGATGTGCCACGCGTTCGTTTCGGACTGCTCGGAGTGGAGCGTGTCGTGGGTCATCTGCACCTCCTGGCCGCCCGCCAGGGATTCGATGGAGACGCGCGCGGTGGGAGCCACGTGGGCCACCTGGCGGACCAGGTCCTTTTTCCATTGCGGGAAGTCTTCGCGGAATTTCACCACCGGAGAGGAAATCACCAGCGCGTCGCAGGGCGGCGGATTTCCCGCCTCCACTTCGAGGCGATAGGTGTGGGAGGCGATCAGAGCCCCCATGCTCTCGCCGAACCAGACGATCTTCGCCCCGGGGTGCTTCCCGCGCACCATCGTGGTGAACCGGCTCAAATCGCGGTACCACTTCTGCGGGTCGTCGATGTCGCCGCGGCGTTCCTTGAGGGGATCTTTCCCTTGGCCGCGGACCTCATAGGCATACACCGCCGTCTTCGGCTGCTCCTTCAGCATCCGGCGACCCAGATTCTCGTAGTCGATGGCCGCTCCGCAGAACCCGTGGATGCCGATTACCACGGTATTCGGCTGGACGCCCTCCTTCAACCACTTGCGGTAGCCGAAGGTCTCCCGGCGGAGCGCCTCCTCCGGGTGGTCCGTCACCAGCGTGTAGTCGGTGGCGCACTGGCTGAGGAGCAAAGCTGCAAAAACGGCTCCTCCCAACCTCGCCGCGATATGCGGGAAGCGGCTTCCGGTGCCGGAGAAAACATTCTTCATCCGTTGAAAGTGTCCCATTTCTTACGGAAGGGGGCAACCGTGCTTTCTACGAAATTGCAGAATGCGCGACATCGGGGAGAAGGACCGGGGAGCCGGCTTTGACTGAAACTTTGGCGTTCAGCCCTTTCCGGATGGCGGGAAGGATGTCGTCGAGTTCGTCGGCGACGACGAAGTCCCCCGGTGGGCAAAAGCCGCGCAAAAGCTCGATCAGGGGAGCCCAGAAGCGGACCCCCGCAGGGTTGGCGCGGTTGAAGAGAATCACCGGCTTGCCCTCCATCAGGGGGTTCTTCTGGTGCTTGAAAATCATCAGGGCCAACAATTCCTGCACCGTCCCGGCACCACCGGGGAAAATGACAAAAGCATCCGAGTTTTCGATCATCACCTCCATGCGGGTGTAGATGTCCGGGCGCAGCCAGAAGCTCGAAAGTCCCTCCGGCAGGCCCTCCAGCTCGATGATGTGGGGAACATTCGACCCGGCCGTCCAGCCGCCCGCGCCCACCGAGCCTTCCACCACGGCTCCCATGATGCCGGACCGTCCGGCTCCGGAAACGCAGCCGATGCGGTTCTCCGCGAGCTGCCGGCCCAGCGCCCGGCCATCAGCGAGGTAGGAGGGCTCCTCCAGCGTGGCGGAGCAGAAGACGCAGACGTTGCCCAGGTAGTCGGCCGGCACCGGTTCCTCGAAAGAGGTGCACTCGCTCTCGCCGATTTTTTCCCTGCCGGCATCCGGCAAGCCCTTCATATGAACCAGCGCGAGGGTCTCCAGCACCGCCTCCGGGCTATCCGCCGTGAGCAGGAAATCCCGGTGGTCCTGTTTGATCGTGCCCATCCGGTTGAGGTGGTCAAGGACGGAGAAAAACGGGTTCCAGGAATGGTCCGCATTCAGGATCACGGTCGGTTTTCCCGCCAGGTTCCGGTCGATCGTCTGATAGCCGACGAAGATCGAGATCGCTTTGAACATGTCTTCCAGCGTCGCTCCGGGCGTGAACACGAAAGCCTCGGATTCGATGATCTTCCGCTCGATGTTGGAGAGCGTGATGCGCTGGTCCCCGTTCGAATTGTAAATGTCCCATCCGGCACTGAAGAGGAGGTAGAGCAGCTTGGCGCGGACCGCCCGGCCGGGGTCGTCGGTTCCGCGGACGGTTCCAGAAAGTCTTACTTTAGGCATGGGATTCGCTCAGGGCAGGGTGATCCAGCAGACGCCGTGTCCGGGGCAGCCGGACCGGGTCAACATCCCTTATATCGCACATGGACCCGTTTCTTCAAGCCGCCATCGCGGAAGCGTCCGCTGGCCTCGCGGAAGGCGGCATTCCCATCGGTAGCGTGCTCGTCCGCCAGGGGATCATCCTGGGACGGGGCCATAACCGGCGGATGCAGCAGGGCAACCCCATCCTCCACGGGGAAATGGACGCCCTTCAGAATGCCGGCAGGCTCCCCGCGCACATTTACCGGGAGTGCACCCTGTACACGACGCTCTCGCCCTGCCCGATGTGTACCGGGGCGATCCTGCTTTACGGGATCCCGAAGGTGGTCGTCGGGGAGAACCGGACCTTCATGGGGGAGGAAGAACTTCTCAAGAGCCGCGGCGTGCAGGTGGAGGTGGTGCAGAGCGACAAGTGCATGGAGCTGATGCGCCGCTTCATCGAAGCCTACCCCGCGGTGTGGAACGAGGATATCGGGGAAGCCTGAGCGGATCGGCCGCGGTCAGGCCTCCTCCTCCTTCTTCCTCGGATCCGGCAGGATATCCGCCAGTTCGAAGTCGATGATGCAGAAGCGGCCCGCGCGGGTGTCGTACGTAATATTTCGGGCTTCGGCGTCGAGGTGACGTACCCCGTAATCGCGCTCCAGATCGGCGAAGAGCTGGCAGGCGCGCTCCTTGCTGATGGTGTCGGCGGGTTGCCCGCAGGCGGTCGAGACGAAGTAGAGCTCGTCCGGGTATTCCTCGAGCACCTTCGGCACGTACTCGCAGCCGCGTTCCTCGAGCACCTTCAGCACCGCCACTTCGTTGGCGTAGCGCTTGTCGGCGTCGGTGCCGCGGAAGCGCTTGTGCACGCGTCCCATCCAGTCGAGCCGGACATGAGCCCGGATGCCGTCCTTCAGGTTTTTCATAAGCCGAGGAAGGCACGCGCCACGGTGAAGTAGATGACCATGCCGGACACGTCCACGATTGCCGCGATCGCCGGCGCCGAGACGACGGCGGGGTCAAGGTTCGCCGCCCGCGCTCCGAGCGGGAGCAGCGACCCGAGGAAAGTGGCGGAAGTCACCTGCGTGGTCAGCGCCACCGCCACGGTCACGCCCACCTTCGCGAGGGTGAGGCCGGCCGGGAGATCGAGGTGGAAGAAGGGCAGCAGCAGGACGGTGAAAGCAGCCATGCACAGCCCCAGCAGCGAACCGAGGAAGAACCCCGTGCGCAGTTCCTTCCACGCCACCCGCCACGCCGAGCCCGGTTCGATTTCACCGAGCGACATCGCGCGGATCACCATCGTGGAAGCCTGTCCTCCCGTATTCCCTCCCGCCGCCACCACCATCGGCAGGAAAAGCGAGAGCAGGAAGACCTGGCTCAGGATCGTGCCGAAACGCATCATCACGTAGCCGGACAAGATCGAGACAAAGGCCAGACCCGTCAGCCAGCCCGCGCGGCGGCGGAATTGGGTGGCGATGGTGGTATTCAGGTAGGTCTCCTCGGATTGCTCGCCACCGATACCCGCGATCTTTTCGATGTCTTCGGTGCTTTCTTCCTGCATGATCTCCATCGCGTCATCGTGGGTGATGAGGCCGAGCAGGTGCTCGAATTCATCCACCACCGGCAGGGCGATGAGGTCGTACTTCAGGAGCATGTTCGCCGCCTCTTCCTGGTCCGCGGTGGCGAGGACGCGTTCAGGACCGATCTCGCGCATGATATCGCGCACGGGCGTGTCCCAGGTATTGAAGGCCAGGTCGCGGAAGCGGAGCTTGCCGATCAGGCGGCCCTTTTCGTCCACCACGAAAATCCGGCTCAGGGTCTCGGTGGACTCCTGGCTACGGCGGAGCATTTCGATGGCCTGCTTCACCGTCTGGTTCGCGAAGACCCGGCCGATCCGCGTGGTCATGCGGCCCCCGGCGGTATCGTGATCGTACTTGAGGAGGGAGCGGGTCAGTTCCTCGTCTTCGGGCCCGAGCAGGCCGAGGAAGCGCAGCCGTGCCTCGTCCCCCACGTCCTGCAGGATGTCCACGCGGTCGTCGTCGGACAACTCGTGGAACAGGACCTTCAGTTCGGAAGGGCTGAAGGCGTCCAGAGCCTCCTCGATCATCGAGTCGGGGAGCTCCACGATCATGTCCGCGGCCAGGGCGGGACCGATCGTTTTCAGAAACATCTCGTGCTTTTCCGGCTCCAGATCCTGATAGGCATGGGCCAGGTCCGCATAGTGCATCTCCTCCGCCAGCGCACGGACGGCGCTCCGGTCCTCCGCCCCGATGGCCCGCAGGAGCTCGTCGATGGGAAGGTCGGCGTCGTCGTCCGGCATGACAGCAGCTTAGGGGCGGAGCGGCGGGAGCCAAGAGCGGAGAAAATGGCAGGGAGCTTTTCTCCTCTGCGGATCACGATCCGGGAG
>CAMPGU010000318.1 GCA_946885645.1 uncultured Haloferula sp.
ATCCAAGCGCCTACTAGCAAGACCGCTGCCAACTGGCAATGCGGCAACTGGATTTCGCCACGGATTTTTTTCCAAGGAGATCTTCCCGACCATTCAACACCGGGTTCCCTCGGGGATGCTGAATGTCTTGATACGGGAAGTGCCTCCCTTTTCCAAGGAGACTTGGGACTTCGGGAGACCGAGCTGCTTGGCCAGGAACTCGCGCAAGGCCGCATTAGCCTTACCATCCACCGCCGGAGCCGCGATTCTCACCCGCAGGATCCTACCCGCCCGGGGATCCTCTTCCCACCCGACAATTTCGGTGGTCTTTGAATTCGGGACGGCAAGCACTCGCAACTGCATGCCTCACCTCCTAGCACGGTCCGGCTCCTGGAAGCTACGCCGACATTCACCCGTCCTGCCCGCTCGGAGGGAATTTGTTCCCGCGCCTAAGGCTTGGCGACATCCCGCAAACCTTTGAGTTCCGCCCGCCCTGAGCCGGGATTTTGCAGGACGATCTGGAGCGAACGTTTCTCTCCCGGGTCAGTCCAGATTCCGGAGGCAATCGCCTCCCGTTTGCCGCCCCGTTCCCAACTCGCCTTCATGCCCGCGGAATTATTCTCTCCCACCGGCAGATCCTTGATAATCCGGGTTTCTCCCGCCTTGAATTCGAAAGGCTTCTTCTCCAGTTCGATCGTCACCGGCGCGGAGGCCTGATTCATCACCATGACGGAGCCGGGAGGAAATGCTTTGGCACTGGAATCCACCACCACCGCCTTCGCGCGCGGGCTCCCCTTTTCTCCGGGAAGGAGCAGCAGGATGTAGGCTCCCGGCTTTCCCGGCAGTTCCAATTGCGCGATCACTTCCTCGGGAATCTTGGCACTCGCAGGATCCGCCTTGCCGGTCAGGACAACCGCTCCGCCTTTCGTGTCCAGCAGGTCATATTCATGATTCAGGAAGGATTTCACCCGGACCCGTCCCGCGGTTGCCGTTCCGGCGGGATCGTGAACATGAATCTCGGGCGACTGGTTGCCCTGAAGGAAAGAGACCGCGCGGACCCGGTACTCTTCGGGCGCTGCGAACGACGGCAGCACCAAGGCAGCGAGGGCAGCCACCATCACCATGGCGAGGCGGATTTTCATGGGTTTGCGGGGAAGGGATTGTAAGGAAAAGGCGCCGCGTTCGGAGAACGGGCGCCTGCTTGTTTCAATTGTCTCTTACGGCGACATCCCGGATTCCCTTCAACTCGACTTGTTTGTTGGAGGGATTCTCGAACAGCACTTGAAGAACTCTCTTTTCACCCGGGTTTGGCCAGACTCCGGATCCAATCTTCTGCCACTGGGTCCCCACTTGGGAAAACGCGCGCATGCCGGAGTTATTGTTCTCATCCACCGGGGGATCCTCGATCAATTTCATCTCGCCGCTCTTGAACTCGAAAATCTCCTTCTCCAGCTGGATTCTCACGGTAGCGGGACTGAGATTGATCACCTTGAAGGACCCGCGCGGAAAAGCCCCCACGCTGTCGTCCAGAGCCAACACCCGGTAAGCGGGTGCTCCCGCGGCACCGGTTCCCGGCAGGAACATGAAAATGCCCTTTTTGAATTTATCCGGCAGCGCGACTTTCGCCAGGATTGCCTCCGGCTTCTTGACGCTGGCGGGGTCGGCACTCGAGGTGCATACGATGTTCTTTCCCTGGATGGGGAGCGTGCTGAACTCGTGATTCAGGTAGCCCTTCACATCGAGCTTCGTCCCCAGCATCCCCGGCTGGGCCGCAGCATCATGGGCATAGACATCCGTGGGCGCTTTTCCGAGCTGGAAGGCGAGACCGCGCACCCGCAGACCTTGATCCGGGACGGGCGGTGCGGCAGGGGGTTGTGCCGGGGCGGGCTGCTGGGCTTGAACGGCGGCTCCGGAAACGAGGGCGAGCGCGAGAATGGCAATTTTGCAGGTCATTATCGTGGGGTTCGTCCTTGAACCTTACACTTCTTCCGGAGAAAGCCAGCGGAAGGATGTGATGTTGAACCGGCGGCCGAAGCGCTTGTTCGACGCCTGCTTGAGATCGGCGGGCTTCACCTCCGGCCCGTCCACCGGATCGAGGTATTCGGGAACACGTTGCACGATCGCCTCGCACCAGGCTTTTGCGCTCACTTCACCTTCGGGAGTGCGGGATTCGCCGTAGGCCCGGATACGGAAGGTATCCCCCCGGACGGTGATCACGGGTGCCAGAGCCATGAGCAGGTCGCCCTGCGTCAGGATCGAAGGCGCGCCTTCCGCCGAATAACCTTGGCGGGCCTGCGGATTGGCAATTCCCGTCAGTGCCGAGGAATTCGGGGGGCTCTCGTTCCGGAGATCCTTCGAGTCCTCCTGGTGCATCTCGTTGTTCACGCCGGAATCGAGGATCGCCTTCTGCAAGAGCCCTTCGTTGACGTGAAGCCCGCTGCTGTTACCCAGGCGACGGTTCACGAATTCGGCAAGCGTGAGGGAGGGCGCATTGTCCTGGCCGCCGCGGGCGCGGATTTCCTCGACGATCTGTTCCGCCAGGGTCGCGATCTGGGCCTCATCCAGAGCCCGGAATCCCGCCCACCGCGCCTGGCCGGCCACACCGATCTGGCTCTGTGAATTGTTGCTCTCCGGATCACCTGAGATCGGCAGCGTCGCACGGGGGAAGCCCGTTTTGCCCGCCGGGGCCAGGTCGCTGTTGTTCCACCCGAGCAATTGCTCATCACGCAGGGACGAGAGGAATGCTTTCCAAGCTTCGACCGAATCGGAATTCACATTGAAAGGACCTTCGATCGCTTGAACGCTAGCGATCCGGCGGCTCAGGTCGGTATCATTGAGCCCGTCCAGTTCGTCGGCTTGATCCTCCGCGGACCCGCCACCCGACAGGACCGGGATGAACCTCGGATTCAGCAGCCGCTTTTCTCCCTTGAGGAACTCCTCGAGCAGGGTGCTGCGATCCTCTCCGGAAGAGACCAGCGCATTGCTGAAATTCGCGATCGTCGAGAAATAGGTGCTGTCCCACAGGGCGTCGTTGAGCAGGTAGGAATGGTCGAGCATCAGCCCTCCACCCGAGAGCGCGGGGCGGCTGACCTCGCCACTGGGGATCAGCGGATGGGCCCGGGAATTCCCCAAGGCGTGCGTGACCCTCGGCAATCTGGCGCTAGCCGTAAGATTGGCCGGGATCAAATCCCCGAGGCTTGTCGCCGGGATCAGCGGCACGCGGAACATCGGCACGTTCGTAACCCCCTTCGTCGAGAAGGAGCTGGCCCCGTAGAACCCGCGGTTGCTATCCGGATCGAGTTCGATGCCGTTCGGGTAGTCGGAGAAATCCGCCACTTCCCGCAGACTCATGTCGTAGCTGTCGAGTGCATTACCGATCTGACCCGAATTCTGGTCCGCGCCTTCGACCACGGGATGGTTGTGCAGCCACGGCATGGAAAAGTCGTATTTGTCGGTCGTGGTCTTCGCGCTCATGGACAGGATCGCGAAAGGCGTCTTTCCGCCCGGGTTGGTATCCGCCGGCTTCTGGAGGATGTCCTCCACCAGGAGCTTCCGCTCGATGATCGGGGACGACGGATTCTCGCTCAGCTCGGCCGTCGGGTTCTTGAAGCGGAACTGATAGGTACGGAGGAGGTCCCGCGAGGTCTCCATCTTGGCGGGGTTGTTCTTCTCGTAGTCCGACACGAGGGCCGCGAGGAGATCGACACGGAAATCCGGACGGTTCGCCACATTGATCGCACGGCCCGCCTTGGCTTGGACGGTGAACATGTCCGCCAGCTTCACGGAAACCCATCCACCGTTCATGGGGTGGGCCCCGTTCTTTTCGAAATCATAGCGGGTGGCATCGGGTCTGCCGTTCCCATAGCTCAGGTGGTCCGCCTGGAAACCGGCCCTCGCGTTCCAACCCGGCACCGTTTCCACCCCCCATTGATGCTGGCTCTTCGTGCGGCCATCGACGTTGCCGAAATCGTTGCCGGCATTCCAATCGAAGAAACAACGGACGGAGTATTGGCCGGCGGTCTCCTTGCCCCAGGTCCAATCGGGCTCCACCCATGGAGAAAAGACCTTCACCTCACCGGGAGCGAGGCTGATCGCCTTGCCCGGGACCGCTCCTGCCATTTCACGCAGGAACATGGTGAAATAGCGGCGGGCGCTGGGATTCTTCTCGTTATCGATCTGGAACCTCGCCAGCCCGTGGAAATCTCCCGAACCGAATTCCGACCTCAGCCAGTCATTGTTCTTTTTCATCCCGAACAACACCGGCGGATCCCAAACCCGCACGCGCAGTTTCGACAAATTGAGCGTCACGTCGTACGGGTTGTAGAGAGTCACCACCGGGTCGTAAACGAGGTGCGGTACGCCGTAATTGGTGTTCCCCTTGGGATTCCCGTATTGGTTGTAGTAATTGACCCGGTCGTTGATGTGGTTGTAGTGCGACACCACCGAGAACATGATCTGCAGCTTCGCCATCACCGGCAGGAGGCGCTCGGTGG
>CAMPGU010000319.1 GCA_946885645.1 uncultured Haloferula sp.
CACCTGCTTGAGGGCGGGGGTCCACAGCATTGCCAGCCACAGCTTGTCTTCGAGGTGCGGCTTGCAGGGCGGGGTCAGCGGGATCTCGCCGGCGGTGGACATTTCCGCCAGACGCCGGGCAGCCGGGATCGACTCCCAATCGAACCACTCGAAGAAACGGTAGAGCGCGCGCCCGTCGGGCACGTATTCCTCGGCGGCCTCCACGGTGCGGCCTCCGCCTGTCTCGCGGGCGAGCCATTCCATCTCGCGCCGGTAGTCGGCGGATTCGTCGGAAAGCAAAACCGCGCCATCCTCCGGCAGAACGGATGAGAAACCCGAGATCATCCCGTCGCGCCCGCCGAGCACCGGGAATCCCGCGTCTGCATACACTCTGGAGAGCCAGGCCGTGATGCCGATGCCCCCGGGCACCGAGTCGAGCTCGGTGAGGGCAAATCCGCCCTCCGTGACCATCAGGTCCGGGCGGATCACGCGAGGGATGACGCCGCGGGATGCGGGCTCCCGTTGGAGCGCCACCATCCAAGCCGGCTTGCCGGTATCCAGCGTTTCAGCCATCCAGGCGGGAAGCTTGGCGGCGGCACTGCGACGGTAGAGTTCGTCGCAAGTCGCTTGGAATTGGGCGAGAGGATGCCCCAGGGTGTTCAGGAAACGGCCCTCGGCCTTCGTGAGCTTCAGGGGCTCCGGCGAATAACGCCAGCCGCCATCGAAGAGCCCGCCCTCCGGCATGGCCGCCGTGATCTGCTGCAGGGTGAGGCTCATTGCAAGGATCGCAGCGCACCGCGGACAAGTTCCTCCACCGTGGAGCCGGGCTGGTCGTCGAGCACCTTGCGGATGGTCTTCCGGGCTTCCACCTGCTTGTAGCCGAGGGCCATCAACGCCAGCTCCGCGTCTGCCGAGGCAGGGGCCAGTTGCCCGCTTGCCGCCTCTTGCCAGGTATCGGCCACGCCCACCTTATCCTTCAGCTCGAGGACGATGCGCTCCGCCGTCTTCTTTCCCAGCCCCTTGATCTTGGAAAGCTCCGCGATGTCCCCGCCGACCACGCAGGATTTGAAGCGAGCCGAAGGCATCCCGTTCAGCACCGCCAGTGCCACCGACGGGCCCACGCCGCTGACCCGGTCGATCAAGAGCAGGAAAATGTCCCGCTCTTCCTCGGTCGCGAAGCCGTAGAGGGTATGGACCATGTCCCGAGGGCTGACATTGAGGTGGGTTCGCAAATCGACGGCCACACCCTCCGCCGCGTGCAGGCGGTCGAAGGTGGAAAGCGGCACGTGCACCTCGTAACCCACGCCCCCTGCCTCCACCACGAGGCGATTCGGATACGCCTCCAGAACCTTCCCGCGCAAGCGTGCGATCATCGTGCGGCCAGCTTGGACCGGCTCGGGGAACTGCCAAGGGCGAACTTCCGTCATCCCTGCGCTCCCGGGCTTGAAAGTGCGGCTTTTCCAGTCCCGAAAACCCCTCTTTACAAGGGGGGAACGGCTCATATAGTGCGCCCCCCATGATTGTTTCCGCCATCGATTGGCTCTCGATCAGCATCGACCTGCTGCTCGTCGTTTTCGTGATCGTCTGCGTTTTGATGAGCATGATCATCCTGATGCAGCGCCCGAAGAACGAGGGTCTCGGCGCGGCTTTCGGCTCGGGTGCCACGGATCAGCTTTTCGGCGCGCGTACCACCAACGTGCTGCAGAAGGCGACCGTCTATCTCGCCACGCTCTTTTTCGTGCTCACCCTGGTGCTTGCGATCCTGATCCAGAGGAAGAGCTCCAGCAGCCCGACGCTCGTCGCCGAGGCCAAGGCTCCCGAAGCACCGGCCGTCGTGGAAGAGAAGCCGTCCTCCATCGCCGAAGAGGCGGAGAAGGCCGGCGAGACGCCGCTTGAGCCCGAGGCGACCACGCCTCCGGCCGAAACTCCGGCCACCATGCCGGAAGAGGGCGAGGCTCCGGAGGCACCCCAGCCTGACGCCGCTCCGGCGGAAGGGACTGGCGACGCTCCGAAACCCGAGGGCGGCACCGCTCCGGGCGAAGGCGAGCCGGAGCCGGCCGGGGAGACCCCGCCTGCAGGCGAGGAAAAGCCCCCGGGGCAACCTTGATCGCGGAGGTTTCTCTTTTTCTTCCAGGCGCGCGGCTGATTTTGCCCCGCGCCTTTTTCATGGCTTACGGAAACCGTCGATTTCCCTTTGAGCAAGGGCACTCCCTCGCTTGAGTGCGTGGCAAGATGACCTCTGATGCCGAGCTTCCAGCATGGGCGCGTGAAGACGCCTTTCCTGAGGCCGGACCGGGCTGGGGCTGGGTGGACCGAAAGGGCCGGCGGTACGAATGCCCCGGCTTCGAAGATCTCTCCCGCACCCTGAGCGGGGACAGCGGTGCCCGCGCCGAGCTGGTCTGGACCCCCGACTCTCCCGGCTTGGTACTGCCCGAGGAGGTCCCGGCCCTGCTGCCGGCTTTGAAAACGGCCCGCATCCGCTGGGCGGAATGGGACATCCAGGAGGGCAAGCGGCAGATGATCGTCTTCGGGGCGGTCTTTTTCCTGCTGCTTTACCTCAATGGTTTCCGGCCCGACCGTATCCGGTCGAGCGGCACCATGGGCCTGGCGGCGCTGCTTTTCCTCATTCTCGGGTTTCTCCCATGGTACCAAGGCGGGAAGCGCCTGGCGCGGGCCCGCAAATGGGCCGCCGGGGATATGGCGGAAGACGCGGCAGCGTTGAGATTCGAGACTTGGCTTGCGATCCAGGAGGCTCCCTTGACGCGCCTCCTTCTGGGCCTCCTGGCGCTTGCGGGACTGGTGCAGGCGCTCGTGGAGATCCACGGGTTCAACGTGCGCCACCAGTTCAGCGGCTTCGCATCCTTCATAGGCCTGGCGAAGTTCCTTTTCAGCTTCAGTGGTCTTGACGGGGCAGGCATGACCATCGCGAACGCAGGTCTCACCAAGGGTCCCTTCACCGATTGGTGGCGGCTTCTCACCGCGCCGTTCTTGCACGGCCACTGGCTCCACTGGCTCATGAATGCCTCCGCGCTCGCCTATCTCGGGAAGAGGGTGGAAACCTTCGCCCGCTGGCCCCATCTGGTGATGGTGTTTGCGATTTCGGCCTGGATCGGGGGAGAAGCCTCCCTGCGGTTTTCACCCACCACCCCCTCCGTCGGGGCCTCGGGCGGCCTGATGGGACTGCTCGGCTTCCTGCTGGTGTTCGAGACGCTCCACCGGCGGCTGGTCCCGGAAAGCTCGCGCCGGCGCCTGCTGGCGGGTGTGCTGCTCACCGGCGTCATCGGCTTCGTGTTCCGCCATTTCATCGACAATGCGGCGCATCTCGGCGGTCTTGTCGCGGGGATGGTCTATGCGGCGCTGGTTTTTCCGAGATCCTCCTCGCCGCATCGGCCGCGTGCGACCACCACCGATGTCCTTTGCGGCGGGGCCGCCCTCGGTCTGGTGGTATCCGCGGCGATCCTCGCGTGCATCAAGATGGCCTAGGAGGCGCTTCCTTGGGCCGGTAGCACCGAGTAGTGCTCCGGCGGGCTGCAATCGTGCAGCATGTATTGGCGCATGAAGCGCACCAGGCCGCGGCTGTATTTCCGCCGGGTGAAGGCACCGGAGGCCATCGAGGCGATATGCTTGGTCATGTGCCGTTCCATGAAGCCGATGCCCGGCCAGCCCTTGAAGCGGGCCGAGAATTTCGCGCCGGTTTCATAGAGTGCGAAGATCCCGCCATCGTAGAAATGCCGGATCAATTCGCGCCAGCTCTCGTGCCAATCGTTCAGCTCCTCTTCCGCCAGCTTGAAGCCGGCGGTCATGAGATCCGGCTGCCCCAGCACCGCCGTTCCTTTCGCGAAGACATGCTTCTCAAAGAGGCGGGCCGACTCCAGGGCCATGAACAAGCCGGGTGAGAGCATCGGATCCACGAAGCCGAAGGAATCGCCGCATGCGGCCCAACCCGGGCCGTGGCCGCGGTCCGAAACGAGCTGGTAGTTCGTGTAGGTCATCACGGGCGTGACCCGTCGCGCTCCCTTGGAATGCTCGCGCAACAGGGGCTCGGCCTGCAAGGCGTGTTCGAGCCGCTCCTCCGGGGAAGCGCCGTAGGTTTTCGCCGCGTCCTTGTGAACGACGATCCCCACCGAGAGACGGCCGGGCAGGGGAATGCGCCAGCTCCAGCCGTGATCGAGGATGCTGATCACCACCTGGCCCGCGGCTTGGAAGTCATGTTGGAAGCCTTCGAAGTGGGCGAAATAGGCGACGTCGCTGCGTTCCCCGCTTTTCGCGCCGATTCCGAGCGTGCGGGCGAAGAGCCGGGCACGGCCGGTGGCATCGATGAGGAAACGCGGGTGCTCCGCGAGCCCGGCGGCGGCGAGCGATTCCGCGGTGAGCTGGATCTCGCGATCCTCCCCGCCCCGTTCCACCGCAGCCCGGTGGGTGACGAATCTCACCCCGAGCTCCTCCGCACGCTCCCGCAGGGTGTCGTCGAATTGCGGCCGCGGGATGTTGT
>CAMPGU010000320.1 GCA_946885645.1 uncultured Haloferula sp.
GGAGTGGGTCTGCGTTCCAATACTCGAACTCAGGTTGCTCTCCGTGATCCTTTGCTTCAAGGGAGTCGCCTGGTGATCGGCGATCAAGTCGGCGGCCGCCTTCGCATTGACGAGGCCCCAACCGAAGCGGTAATCCGGCCCGGGATTACCCCGATCGTCCGCGCTGTGGATAAGGAGGCCCTTGAGCGTGCTTGCCCGCATCGCTTGGCCGGGAAATAGATCGCCGTACAGCTGGACCAGCAACGCTGCGGATCCGGTTGCGTTCGGAGTGGACATGCTCGTCCCGCTGTAGGTGCCGTAGGCGGCGTTGCTGCCGTTGAGCGAGGAATACACGCCATCACCGTTCGCCACGATATCCGGCTTGATCCGGCCATCGTCGGTGGGGCCCCAAGAGGAAAAGCTGCTCGGATTCGCCTTGGTGATATCCCGCGTGCCGGAAGTCACCGCGTCGGTGGTGGAGCCCACGGTCATCACGTTTTTCGCCAGTGCTTCGTAGCCGATGCTCTCGAAGCCCCCGCGGTAAAGGCCGTCACCCGCAGGATGAAGGGCCGGATCGTAAGAGACGACCGTCGCGCTGCCGGGTGACAAGGCCACCGTTTGGCCGGGTGCCGGATTGTCCACCCTTTCGTTCCCAGCACTGCGGAAGATCAGATAGTAGGGCGCGCTCGCGGCCAAGGCATCCTGATCCCGCGCGTAGGCGTTGTAGCGTCCGAAATCCTGCTCCGCGCCGGCGCTGTTCGTGCCGTTCCCGTACCACTCCCAGACCCGGCTGCCGTTGTCCACGTAGTTCCAGCCGCTGATGTAACCGTAGCTGTGATTGGAAAGGTAGATCTTCCCGGCTTGGGCGGGAGCGCTCGCCCCGCGGGAGGTCATTTCGGAGGCGTCGTTGTTCCAGTCGTAGCTATCCACCGTGGCCGCGGGAGCCATCCCGCGTGCATTGAGGTTCAGCCCGGCTGCCGCCAGGGTGCCCGCCACGTGGGTTGCATGGTCGATCGACACCGCGCCATCCTTGGCGTAGGTCCGCCCGCCGAATTCCTGGTGGGTGGTGCGGGCCGCTCCTCCATCCCACACTCCGATGACTATCCCGCTGCCATCCACCGCGTGACTTGTGCGCGTCAGGTTCGCGGCGGTCGAGATCGCAGCGTTCGCGTTATGCGTCGTGAGATAAACCGGCTCGTCTCCCTCGAATCCGGCGATCTCCTGCGTGACACCGTCCGGACGCGTGATCCGAAGGGGAAGTCCGAGTCCCGCAGCGCGCTGCCTTGCCTCTTGCACCCGCTGCTGCCGGGCGACGGCGAGTTGATCCACGATCTCCCTGCGCGACCGCTCATCCGAGAGGTCCGCTCCGGGCTTTGCGAGGAGGTCGGCGAGGGATTCGGCGGCACTCGCTCCTGCCATCGCAGCGATCAAGAAAACGAAGAGGCCGACGCCGAGACGCGAACGGCCAGGGGCTGGGTAGGGCTCCATGTCACCGGGCTTTTCCAAGAAGGGTAATCCGAGGGTACACGTGCTAAGGACCGGAGTCCAACTGGTCGAAGAGGTTCCTTCCTCCACGGGACTCGGGAGTCGGCGCGGGATTCTCCGCGGCCGGGACTTCTTCCACGGGCGGTTCTTTACCGGGCAGTCCCGTCATCCCGCGCTCCGGTGCCTCTTCAGCCACTTCTCCAGGGACGGCCTGATCCAACTGGTGCGCAAGGCCACCGATGATCTCCTCCCAGATCAAAAGATCACTGATCGAGCGTTCGATCAATTCGTCGGACTGCACCGGATCCAGCTCCTTCTGGACCAACGCCTGTTCCTGCGGCTTGTCCAAGGGCGGGTTCCCCGGAACCCCCTCCTCGGACGGCAGCGATCGCGCATGGCTGCCGCTGAGGATGCGCATGGTCGGATCGTAAGATTGCGAGCCGCGGACGAGAACGGGAAAGATCCGCGCCTGCTGACTGGCGGTAAGGTCGAGCTGCTCGGTGAGAACGCCGAGCCGGCGCAAGGCATGGGACTCCACGAGCTTCGCGCGCTGTTCCAGTTCGTGCCGCCGCGGATTTGCGGCATCCACTTCCACCCTCAGATCCTTGCGAAGGGATCCCGGTGCTTGGGATGGCCGCCGCACCGCCGCGCTCGGGCGCTCTTCAGCAGTACCGCGGCCCGACGCCGTACCCCTATCGCGAGTTCCGCCGCCTGCTACCGCGGGCGTCCGATCGAAGCTCCGCCCGCTTCCTTTCCGGGACGCCGGTCCGTAGGGTGCCGGCGCTCCGGCGGTTTCCCCGGCGGGCTCCTCCCTCTGGGTCACGACAAAAACGAGCGTTCCCGCCACGACGAGCATCACGATTCCGGAAATAAAATTCAGCCGGTGTTGCATCGGTTCCATTCTCAGGTTTTCGGCCGGAGGGCTTCGATCTTCTCGTCGAGTGTCCGCTTCTCCTCCTTGAGCCGGCTCGCGCTTTCCTCGCCCAGCTGTGCGATCAATCGATCATACAGCTCCGAGATCCGTTCGTGATAGATGAGGATCGTCTCCTCCCTCTCGAGGCGGATGCGTGCGGCAGTGCGCTGGATCTCCGATTCCACCACCCGGTGCTCCTCCGGATCCAGCTTCAGCGATTGCTTCAACAGGGACAGCGTTTCCTCTTCCCACTGGCGGGACATCTCCGGCCGCGGCTTCGCTTGCTTCTTACCGGAGAGATGGCCGACGCCGAATCCACAGGCGAAGACGGTCAGCAGGGCAAGCAGGATGGTGACGTGATCTCGCAAGGTCGGTCTCATGGCGCGACAGGAATGGTGATTCGCGGCGCAGGCGGAGTAGCATCCGCAGTGCCGCTTGGACGCTGGGAAAGAAGAAGGGCAGTCAGCACGAGCAGGGCCGCCAGGATCGTGGCTGTAGCCCATCGCTTCCATATCAGTTGCAAAAAGACGGCGTGGACCTGTTCCGGGAACTCCGAAAGCCAGGGGATTGGCTGGGGTTGCCCTGATTCATCAGGCGATTCTCCTCCGGCGGCGCGTGAGGCATCCGCAAAGCTTCGCCAGGGTTGTGAGCCACGGTTCATGGTTTCTCGAGGCGTTGGAGGAGTTCGCTGAGTTTCTTACGGGTGCGGAAAGCGGTGACTTTGATCTTGGAGTGACTCCAGCCGGTGAGATCCGCAATCTCCGCGACGGGGCGTTCCTCGATATCCAGAAGGCGGATGACAATCTGCTCCTGCGGCTTGAGCGAGGCGATCAAGCGATCGAGGAGACCGGAGAGGAGTTCGGCGCGCGTACCCGGGTTCTCTCCTCCATCGTTGGCCAAGGTTTGCTCGATGACTTCGCGCTCCGCATCCGTTAAATCGCTCGCCATCACCGCCGGGCGGGCCTTCTGTCGCCTCAGCCAATCGTAGCAGGTCGTGATGCTCAGGCGGCTGACCCAATGGGTGAAGGGTTGCGGCCCCCGATACTGGTGCATCTTCACGAACACCTTCAGAAAGACCTCCTGCACCACGTCCTCGACATCGGCGTGGCGGCGGATCTGGCCTCTCACCCAGCGGCTGACCAACGGGTGAAGCGTCTCCACGAGCTCCCGCCCTGCCTGAGCTTCTCCTTTGCGGGCCCGCTCGATGAGATCGGCGGGAAGCTCCTGGGGTTGATTGTCCATGCGAGGGAGCGAGGCATCCGTGATCGTGGCTTCCGAACGTACCGCTGCGAAGGGCCGCAAGAGGCCGCCCGGAAACGGCAAGAGTCCGTCTCCGAAACCAGGATTCTGGAAGGTCTCGGTCATGGATTCAGGGTGTCGGCGTCCGGAGAACCCGGTAGAAACGCCTCTCCGGCATCGAGGAAGTGGGATCGGTGAAAGTAAGGGTGCCCTGCGTGCCGTTTGCCGGAAACCGCGAGCCCGCAAGGTTGCTGTGCCACGTGGCCATGTCGCCCGAAAACTGGACCTGATAGTCGAAGCCGGGATGGCCGGGCCAGCTCAGCACTCCTTGGCCGCTGCCGTTCCGGACAAACGAATCCACCGCGAAAGTGCCGGGAGGGATCGCCGCTACCATCCAATCGGCGACCAGGAGCCAATTGTCACCGGCCTGCCCGGGGGACCCGGAAGGAATCTCCCACTCCGCCGCAATCGGGCCGAGCGTCAACGCCTTCTGCGTCGAGGTGAACTTCTGCTTGAAGAGCGGGATCGAATCCAAGGTGGCCTCCCACTCATTCTTCCCGAAATCGATCCCCACGCTCAGGATCTGGAGCGCGGCGACGCCCAGGATCTGGTCTCCCCGCAGGAACTCGACGCCGGAATCGCGCACGCTCACGCCGTCGTCCGACAAGACCTTGCCGGAGGTGTTGTCGAAGACGATCGCTGCCAGGAAATCCCCGCTCATGTTGTAAAAGGAGAAGTAGAAGCGGTCCCGCTTGCCCGTGGTGGAATCCTGGAGTCCCATGAGCGAATCGAACTCGACCCTTTGGTCGCCGCCGGTCGAGGGATCGTGGTTGATCGGACGATAGACCG
>CAMPGU010000321.1 GCA_946885645.1 uncultured Haloferula sp.
GCATAGAAAAGCGGGTGGAGCTCCCTGTGCTCCCCGAAAAGCAGCGCGGCGGCGAGGATGCCGTAGAGCGGTTCCAGATTGAAAGCCATGCTCATGGTGTAGGCGCTCAAGCGGCGCAGCAGGTGGATGTGAAAGGCGTGCGCGCAGATCGTGCAGACCCAGGCCAGCAAGAGGAGCCACAACCAATCGAGCCCCTTCCATGCGAGCAGCGGGGTGCCGCCGCCGATCAGGGGAAAGAGGAGCAGGGCAACCGCGCACGCGCCCGCCATTTCCCATGCTACCATCACCAGCGGATCCCCGCCCGCGGTCACCAGGCGCCGGTTCAGCACCGGAAAGATGGCGGCGAGGAAGGCGCTCATCAGCGCCACGCCGAGGCCCGGCAGGTAGCCCCGTTCAAAGCCCGCGACCAAGGCGATGCCGACCACCACCAGTAGCCCGAGAAGCACCTCGAAAGGCCGCACCCGGCGCCGCTCGAAGAAAGGTTCCGTGAACGCCGTGAAGAGCGAAATGGTGGCCAGCCCCGCCAGGCAGATCGAGACGTTCGCCAGCTTGATCGCGCCGAAGAAACAGATCCAGTGGAGGCCGACGAGAATCCCCACGCCGAAGAAGGCGCGCACCAGTTTCCAGCCCGGCCACGGCGATTTCCGTCGCACCGCCATCAGCCAGGCCATCGCCCCGAGCGAAGCGAAGATCGTCCGCCAGATCACCAGACCCGCAGCGGGCAGGGAAATGAGTTCGCCGAGGATCGCCGTCGTCGCCAACAGGAAAACCAGCAGGTGGAGTTGGAGGTAGAGACGCACGGGCGCAAGAAGGTTCCGGGCCCGCGGTGCGGGCCGGAGCGGAGTCCCGCGGGGGATTGAACGCCGCGGCAGGCACGGCTCTATCGGAAAGGAGCGGCGGCGGGCCGCTGCAGCCCCCTCCTTCGGAATCAGACCTCGCCGGCGATGAGGTCCTCGGGTGTCTGGCGCTTCCGTACGAGGCGTGCCGTAGTTCCATCCACCAGGATCTCGGCCGGGAGCGGGCGCGAATTATAGTTCGACGCCATGACGAAGCCGTAGGCACCGGCACTCATCAGCGCGACGATCTCGCCCGGTTGGAAATCGGGCAACTCGCGGTCCTGGCAGAAGAAATCACCGCTTTCGCAAATCGGGCCGACGACGTCCACCATGCGGCGCGCGGTGCCGGGCTGCTTCACCGGCGCGATTTCGTGGTGGCCTTCATACAGGGCGGGACGGATCAGGTCGTTCATGCCGGCGTCCACCACCTTGAAGGTTTTCGCGGTGCCATGCTTTTCGTAGAGGCAGCGGGTAAGCAGCACGCCGGCATTGCCGACGATGTAGCGGCCGGGCTCCAGGAGGATCTTCAGCCCGAGGTGTTCGAGACGGGGGACCAGCGCCTCACCGTACTCCGCGATGGTCAAGGGGCGCTCGCCTTCCGGCTTCGCTTCCCACCACGCGGCATCGCCGGATTCCAGCGAGTCCTGATAGACGATGCCGATGCCGCCGCCGATGGACCAGAACTCGATGCCGTGCGTGGTCTTCAAGTGGATGGCCAGGGGAGCCACCTTCTCCACGGCCTCGATGAAGGGCTTGATCGAGGTGAGCTGGGAGCCGATGTGCATTTGCAAGCCGCGCAATTTCACGTGGGCCAACTCTCTCGTGGCGCGGGCGTAGAGGTCGGGGATCAGGTCGAAGTCCACGCCGAACTTGTTCTCGGACTTGCCGGTCGAGATGTACTTGTGGGTCTTCGCGTCCACGTTCGGATTCACGCGCACCGCGGCAGGCGCGATCACACCGAGATCGCCGGCCACCTCGTTGAGGTAGCGCAGCTCTTCCTCGCTCTCCACGTTGAAGGAGTAGATGCCTTGCTTGAGGGCGTATTCTATCTCGGCGCGGGTCTTGCCAACTCCGGCGAAGGTGCACTTGGCGGGGTTGCCGCCGGCCTTGATCACGCGGAAGAGCTCGCCGCCGGAGACGATGTCGAAGCCCGCGTCCTCTTCCGCGAGCAGGCGCAGCACGGAAAGGTTGGAATTCGCCTTCACGGCGTAAGCGACCTCGTGGTCGATCGAGCCCAGCGCCTGGTCCAGCCGCCGGTAGTGATCGCGGATGGTATTCGCGGAATAAACGTAGAGCGGCGTGCCGTGTTCCGCGGCGAGGGTCTGTAGATCGACGTCCTCGCAGTGCAGCGAGCCATGGCGGTAGGCAAATCCATGCATGCGGCGGCTTTAGACGGTCCCCGGGCCATGAGCAAGGGCGGGCTCCGTTTCCGGGCTTGGAAATCCGGCAAGGAGACGTACCTGTGGGACTATGAAAAGGGTCTTAGCCATGCTTCTCGCAGGGTGCCTGTGCCCGGGTCTGGTATCGGCCTTGCCGAATTCCATCGTCGGGCCCCTGCTCAATGAAGAGAGCCCGCTCAATGGCCAGGATCTCACGCAGACGCTGCTTTCCGGCGATTTGTGGGATGGAACCGAGCCTCTGCCGGGCAAGTGGAACGAGGAGGGCCAGATTGCTTCCGCCACGATCTCCCATCTGCGCGCGCGCCCGAAGCTTTTCGGCCAGGACGTGATCCTGCTCCGCTCCATCCGGCGGGAGGGCAAACTGGAATCGCTGGAGGCGACCTTCGTGGATGCGGGATCCTATTTCGGCTATTTCGACGAGGAAATGCCGGATGGTCTCAGCCGCCGGGAGATGCGGAAGGAGATCGCGGCCCGGCTCTCGGAAAAGCAGGTGGAATTCACCAAGCTCTACACCGACGCACATGCCAATTTGAGAAGCGCGATAGCGGCGGCGTGCGGCGGTACCGAACCTGAGGAAGCGAAGATCGGAAAGACCCGGGGACTACGGACACCGGTGGAAGAATGGCGAAAGGATGGCCGCAGGGTGCGCCTGCTCGCAGGGGAGAACCGCCTGCTGCGGGTGCGCATCTCCGCCGCCGATCTTCCCGCGGAGGAGTGGATGGACCCGGTGGTTTCAGCCCTGCCGCCGCGGGGAAAATTAGAGAAGCTGGCTGCGGGAGTCGCCCGTGAAGCCGACGGAACGGTGCACCTCCCGGGGCTGCGGCCCATTCCCCAGGGCTACCGGCCCTATTGCGGGCTCAACACGCTGGCGATGGCAGCCCGGCATTTCGGCCTCCACCTCGACGAGGACTGGCTGGCGGTTGCCAGCGGCTTCAAGAACACCGGCCGGGCCGATGGCGCGAACATGGTGAAGCTTTACCACTCCGTCGCCGCGGAGGCGGGCTTCGGGCTGGATCGCTCCACGAAATTCGACCCGGCGGCGGCTACCAGAGCGCTGGGCAAGGGGTTCCCGGTGATCGTCTGGCGCCGCTATTCCCCGGAGCGCAATGCCTTGCACAGCCGGTTCATGAAGGAGCATTTAAGGGATCCTTCGGCCACCCTGCCCGATCCGGCATCGGCCGGAGAGCGGGCTTCGTGGCCAGGGGAGGAGGCGCCGCTTCATGCGTCGGTTATCGTCGGCTACAATGCCGGGCGGAAGGAATTCCTCTTCCTCGAGAGCTGGACCGGCCGGGACACGCCGCGGCGGATGCGGGTGGAGGAATTGGTCGCGACGACGGATTTGTCCTTCGTCTTCCGGCCCTGAGGCGGCAACCGGGAGGATCGGTGCGGGGATTTCGGCAGTCCGCCCGGCGGATCGGGGGAAGTGACCCGCCGGGCGGCTGCAACACACATTTAACACACACACACCTGTTCCTAGGAACGTCGGGAGCAAATAGGCCCGGGTGCCCGACCACAAGGGGAATCTGATACGTGATCGCGTGGGAGTAGTTATCCTTCCCGTTTTCGGACCTCGAGGGATCCCTGCGCTGGGGGGTGTTCAAGCATCTGATTGTCAATCATAGGGGAATTTTGGTAAGGATGAGGGTGGTGCTCGGTAGGAGCTATTCGATGTCGGAAATCGTTAATAATTCGTGGCTTCTTCTCATGTTATTCGCAAAAACGGCCTCTGATTGCCTCCATGGAGCGAGTGTCCCGGTGGTATGGAGGCGGACGGAATTTCGGCCCGGCCCGCGGGGGTTCCGGGCAGCCTGTGGAACCCAGTGAAATCCCTCTAACGCCCGGTTTTGGAGATTGCCTGATAATCAAGAAATGTTGCATTCTTTGACGTGGCCGTGCGGCACTTAGCCGGGGTCCCGGGAGTCCGGATTATGGAACGAAAGAGCGGGAAAACGTCGTTGGTGATCGCGTGCGGCGGAACGGGAGGGCACCTCTTCCCGGGTCTGGCAGTGGCCGAAGAGTGGACGGCACGCGGCGGCGAGGTCCTGTTGCTGGTCTCGGAGAAGAAAATTGATCAGGAAGCCCGCCGGAAATACACGGGCTACCGGTTTGAAACGATTCCCGCGATCGGCAAGCCGGCCACGTTTTCACC
>CAMPGU010000322.1 GCA_946885645.1 uncultured Haloferula sp.
CTCCACCTCCGTGAAGATGCTCGTCATCAGATACGCGTCGCCCAGGAACACCTCGTGACCCTCCAGGTTCCCGAGCTAAAGGATGCTGCGGCGGCGAAGGATCAATTCCCCCAGCTCGGTCTGCCGGTAGTCGAGCTCTTCGAAGCGGGGCGTCGGTTGCATGGCGTCTTCTAGCGCCCCGGCGGCGGCGGAGGCACTCACCATTTTCCCCGCTGGCCCGGGCAGGCGCTCCCGGCGCGGCCCGATCCGGTCCAAGGCCGGCCGCCCTCTCCGGGGAAGCTAGCCCAACTCCTCGTGGATGAACGCGAGCAGGAGGTCGGGGAGCTCGTCCATGCCCTCGAAGAGTTCTTCCTCGATGGTGGCGAGGTATTCCTCCTCGGTTTCGCTGTACTCGTTGCGGTCCTCCGGGCGGGTCTCGCACCAACGGCTGGCATTGAGGGGATCGACCAGGGTGGCGGCCCCGATGAGCTCGAAGGAGTTGATCACCCGCTGGTGATTCACCCCGCTCTGCCAGAACCCGTGCAAGCCATCCCGGCTCTCCAGCAGCGGAACGGTCTCATAGACATCCATCAGCGCCCGCTCCTCGCGGCTCAAAGCCCGCTCGGCCGATTCGCTCTCCAGGCGATCGACCAGCAGCTCCACCTCATCCGGCCATTCAATGGGTTCGTGCGAAAGCATGTTTTCTTCGCGCGGGCTTAGAACGAGGGAGCAATGCTGGGCAAGCGAAAGGATGGCTCAAGTCATCGGGCGGCCTCGGCGGCGATATGTCCGGCGAAGCTGGTGACGAAGGTCTTGAGGCTGGTCATCTCGCTCACATCGTGAAACTTCCCGGTTTTTGCAGCCGTACGAGGTGAGGCCAGCACGGTGGTAGTCGTGTAGAGCTGCTCTTGAACCAATTTCTTGCAGAGCAGGTCGTATCGCTCGATGTAGCTTGCCCCTTGGAACTCTGGGCGAACCGGGAAATGTAGGCTGCGGTCTCTGACGGGCCGCCGGGATTCTGGAGCATCCTCCACCAACATCAGCCATCCGACGAAGGGTCGCGGAATTTCTCCGAAAGATCCTTCCCGGAAAGCGGTCCACAAGTCGTGCGCCGTTCCGATCGCTTCCTCAGTCCTGTTATTGAAGTTGTTCCCGAACGATCCGACCTGAGACTTGAGCTCCAGGGCGGCTACAAGCCGGTTCTCTCGCAGCACCAGCATGTCCCACATCTTGGTTGGCCTGAAATATCCGGGCAGCGTCAGCGGAATCCTACCTTCGCGAATCACAGTGGCGTCTTTGAGCCCGTTGGCTTTGATCAGGTCGATCATCAACGCGACGAAGCCGTCCATGTTCTTGCCAGCGGTCACAGCGCCGCGACTGCCAGCGTCGGTCTTGCCTGCTTCGATTTGCTTCTGAAGCGCGGCTTCGCGATTTCCCCAGAAGGCCTTGACCGATTCGGTCGCTTTCTTTTGATAGCTGGCGAGGTTAAGGGGCATGCGGATCGGCCGGTCTCTTGCATTAATCGGGCAAGGAGTCGATACCGTATGCCTCAAGCGCGGCTTGGGTGGCAAGCTCGCGGTCTTGCATCTCGAAAGCGCAGCGTAGCTTGGCGGCGAGCGGCTTGGGGATGGACTCGGGGGCGGGGACACGAATGCGGCGGAGATACTGAGCTTGGAACCTCAGGTAACCGCCTCGTATCCGCACGCCGTAGCAATGAATGAAAAACTCCCCGACTTCAGACATCAGCAGGGCTCCCAGCACTTTCAAATCCCATTGCTCGGAGGTTATCCAGTAGAGATTGTGATGGGGGTAGGTCTCGCCGGTATCGAGCGCGGGCAGCAGGCGGTTCTTGATGTCGGCGATATAGAGCTTCGGCTTCGTGACCAGGCTCAGGTTCACGCGGTCGATGGTCTTGTGCCAGTTCTGCGGGCGGTCCTTTTTCGCGGTGTGGCGGCCTTCCAGCAATTGCCGGTGGGAACTCAGATAGCTTTCAAAGGCCGGGTAGCCGGCGAGATCGACCAAGCCCCGCTCATCCCAAGGATTGGTCAGATAGTTGCCGGACCACTTCACCCGGCCTCCGGCCAGATCCCCCGCCATGGCCAGCGGTAGGAGGCGATCCGGCTCGATCCCCGGGGCGGGGCGGCGGATGAAGACCCGGTCCGCACCGGTCGCCACGCCGATCCCGATCTTCGTGCCGGTGGAGGGGCACTGGAGCGGCAGGCAGGTCCCTTCCAGATGCTTCAGGAGCTTCAAGGCCTCCGGGGAAGAGCAGGGCCAGGGCTCGCTGCCCCGGAACCAGCCGTCGAAGCGGTCCACCCGCAGAGCCGGACCGGAACGCGGCTCCGAAAGATCCCGGAGCAGGCCCGCGCGATCCGCGTTCTCGATTCCCGGCAGGGCCTTGGCCACCGTGACCGGCCCCTGCTTCCCGCGGGCGATCACCGTCACCGCGGGATAGGCGGACACCTCGCTTTCAAAAGCGGGCACATCATGCGCCTCGATGATGTGCCGGACGGAATAACCCTCCGTGGTGATGAATTCCCGGAGGGCGCTGCCGTAGTCATTCAGCATCCAGCGGTCCGCGCAGATGTAGGCGCAGACCCCGCCGGGCTTCAATTGGAACAAGGCGGCCTGATAAAAGGCCACGTAAATGTCCGCTCGGCCGCGCATGGCGCTGAAACCGCTGCGGTAAAAGGCCGCCTTGCCCGCGGGAATTTCCTCCAGACGGATGTAAGGCGGGTTCCCGATCACGAAATCGGCGATCGGGAAGCATAGCGAGGCTTCCAGGAAATCCCCGGTCTTGATCCATTGCCGGGCGAGCTTCGCCGCGGCCGCCGCCTGCACGCCGCGGGAGAGGAGCGTGGACCGCACCACCTCCATGGCGCGCTCCGCCGCCACCGGATCGAGCTCGAAGGCCTGCAACGCGGCACCCGCCTCCGCGAGCGGCATGCCGTGGCGTTCGCAGGACTCCACCAGACGCCCCACCATGGCACCGAGAAAAGCCCCGTCCCCGGCGGAAGGTTCCAAGGCTACCATTCCTGCAAGCCGCCGCTCCGGCACATAGCCCGCCAGGTCCAGAACCAGCTCCACCATCCAAGGCTTGGTGTAAACCACCCCGGCCTCACGCGGGGCAATGGCGATATCAGCGGGTAAAATCACGAGTTCAATTGAACATTTAAGTCGGGAGCTCCAAGAAGGGAATCTCTAAATTCACGGAACTCGATCGACCGCTTCTTATAAACAGACAGGAGAATCAACGCCTCCTCTCCATGGACAAGTCTTTTATCTATCTTTCAGCCTACGGAGGGGATCTTGAAATTCACCAATCAACGAATCAAGAGGATCAGCATCCCCAAATACAACCTGCGAATCATACCCATCATCTGCTGTCAGCCCGCAAGCTTTAAGGACACTCTTCAACGCTTTCGGGTTTATTTGCGCGGTCATTCTAGGACAGCCGATTTGAATTATTAATTGTTCTTTGATTGTTACCCCGCCATACCACTTCGTAGTTGGGATCTTTTTTATTATATCAATACAATTCGCGTCTGGCCCGCGAATTTCAAAATTATATCCTCTTAGAATCTGAGTTAACTGATTATATGTAACGCGGACATAATTCCGTTCGACCTTCCTCGTATTTTTTCTGAAGAAATGAGCGATTGTTCTTATTTCGGCATCACCCTTTGAACGTAAATCACGGAAAGCAGGGTAATCGCTAAGTCTCCCCGCTGCCGTCCGCACAGAAAGATTCTCAAATTCCCTTTTACTCGCTGATGCAATCCGACCATTTCTTTGAAGCTGATGCAGTGCCGCGAGCAGTGCCGTTCTCTTATTTCCATCATGAAAGGGATGATTTTTAACAATTCCAAAAAAGAGTGTAGCAGCAACATGGTATAGGTCTTGCCACTTCAATTTCATATTAAAACCAACCGATTGCCGGTCTAATGCCGACAAAAGGAGCGTTTTATCCCTCGGCCCTGGAGAGGCAATTGCCTCTCCTTCTCTAAGAAAGAAATCGCACAGGAGATAGTGTGCGCGCAAGACATCGTCCAAAGACAACGAGAATTCTACACTATTTTCATTATATGAGCACAATTCATTTTGCCAGTGTTCATAATTGTTATATAACCTAAAATCAATGCGTTTCATGCGTGTAAGCAGTTGCTTAACAGCTCACTGACAAGCCTCACACGTCCCGCCGTTCATCATCGCGTCAAGGGAGCAGGCCATCTGCTCTTCGGCGGTGAAGGTCTTGCCGGCGGTGGTGCTGGCCATGTGACCGCGCTGTTCCTTCTTCACGTCGATGGTGGCCTTTTCGATATTCGAGGCCTGGAGGGTGCGGAGGTAGTAGGTGGTCTTCAGGCCCTTGTCCCAGGCGCGGCGATACATGTGGC
>CAMPGU010000323.1 GCA_946885645.1 uncultured Haloferula sp.
CCAAGAGCCGTTGACCGCGAAGGCCGAGCGCTTCCAGAAGCGAACGCGAGACGGGGTGCAGGGAGCCGCGCGTCATCCGGGCCAAGGCCAGGGCGGCGGGGGCATCGAGGGAATCCACCGCTTGCGGATTCTCCAAGACCGGGCGTTCCAAGGTGAGCGTACCGGTCTTGTCGAAGATCACGTGCCTCACGCGGCGCAAGCGCGGCCACAGGCTGGTGCGGCGGACGAAGGCACCTGCGCGGGCGAGCCGGGCCGCCGCCCATTCGTCAGCCAGAGGCACCGCGACCCCGAGGGCGCAGGGGCAAGAAACGACATATACGGAAATCATCGCCTGCAGGCCGCTGCGCCAGTCGTCCGCGGCGGTCCATGCGGCGAAAACCAGTAGTCCGAGGGTAATTACGACGGCCAGGTAGCCGCGGAGCATGCGCTGGAACAATGGCGAGCCCCGGTCCAGATCGGAAGCCAAGGCCAGCTTCGAAATCAAGGAGTCTCCCCATGCTTCATCCGCCACCACACGGACGCTCTCGCGCCCGAGCAGGATGGAGCCGGCTGGCAAGCGGGTGCCCGAACGCATGGTGACGGGATCCGCCTCGCCGTGGATCCACTCCAGCGAGACCTCCGCCGCTCCCGAGCTCAGCACGGAGGTAACGGGAAGGGCCTTGCCGGGGTCGAGTTGGAAGCGGGTCCCGGGAACGATGGATTCCAAGGCGATCATCTCTTCCCCGGCAACCACTGCCTGGGGAAGCGGCGAACGGCGGAGCAGGCGGAGGCGGTTGCGCTCGACCGCGGACGTTTGCACCTGTCTGCCCAATAGCATCAGGAAAACGAAAGTGGCGACGAAATCGAAATAGACCAGCCGCTCCTCGCCCGCGATCCATCCCGCGATGGAGCCGAGATAGGCGGCGATCAGGCCCAGAGCGATCGGGAGATCGATGTGAAGCGTGCGGTGCCGTAGCGCCCGCCATGCCCGCCCGATGAAATACGCGCCCCCCACCAGCATGGCGAGGGTGGCGGAGGCGAACGCGATCAACCGGAACAATCCGGCAAACTCGAAATCGTCCGGCATGCCGAGATAGGTCGGGAGGGAAAAGCCCATCGCGTTCAGCGCGAAGGCTCCGCAGAGGCCGAGACGTCCCGCCAATTCGCGTCCGTGCCGCAGTTCGGTCCGGGCCCCCGCGGGTGCCAGAATGTAGCCGAACGAGGCCAACTCGATGGCAAACGCCAGGACATCGCAGTTTCCCGCCTGCCATTCCAGCCGGACGCGTCCCGTGGCCGGATTCGCCGCTGCCCGGATCGCCCCCGCCTGGCGCATGAAGAGCTTGTCGATCAGCCAGACGCAGCCGATGCAGGAGATGCCCTCCACCGCGCATTCCAGTTCCGCCGCCCCGCCGGGGCGCCGGACTTTCTCGGCCATCCCGGCGGCAGGGGAAATCCAGGAGAAATCGTGGTTCTCGAAGGGGCGGCTGCGCACCGGCGAGGCGGCGGCATCGCTCTTCAGCTCGTAGTAGCGGCCAAAACCCTGCTCGCGGATCATCGCGGCCACGAACTCGCAGCCACGGCAGCAGTAGCGTTCTTCCACCGCGCGGGGTGTGAAGCCGGTACCGCAGTGGTCGCAGGTTCGCATGGAACCGAAAGTGGCGCGTCCGGGGCCCGCTCGCCACGCATCGCTTGCCGCAAACCGCGCATATCCTCGTGCCGGAAAAATGCTTAGGGTGCCGCGGCTTCGCGGCAGCAGGAGGGGAGTTCGTCCGCCGGCTTCTCCTGGGGGCGGAAAGGCAGCGTATCCTGGAGGCGGAAGACGAGGACGAGCGCCGCCACCAGCGCCAAGCCGCGTCGGATCCCCTGCAGGGCCGCCGGGGAGAGCCTCTGCCCGAGGCGATGTAGGCCGTGCTGCGCGACCCACAATAGAGGGACCGTGCCGATCCCGAAGGCGAAGGCGATTTCCGCCCCGCGCGCGGCGCTGCCGGCGGTCAGCAGCGCGAGCAACATGGCATAAAGCGGGCCACAGGGTAGGAAAGGCGTCAGCAGCCCGGTAAGTGCCCCGCCCGCGACAACCGGCATTTTCTGCGCCCTGAAGCGCATCCGGACGGCCAGGCGGGTGAGGAATGCCGGGCGCGGGATCTTTTTCTCAAGGCCGGTGGCCAAAAGCAGCAAGGCCAGCACCATCGCCCATGGCAACAAGACCGCCGGGGAGCGGAAGAACCAACCAAGCGGTTCCCGCCCGAGAGCTCCGCACAATCCGCCCAGCACGGAGTAGGATGTCAGACGGCCCGCGTGATAGGCGGAGGCCGCGGCGAGCCGCTCGCCCTCGCTCCGGGCGAAGGTTCCGATACCGCAAGCGAGGGGCCCGCACATCCCCGCGCAGTGGAGGCTGGTGGCTACCCCGGCCAACAGGGCTCCGGCAAGAGTCAGGTCCATGATGCTACTTTGCGGCGCTCCGGGTCTCGATCGACTGCGGTGCATGCTTGTGGGCCACGTAGATCAGTGTGCTCCACGCGCCGACAAGCAGCGCGAAAGCGAAGCACACGAAAAGCCAGGGATGGCGGACGAAGAAGGGGGGGCGCGGTTCGGCGGATGAATTCATGGGGTGGATAGGTTGGGATTGGATTCGGGACCAAGGAAACGGAGCTTGTGACGGAGAACGATGCCGCCGGGCTCGAGCCGGACCTCGAGGCCGAGATCGGAAGCACCGCGATACGCATGGGCCGGAATCACAACAATGGCGGGACGGGTGATCTCCCCGCGGGGCGGCACCTCCACCACCGCATCAGCCCCGCTCAGGGAAAACCCTTCGGGAGCCCCCGCGAGGTGAAGCGTGAAACGCGCAGTTTGGTTGCGTTTGTTGTGAACGCGGATCTGATAGTGGTTCCGGATCGCGGTGGCATCCGCGTAGAAGGCCGGGCCGCGCATGCGGGTGAAGTCCACGGTGAAGGGGCGGGCATGGAAGTAACCGGCGATCACGAACGCCGAAAGCCCGAGCACGCCGAGCACCGTGTAAGCGATCACGCGGGGCCGGAGAATGCGGCGCTTCTTGCCCGCGAGCCCCTTCATCGAGTCGTAGCGGACCAGACCCTTCGGCCGCCCGATTTTCTCCATGATGTCGTCGCAAGCGTCGATGCATGCGGCGCAACCGATGCACTCGAGTTGGAGGCCATTCCGGATGTCGATGCCGGTAGGGCAGACGTTCACGCAACGGCGGCAGTCGATGCAGGCCCCGCTGGTCTTGTCCTTCGCGCCGCGCGGCTCGCCGCGACGCTCGTCGTAGCCGATCACCACGGTATCATCGTCCGTAAGCGCGCTCTGAAGCCGCCCGTAGGGACACATGATCACGCAGAACTGCTCGCGGAACCACCCGAAGCAGAACCATAGCGCGCCCGTGAGAAAGACCACCATCCCGAAGGCGCTCGCGTGCGCCAGCGGTCCCTCCTGCATGTGTTGGTAGAGCCGCGGAATAGAAACGAAATAGGAGAGGAAGACGTGCGCGATCAGCGCGGAACAGACGAAGTAGAGGAAATGCTTGGTACCCCGCCGCGCGATCTTTCCCGCGCTCCATGGCGCGGCATCCAGCTTGCGGCGCATCACCGCGTCGCCTTCCGTGAACCTCTCGATACGGCGGAAGACATGATCCAGAAAGACCGTGTAAGGACAGGCCCAGCCGCACCACAATCGTCCCAACAGGGCGGTGACGAAGAACAGCGCGAAGCCCAGCCCCGTGATGCCGAAAAATATCACCCAAAGGTCCTGGGGCACCAGGGTGAGACCGAAGATGTGGAACCGCCGGTGTTCGACGTCGAAGAAAAGTGCGGGACTTCCGTTCACCGGAATCCAAGGCAACATCACATAGACAGCGATGAGCACGGCTCCGAAGGCTCGCCGCGCCGTGGTCCATTTTCCCTTCACGTCCGCCGTGTGGAGGAAGTGATGTGATCCGTCGCGATTGATGGTCGTGACGGAATCGAGATTCGGTTGTTTCGGTGCCTGGACGGCCATGCGGGATACGGGGACTATCGTCCGCCCCCGCTCGGAACGCTCCGCATCCCGTGGCGGAGAGTGCGCGGATTATGGGATCGGACGCCGCGGTTTCCCGCTCCGGCCGCTTCCCGATTGCCCGGGTTGCACAGGCGGGTTTTCCTAAGTTGCGGGCGTCGGCTCGCTTTCGGGCCCCTGTTGCAGTGCCTCGGCGTCCAATCTCCGCTGGCAATGTCTCCAATTTTCAGCGGAGCACACGGTGGCGGAGCAGCTGAATTCACAGAGGGCGACACTATGAGGGACGGGCTGGACGAGGTGGGCGAGGAGCCGCTCGCCCCACGTGGCGGATGGGGGCTCCGCAGTATCGATTTCCGGCTTCATGTTCATGGGGGGGGTGAATA
>CAMPGU010000324.1 GCA_946885645.1 uncultured Haloferula sp.
CAAGGTCGCGATGGGTTCGGAGGCGGGAGGATTCGGAGTGAAGGTGATCTTCCAGGTGCCCGTGTAATCGGAGCCGTTTTGCACCAAGGCACGGATATCGAGCTGATCCCCTTCGCTGGCGAAGCGGGGAGCCTGGGGCTCGATCATCAGGGGCTTTTTCACCACGATGTTCTCCTCGGCTCGGCCGAAGCGGGAATCGCCGTGATGCACGATCGCGATCACGCGGTAGCGCGTGAGCGTGTCCGGCATCTTGAAGGTGGCGGTGAATTTGCCCGAGCCGTCGGTGGTCAGGGCGGGATGCCAGCCGGCGCAGGGATTGAAGTCGCGGCGCGGGAGACCGGCCATTGCGCCGAGTTCGTCATCACCGCCGCCGACGAAGAAGCCCTTGTTGAAGAAGCTCTGCTCGTCCGGGGATTCGGCGATGAAGCGGTCCAGCGTGGTGCCGCAGCTCACCCGCAGCTCGCGGGGGTCGTAGAACCACGCCATCGGATCCGGCGTCTCGTAGCCCATCACGGCCAGCGTGCCCTCGTCCTCCGCGTAGAGCGTCACCTCGGCGTTGCCGGCAGCGGAGCCGTCGGCAAGTTTCACCGTGCCGGAGATCGAGACTTCTTGCCCGGGAAGGACACTGTCCTCCGGCACGCCCAAATCGATGGCCAGGCGGTCGCGGCGGTTCTCGACCGTCAGTTCGCAGTAGCCCAGGCGGAGCTGGGGTTCCTTGAACATCCGGGAGCTGTCTTGGGCGCCCTTGATCACCAGCACGGAAACGAAGGCGTTCGGTGCCTCGTCATCCCCGACGGGGATGTCGATGACAGGTTTTTCGGACCTCAGATCCACCATGAAGGAGTGCAGCACCTTCTCCCGCTCCACGGTTACCAGCGCCATGCCTTCGATCGGGGAAAGCACCAGCACGCGCGCGGTCTCGCCCGGCTGGTAGATCTTCTTCTCGGGGACCAGCTTGATTCTCATGCCGTCCTCATAGGCCCAGGGGTACTCGTCGCCACCGTACACGTGGAGGGAAACCGCGGTGGCGAAGGCCCGGCCCTCCGGATCCTTCCCGCGGAGTTCAAGCTGGTGAAGGCCGGCTTGCTGAGGGGCGAGGAGGAACTCCGCGTCCTTGCCCGGTGAAATCGCGAGCTGGGTCGTCGAGAGATCCTCGCGCCGCGCCTCGTTGCGCACGGCCGTGCCGCCGCTGCCGTCGGAGAGGCGGACCTGGTCGTTCACCTCCCGCGACAACTTCGCTTCCACGGTGAGGTCGCCCGAGTAGGCTTCGCCTTCCGGAGTCACCGCGACGATCTTCAGCGGGATCTTGTCACCCACCCGCGCGAGGCGGTCCAGGCGGGAGACGCCGACATACACGGAGGAGGGATGAACCGTCGTCTCCGTGCCCTCGCCGAGCGTCTGGCGATTCGCATCCGTCACCTCCGTGGAAATGCTCACCTCCCGGGCCATCGGGAATTCCGACTCCGGTAGCTTCGCTGCGATCCTTACCGTTCCGTCCTCGGCGAGCGTTGCCGTGCCGGCCTCGCTGTTGGCGCGGCGGGAGCCGCCGTCTTCGTCCCAACGGTAGCCGAAGTAGTGGTACCAGTAGCCGAAGTCCGGCGTGCGGTGATCGCCGAAAAGGTAGTCGCGGAACTTCTCCGGGTAGAGGTTCGTATCGGAGACGTGAGTGAATTGCTGCACTTCGCCCTTCGCGACAGGCTGGCCTTGGTAATAAGCGGCCTTCAGCGTCAGCGTGACCTCCTTGGCACCCGGCGCGGGCTTGTCCAGTTCATGGGTCAGCTCGAAGGCGTTGCGGCGGAACTCTTCCACGCGCAGGAACAGTTGGAAGCGCGCGCTTGATTCGATCCGTTGCCGCTCCGACCAATCTTCCAAACCCTCCAGCTTCGCGAGTTCCTGCGGATATTCGAAAACGATCCGGTGATATCCGGTTTTCTCCGGCGGCAGCTCGAAGGTGAGGTCGAAGCTACCGGAATTGGAAACCGCGACCTCCCGCGTCAGGATCTCCTTTCCCTCCGGATTCAGGACCGCGAGGCGGGTGGGAAGGAGACGGTCCGGCACGATCTCGTTCCCGTTCTGGCGGCGGACGATCCCTTTTACATGCACCGTCTCGCCCGGGCGATAGAGGGAGCGGTCGGAGAAAAGCAGGACCTTCCGGAAGTTCGTCGGCGTTCGTTCCCAGGAATAGCGCACGGGGAAGCGCCAAAGGCCGACGGTGGGCAGCGCGGTATCATAGGCGATCGAGTAGCGGTCGGCACCGAGGGCGGCCTGCAGGTGCCGGGCCGCGGCTTCGCGAGGCAGCGTCGCCATGCCGTCCGCACCGGTCATTGCTTCCTGCAGTTGCTTCGCGTCTTCGCCGAAGGTGGTCAGCGACACTCCGGGCAGCGGCTTGCCGGTGAGGCAGGAGAAAGCGAATACGCGCGCTTCGCCCTCGATTGTTTTCCACGCGAGGCCGATGTCAGTGAGCTGGATCAAGGCCTGCGCGACGGGCGACTTCACCCGGTTGTCTTCGTTCGGATTTTCCGGCTTCACGCCTTCTTTCGGAGTGCCTGCGATCTCGATGAAAAAGGCGGCGGGAGCTTTCGCTTCAAGCGGGCTTCCCTTTTCCTCCTTGGGAAACCCGAGTTGCCAAGGCTGTGCCTCACCGGCGAGGAGCTTGTCCCAATCGAGGAGGACGGGCTGGGTCGTGTCGAGCGCGTTGGAAAGCTCGATCTCGAGATCCGCTACTGTTTCCCCGCTCATCAGCTCGTAGGGGATGAGATGGGTGGGGGAGAGGTCATCGCCATCGGGTCCGACGCCGGTGTAATGCCGGTAACCCTGTTGGGCACGAATGAGTTGGTCGCCTTCCACGCGCTTCACGCGCACGCGGATCTTCTCCAGATTCACCGTCTGTACGCGGTATTTCCGGTTGCCGGAGGCGAGCTGGCTTTCGTCCTGGCTGGGTAGCGCCAGTTCGGGTTGGAGCGGTTGGAAAACGAGTTGCTTGGAGAAGGCCTGCTTGAGCGGCCTGCCGTCATGCGAAGCAATGTCCGCGGAGAGCGAGACGCTCCAAGTGTCGTGGGCGGAGAAATCGCCGAGCACATGAAGCTCGTCGTTGTGAACCTCCACACGGAAGTCCGCCGGTTGCGGCTGGATGGTGACCAGGCCCGGACCAAGATCCACCGGCAGGCGGAGGTTGAAATCCGCCACGATCCGCCGGGGCGCGTCCGCCATGGTCCGCGCCACCAGCGATTCGATCTTCAGCGGGTCCACATTGCCGATGTAGCGGGTGGCGTCCGCGGTGAACTTCGCCTTTCCGGTCGCATCGGGCAGGCCGTTGAGCATCGCCAGCCGCCAGTTCACTCCCTCCGGGAGGGCTTGCAGCGGCGTGACCACGAGACCGTTGGGCAGTTCGAGTTCAGGCTGGAGCTCGGGCTGAGGCAGATCGGGATTCAAGCGGCGTGCGAAACGCTCGCTCCATGAGGCGCCGGAGTAGCCGGGTTGTTTCAGGCGGCCCCAAACCGCCCGTTCCGTCTTTGCCGCGACCCGTTTTCCTCCGTCCGCTTCGAAGAAGAGGAAGGGTGCCGCCTTGTCCGGCGCGACGTCGCCGTTGAAGCGGAGGAAGAAAGCGGCGGTGCGGGGCGACCAATCCTCGGCATAGCGCTCCAGCAGCGCGGCCGAGTCCACTTGGAACGGCTCGCTGTTTACTTTCGCCACCTCTTCCGCGGGGATCGAGGAGCCGTCCAGGTGCTTGCGCCCGCCCTTCAGCTTGAAAACATACGCCGCACCGAGGACGGGAGCTGATTTCGGCCTGAATTCCGCCACGTTGGCCTCCTTCCAGAACAAGGTGCCGTTCCACGCGGGCCGGATGTCCAGCCAGTCGTTTGCGGTTTCCTTCCCGATGAGGTCTTCGCCGGCAGCGGCGCGATCCAGGACGAGTTCGATCGTGCTCTCCGGCGTCAGGGACGCGGTCGAGACGTGGAGACGTGGTGCGGCGGCGGCACCGGTGATGCAGAGGCCCGCCAACAAGACGGCAATTGGGCGCATGGTCGTGGTGATGTTGCGTGCAGCGACACGAAATCGCTACCGGGCAGACATGTCATCCCAAGCTGCGCAATATTTCAACTTCCGGTTTGTGAAAATCCGATGAGAGGCCGGAGAAACATTCGTTTCGCCGCTCTGTTGGGGCCTGAATCCCCCGTTGTGACATCTTCCGCTTGTCACGAACCTGTCCGCACCATCAGCCTGCGGCCGGAACTCGTGCAGATAGCAACACGCCCCGCCCTTTGGGACGTGGAACTTCACCCCCTCCGTTCCCTAAGATGAAGAGCCTTGTCCTCCCCCTTCTGTTTCCGCTGGCGCTATTCCCC
>CAMPGU010000325.1 GCA_946885645.1 uncultured Haloferula sp.
ATGGATCGAACGCTGCTGATTTCAGCTCAGGAGTGGTTGAGCTTGCGAAAGTGAACGTGCTCCCGCCCCAGGGTGTGCCGACCACGCCGCGCGCGCGCAGCGGCGGCACCTTCCGATACGTCCGCTATCTTTCACCGGGAGATGGTTATGCGAACGTCGCGGAGATCCGGTTCTTCGGTGCCGGGAATCCCTTGCCGCCCCCGGCTCCCGCCGCCCTGCAAGCAACCCACTCCGGCACGACGGCGAATCTCACGTGGAGGCCGCCCCCCTCCGGGATTGCCTACGGCTACGATGTGAAACGATCCGCGGCCTTTGGGGCTCCCTATTCGGTGATCGCGGCTGATTTGGGAGCGACTGCCTTTCAGGATAGCGGACTCATCCCGGGGGCGACCTATTACTACGTGGTCTCGGCAAGGAACGATGCCAGCGAGAGCCCCGATTCCGACCGCCTGATCCTGAACCCCGCGGCGGCAACGCGTCTGAGCGGCACCGTGATCGGCACGGACGGGTCTTGGGACGGGACTAGCACGAAGTTCAAGGTCTTCGACAACTCGTTGGCGACTTACTTCGACTCCCCGCAGGCGAATGGCGGTTGGGCGGGTCTCGATTTGGGATCGGCCAGGAAAATTACCTCCATGCGCTACAGTCCCCGCAACAGCACGGCCAATTGGCTGGGCCGGATGGTCGGGGGGACCTTTCAGGCGGCGGATAACCCGGCTTTCAACGATGCGGTGACGCTCTTTGTCGTTCCCGTGGCGCCGACCTACAATGTTCTGACCACCGCAGCGGCGGGCGATGCAGGAGCTTATCGCTACGTCCGATATCTCTCGCCGAACGGCGGTCACTGCAATGTGTCCGAAGTCCAGTTCTACGGATCATCTCTTCCGGCGGCACCCGGCGGTGTGGCGGTGGAATCGCAAGGGGCGACTGCGAGCATCATTTGGGACAATGTGGCGGGTGCCCTGCGATATCGCGTGATGCGCTCGGAGGCCAGCGGCGGACCTTACGAGCCTGTGGGTGAGGGTTTGACGGGCTCGCCGTTTGAAGACAGCGGCCTCGACCCCTTGCGGACCTACTACTATGTGGTGAGCGCACTGAATGAAGCAGGCGAAGGAAGTCCTTCGGCCGAGGTTGTCCGCTATTCCTCCTTCGGGGCCTGGATCCTCGCCGCCGGAGGGGATCCCGTGGCTGTGGACGCGGCGTTCGGTGCCGATCTGGACGGCGACGGGATTGCGAACGGCGTCGAATATATGGTCCCCGCGGGGGTCAAGCCCTATGGCACGGCCTCGGCGCGGGGAATCGTCGCGATGATCCGCGACGACCCTTCTGTCACGACGGTGCTACGCGTGTCGGAAGACTTGGTGACGTGGACGCAGGTGCCTTTCGCCGATTCGGAAGATCAAGAGGGGGTCCCGGCGGGTTTCCGGAGGGTCGGGCGGATGGCAGCCCCGGAGACGGGCGAGAGTTCGGTTTTCTTCCGCTTCGAGTTCTCGCGATAAGCTCCTTCGGAGCGGGTGGGATTTCCCTTTGGCCGGGTGCGGAAGTATGGCGTAGGGTCGCCGCCATGCCCGTCCAAGAGGTCGCCTGGTTTCGCGAAGCGCCGAAGCGGCGGCGCTATCTTGCGGGGATTTCCGGCGGTGCGGATTCCGTGGCCCTGCTCCACCAGCTCCACCGGCACGGATTCCAGGAGGTGGTGGTGTGCCACCTCGACCACGGCCTGCGCGGGCGGGCTTCGACCGGGGATGCGCGCTTCGTACAAAAATTGGCGGCACGCCTGGGGTACCCTTGCGAGACCCGGAAGGCATTGGTTGAAGTGTTGGCGAAGGAAAACGGCAAGTCGGTGGAAACTTCCGCCCGGGAGGCCCGGCATGCCTTCTTCGCGATCTGCTCCCGGAAATACCGGTGCCCGCGCCTGTTGCTCGCCCACCACTTCGACGATCAGGCGGAGACGGTCCTGTGGAACCTGCTGAGAGGCAGCCGGGGACTTTCAGGGATGCGGGAAGTGCAGACTCTGGCAATGAGCGGCCGCCCGATGGAATGCATCCGGCCTTTTCTCGGGGTCCGGCGGGAGCGTCTGCGGGAATGGCTGGCGGCGAACGGGCATTCCTGGCGCGAGGACGCCACCAATGCAGAACCTTTTGCCGCCCGCAACCGCTTGAGAAACGAGGCGCTGCCCCTCCTCGTGGAGATTGCCAGACGCGACGTCGCGGAGTCCCTGGTGCGGGCGGTGGAGGGTTCCGTGGAGAGCCGGGCCGTCGAAGCATGGGCGGTGAAGCAGGCCGCAGCGATCGACCCTCAGGGGCGCTTGCACGTTCCGAAGATGCGAACGCTTCCGGCGGCGATGCAGTCGGCGTGTATCTACGACTTCCTCCGTAGGTCAGGGGTGCCGGAGCTTTCAAGGGAAGTGGTGGGGCGTTGCGCGGGGTTGCTGGATGCGGGTGCGCCTCCGGCCGCCAATCTTCCCGGCGGCTTCATCCTGCGCCGCCGCGCCGGGCGGCTGCTGCTGGAAGGCGGGAAGCAGGATTTTTCCGAAGGGGATTTCTGATGTCCCTCTTTCCGCTCGCCGAAACATCGGCCGCTCCGTTCCTGTATTCCGCGAGATGAAACCCGTCCTCGCCTTGCTCGCCCTCGTGATGACCGCCGCCGCCGAATGGACGCCGCTCTGGCCGGGCGATGCACCCGGCGCGAAGCGCCCTCCCGCGGGATCGGAAACCGTGGCGGACGGCTGGCGCTATACCGATATCGAAGTGCCGCAGTATTTCGCCTACCCCGCGCCCAAGGACAAGAATACGGGGCAAGCGGTGGTCATCTTCCCCGGCGGGGGCTACGGCATCCTGGCGATGAACCATGAAGGCCACGAGTATGCGAAGTGGCTGAACGAGCGGGGCATCACCGCCGTGGTGGTGAAATACCGCGTGAGCTCGAATCCCGGCTTCGGCTATCAGTTTCCCGTTCCTTTCCTCGATGCCCGCCGTGCCATCCGTACCGTCCGCGCACGAGCGGCGGAATGGGGCGTGGATGCGGGCAAGATCGGCGTGATGGGCTCCTCCGCCGGCGGTCACCTCGCCAGCCTCTGCACCACCCGCTTCGGCGATACCTTTGCGGAGGAAGGAAAGGACGAGATTGATAAGGCGAGCTGCCGCCCCGATTTTTCCATCCTCATTTATCCTGTCATCACGATGGGAGAGACGAGCCATGGCGGATCGCGCACGAATCTGCTTGGCAAGGAACCGGCTCCGGAGGCGGTGGAGAAATGTTCCGCCGAGAAGCAGGTGAGCAAGGAAACGCCACCGGTCTTCCTCCTCACCACCGCCGACGACATGGTCGATTGCCGGAATAGCTTGAGCTTCGCCGCGGCCTGCAAGGCGCACGGCGTCCCGGCGAGCCTGCACCTCTTCGAGAAGGGCGGCCACGGCTACGGCCTCAACGGCAAGGGAGAACTTGCCGCGTGGCCCTCCCTGCTCGATGCGTGGTTGAAGCGTTGAAGGGGCCGGCTAGGCATTCTCCCCGCCGCACCAGGCTTCCAGCAGATCCATCATGGCGGCAGCCGCGGCTGCGCCGGTCTCGATCACTTCGGCGTGGTCCAGGGTCGATGGGGAGAGGCCCGCGGCCCAGTTGGTAAGGCAGGAGAAGGCGCTGACTTTCATTCCCAGCGCGCGCGCCTGTATGGCTTCCAAGACCGTGCTCATCCCGACGGCATCGGCACCCAAGGTGCGGAGCATGCGGATTTCGGCGGGCGTTTCGTACTGCGGCCCCCGGAGGCCGGCATAGACGCCTTCATGCAATGCCATGCCGCGTGCGGCGGCGAGGCCGCGGAGGGTTTCGCGTGTGCCGGCATCGTACACTTCAGTCATGTCCACGAAATTGGGGCCGCCTTCGAGCGGCGAGGTCCCCGTGAGATTCAAGTGGTCTTCCAGCATCATCCAGCTCCCGGGAAAGAATTCGGGGTGAAGGCTTCCGGCGGCATTGGTCAGGATCAGATGGTCCACTCCCCGCGCGCGCATCCATCGGATGCCTTGGGTCGCCGCTTTGGCATCGTGTCCCTCATAAAGATGCACGCGCCCCTGCATGACGATTACCTCCCGCGCGCCGAACTTTCCAACGAGGAAGCGCCCGGCGTGGCCCGCCACCTTGGAAACGGGCAATTCTTCCTCCGCGAAGCTGCGGGTGCCGGACACGATCACCCGCTCCGCCAATGGCCCCAAGCCTGATCCCAGCACGATACCGAGCAATCCCTGCATGGCGGGATGATGCCCGAGCGAAGGGCGGCTTGAAACGTGAAAAGGTCGCCTAAGAGGCTGTCTGAAAAATGATTTCGGAGTGATTTGAATCTGTACTATTTTGG
>CAMPGU010000326.1 GCA_946885645.1 uncultured Haloferula sp.
CCCTTTTTCTTTCCCCGGCCCTGATTTGCCCCCGCGAAAACCCCCGGCAACCGCTAAAAAAGGGGTTGCATCCGCCGAATCGGCTTACCATTCTCCCGCCCCCGTCCGGGATACACATGCGCGGTTAGCTCAGCGGTAGAGCACCACCTTGACACGGTGGGGGTCACTGGTTCGATCCCAGTATCGCGCACCATCCCTTTCTCCTGTGACCATTCGGACCGACACTTCACCGGAGCGCCTCGCCGTTCTCCTGAGGCTGCTCGACGATGACTCACCCCCTGTCCGCGCCTCGGTCGAGGCCGCCCTTTCCGGATTCGGTGGCGACGTGAGCGAACTGCTCGGCGGCATGGATATCTCCCTGGGCGAAGCCGAGCTCGAGTTGCTTTCCCTGATGCTCCTGCCCGCCCGCCGCGAGCGCCTGCGCCGCGAGTGGGTGGTTCCAGCCGGCGGGGCCGCGGCGGTGCACGACGATTGGGAGCAATTCGAAGCGCTGCTGCGCATGCTTTCGGATTATCTTCATGACGGGGTGACGATGCGCCAGCCTCTGGCCGACGCCCTGGATCTCCTGTCCGAGGAGTTGCAGCCGGTTGCCGACGACGAGGGAGCCGCGGGCATCAACCGCGTCTTGTTCGAAAACGGCCGTTTCCGAGCGAACATCCAGGAGGAAGACGATCCGGATAACTACGATCTCGCCCATGTCCTCGCGGGAAATCCCTCGAACGCCATCGGACTGGGTCTGGTTTTCCTGCTGGTCGCGCGACGTCTGGATATCGATGTGGACGGGCTGAATCTCCCGCAATCCCTCTTATGCCGCTATCATGACGATGGCCATGTCGTCCTATCCGAGCCGCTCGCCAAGGGGCGGCGGGTACTGGTGGAGGACCTGGCCCACCGGATGCGAAGATATCCCCGCGATGTGCGCGCAGTCGCCGCCCGCCCCGCGACACCGGGAGAGCTGCTTGTCCGCGTGGTGGAGGAACTCGCGACCGCATGGTCCGTGCGAGGCGAGGTGGAAGATGCAGAGCTGATGGAGGAGCTGCTGGCCACCTTGGTAAAGGCGCCGTTTTAACCACGGACGCCCCTGAGAAAGAAAGGCGGCCGGCCTTTCAAGACCCGCATGGCGAGAGGGATCAGCGGCCTCGCTGGCGTTGGCCTTGCTCCTGTTGCTCTTTAGCGCGTTCCTGCTGCTGCTGCCGGGCACGCTCCTGTTGTTCACGCTGCGCCTCCTCCTGTTGACGCGCCCGTTCCTCGGCCTGGCGGCGTGCCTCCTCCTGTTGACGCGCCCGCTCTTCCTGTTGCTCCCTCGCGCGCTCCTGTTGCTGGCGGACACGTTCTTCCTGCTGTTGCCGTTCGCGTTCCTGTGCCTGGCGACGAGCTTCTTCTTGCCGGGCACGTTGCTCTTGTTGCCGCGCGCTCTCTTCTTGTTGCTCGCGCATGCGCTCTTGCTGAAGCGCGGTCTCCTCCTGCTGCTGTTGCCGGCGATTTGTTTCTTCTGCCCGCGCCTGGTTTCCGCGGACCTCTTCTTGCTGGCGACGGGCTTGTGCGGCGCGCTGCCTGGCCGCATCCTGCTGCTGCTGCTGTTTGCGCGCCTCCTCCATGCGCTCGCGGCGGGTCGTCTCGGCCGCCGCCTCTTGTCCGGCCTGTTCCTGCTGGCGACGCACGCGATCCTGTTGTTCACGACGATCGTTCTCCTGCCGGCCCGCTGCTTGCCGCTGGCGTTGGACCGCTTGCTCGGCCTGCCGCCGGCGTGCCTCTTCCGCCCGCTCCTCGCCGGTCGCTTGTGTTCCGGCATTTTCCGGCTGCTTCGCCTCTGCGGGACGCGCGGGTGCCGGCGCATTGCCATCGCCTCCGCGTTCCTGCAGTCGGCGCTCCCTCGATCTCTCCGCAGATCCTCCCCGCGGCGGTGGAGCATGCTCTCCTTGCTCCGCGCCTTCCCGTCGCGGTTGAATTTGTCGGGCGGGACGCGATCCCTCGGGGGTTCCTTGTCCCCGCGCTTCGCGCTGCCGTTCCGCCGCCTGCTTCTGTTGTCCTGCCAAGCCCGGCGTTCCCTCTTCCTTCGTGGCCTGTCCCCTGCCCGGCTGCGCACCCGGCATCGCGCCAGGTAAGGGACGATTCATCTCCCGGGTCTTCTCGCGCAGCTTTGTCGTTCTCTCGCGCCGGTTCTCCACGATTTCCCGCTGCTTCACCTGGAGCTTCTCCTGAGCCACGGCTACCTTTTGCCGGTTGCTGTCGAGCTGCTTCCGCTTGATTTCGTCGTTGCCATGCTCGCGTGTCCATACCGCCGCCTGCTCCTGGCGTTGCTGGCGCGCCTCGCGGAAACGCTCGCGCCACTCCGGCTTCACGGCGGTCCCCACCCGCTCGAGCTTCGCATCCTCCCATTTGCCCGCCACGCGGGTGGGCTTCAGCCGGGCGTTCCACCGCGTGTTCAGATTCGGTGCGAAGACCGCCAGTTGCTTGCCCCGGATCTCGGCGTTGCGATCGCCCTTCTTCTCCAGTCCCTTCAAGCGGTCCATCTGCAATTGGTACACCGGCCATGGCTTTCCCACCTGGCGGCGCAGCTTTTCCCAGCGCGGGCCGCCGGAGACGATCCGGTTCCGATGGAACTGGATGTTGGTGATATTGACCGTGTTCCGGATGACGATGTCGTTCTGGTCGGGCGGAAGACAGTGTTTCCACAGCGGCTCCGCCATGTGGCGGCTCCGGACGAAAGTGAACAGCGACCGCGCGATCCCGAACTCCGTTTCCACGCTGCTGCCCCAGCCGCGGCCGCGATAGCAAAGCGTCTCCGGCGGCAGCGGCGCCCAGCCGACATGATCGCCCCCTTCCCGCCAGCAGACCCAGGACGGCGCCCATTCATCGCCGGGCACCCACACCCAGCCGCGGCCGGGGAGAATACACCAGCGCCCGTAGTGGAAACAGGCCCAGCCGAAAGGTTCGTCCGAGCACCAGTTCCACCCGAGGTTGGTGCATACCCAACGCCCGCGCGTGTACGGGCGCCAGGTGCGATCCTGAATCACGACCGTCGGCTGGAAGACATACCCGTAGTCCGGCGTCTCGTACCAAGAGCCGAGGGACTGGAGGTCATCATAGAAGGTACGGTAGTCGGTAACCGGCTCCTCGGCCTCCGGCAAGTAGCCCGGATCCCAATCGTCCAAAGCTTCATTGCCCGCGGAGACATACTCCTGCTCGCTGAGCTCCGACTCCCGCGCCACGAGCTCGCTCTCCCGGTCCGCCATTGCCGCCTCCCTCCGATCGATCTCCCGCTGGCGCTCCTCCAGCGAGGCGTTCAGCTCGTCCGCATCCTCTTCACGCGCCGCCAGGCGTGCCTCACGTTCGGCGCGGAGAGCCTCCTTCTCCTCCTCGAGCGCGGCCCGCTCTTCCTCCAGCCGCTCCCGCTCCAGCGCCGTGCGTTCGTCTTCCAGTGCGGCGCGCTCCGCCGCCAGGGCGTCGAGCGAACCGTCACCGCCGGCCGCGGCGTCGGTTCCCTTCTTTTCACAAGAAGCCAGCAGCAGGCAGAGCGTGGAAGAGGTCCAAAAGAGACGGTTCGCTTTCATCGGCGGATAGGGTTGACGGAGCTTTGACCCGAAGCAGGGCCAAACTATTCAAATGCTCCGCGCGGAATTGAATCTCCTCCCGGACGACGGGAATGCAAAGGCCGGGTCCCCCGATCCCTCAGCCCGGCTCCCGGACCCCGAGGGTTGCGACTTCGTAGTCGATCCGCGCCGGGCCGCCCCGCCCGCCCGGGATTTCCCGGCGCGTGATCCGGCTGCCGAGCAGCTCCTCCATCATCCGCAGTTCCAAATGGATCGCGCTCGGATAGGCGGCGAAAATCGCGTGCAGCGGATGGTGGTATTCCTCGATGCGGAAACCTTTCCCCGCATCATACTTGCAGCGACCGAAGCACCCCTCCTTCTCCCTGAGCGCCGAGAGCATGGTGGCGCGCTCCACCATCGACTTCGCCTTTGAAAGCTTCGGCCGCCACTGGTCCCGCAACTGGCTGAAGTACTGGAGCAGAAGACGCTCCGGCGCGGTATCTCCGAAAAGCGTCCGGGCGGCCTCCAACAATTCCAGCGAGAGCGACACGCCCGCCTGGGGGAAGATCGCCTCGGCCTTCGGGGCCAGCCGGTACATGATTTCCGGTCGTCCCACCTCCTGGCGGGGAAGCCGCCAGCGCTCCAGATAGCCCATCTTTACCAGGCGGTCGCACTGATCCTTCATTCCCATGTAGCTGGTGCCCAGACGGCGGCTCAACTCGCTCACCGGTAGCCCGCCGGACACCTTCAGCTCGTCGATCACTTTTACCCACCCCTCGTTAACCAAATCGCGGAAGCCCCGCCCG
>CAMPGU010000327.1 GCA_946885645.1 uncultured Haloferula sp.
CCGCAGCACCCGCTGGCACACGTCCTCCAGATCCGCGGTGCGCTCCCGGAGGTAGGGATCCGGCACGCGGCGCATGGCCTCCAGGAAATGCTGCATCACCGCATAAAAGGCGAATTCGGCATTCTGCCGCCGCGAGGCGATGGCCTCCGCCACGCGGTCGAGCATGGCGCGATCCTCCAACACCATCAGGTGCGCCTCGAAGATCCGGCTCTCCTCTTCCCCGGAAATGGCCTTGATCCGCTGTTGAAGCTCGTCGAGCTGGACCTTCGTCTCGTCCAGGGCGGCGCGGAAGCGGTCCTGCTCCGAGGGAATATCGTTTTCGTCGATGTGATAAACCTCCGGCGCGGAGAAGCCGCGGGCGACGACGTGAACCGGGCCGATGCCGATCCCCGGGGAGACGGGGGTGCCTTGAAGCACGGTTTCCAGTTTTTCACCCATGAATTCCTGCGCGCATGCTGCGAAGGACGGACGGTCCTTCAAAGAATAAAAATCGGAGCGCGGGAGCCCCGGGGTCATGCCGGGTTGAAAAAATCCCTTGGAAGACAGGCTGCCATGCTCCTAGGCTGCGCCCGTCCCGAAAACACCGATGGCGCAACGCGAATTCACCATTCAGAACAAACTCGGCATTCATGCCCGGCCCGCGGCCCAGTTCGTGAAAACGGCCAGCCGGTTTTCGTCGGATGTCCGCGTCGAGAAGGACGGCGAGGAAGTGGACGGAAAGAGCATCATGGGCCTCATGATGCTAGCCGCCGGTCACGGCTCCGTGATCAGCGTCGCCGCCGACGGTTCCGATGCCGAAGCGGCCCTCGACGCCCTGGCCGATCTGATCGGCCGCAAGTTCGAGGAAGAATAAAACGGCCCGCGCCCGGGCTACACCTCTCCCGCCATGTGGCGCAGGAGGCGCTGGTTGAACTCATCGGCCATGTTGTAGCCGAGACGGCGGAGCTGCTGGTCGAGCGCCGCGATGGCCACCATGCGGGCGGTATCGCGGCCCGGGGCCACCGGAACCTCCACGTGGGGGATCTGCTGCCCGAGGATTTCGTAGGATTTCGGCTGGAGACCGAGCCGGTCGATCTCGTTCTGATCGGAGTATGGGATCAGGGTTACAACCAGATCGAGCCGCTTCTCCGGGCGGATTGACGCCAAACCATAAAGATTGGCGACGTTCACGATGCCGATCCCCCGGATTTCCAGGTAGCCGCGCGAAAGAGCGGGTGCCGAGGCCGTGAGTTCGCCCCCGGCGAGCTTGATGCGCACCATGTCGTCGGCGACGAGCGCCCCGCCTTTCTCGATCAGGCCGATGGCCGTCTCGCTCTTTCCGGCGCCGCTCTTGCCCATGATCAGCACGCCGATGCCGCGCAGATCCACCATGCAGCCGTGCAGGGTGACGTTCGGCGCGAATTCGTTCTCCAGCCGCAGCGTGGCGGCATTGAGAAATTTCATCGTCACCAGCGTGGTGCCGAAGACCGGGATGCGGTGCTCCGCGGCAATCTGCATGTGCTCTTCCGAAAGACCCGCCCCGCGGGAAACGACGATGCCGGGGATATCCCGCTCGCACATCCGCCTGAAACGCTCCGCGCTCATCTGGGGCGTGAGTTTCTTCAGATAGGAAATCTCGGAATTCCCGAGCACCTGGATGCGTTTTTTCGCGAAATAGCTGAAGAAACCGGCAAGCGCGAGGCCGGGGCGGTTCGGGGCCGGCTCGCTGATGGGACGCTCGAAACCGTGCTTCGCCCCCAGCAAAGTCAATGAAAGCGCGCCGGCGTGGCGCTCGAAAAATTCTCCGATGGTGATCGAGGCCGTTTGCTTGACGCGGGGTGTCATCCGCCACGGAATCTAGCGGAAGTGTCCGGCATCTGGCGATGCGAAAAGAAGGCCGTCCCCGGTGCTACCTACCGGCTGCGCCCGCGGTTGACTTATCCGCGGAGGATGTTCCCCTCCCCGCCGTGATGACTGCTCCCGATCTCCGCAATCCGGTCGGCCGGGTCCGTGCCGTGGGCATGGTGGAAGGCATTTCCTGGCTGGTTCTCCTTTTCATCTGCGTCCCGCTGAAGCGGATCTTCGACATGCCGATGGGCGTGAAGATCGTGGGGCCGATCCACGGGGGACTGTTCCTCTTGTTTCTGTTCGTGATCTTCCAGGCATGGGGCGGCCGGGCGCTTTCCTCGCGCCAGGCGGTCATGGCAGGGATTGCCTCGCTGATTCCTTTCGGGCCCTTCCTGATCGACCGGAAGCTTGCAGAAAGCACACCCGCGGAAACGGAAGATTCACCGGATTGACAGGCGGGCTTCCGCGGGCCAAGGCTCCCTCCGCCGCCAATCCGGTCCATCTCCATGCCCGCCGCTCCTGCCGACGTCAAAGCCCCGCCCGCCGATGCCATCACGAGTCCCACGGGTCTCGCTTCGAAAGTCATCCAGGCAGGCACCGGAACCGATAAGCCGGGTGCCGCGGATACCGTGACGGTCCACTACACCGGCTGGACTACCGACGGGAAGCAGTTCGATAGCTCGGTGGACCGCGGCAAGACGATCTCCTTCGGCCTCGACCAAGTCATCGCCGGCTGGACCGAAGGCCTGCAATTGATGGTCACGGGCGAAAAACGGCGTTTCTGGATCCCCGCCAATCTCGCCTACGGCGAAAATCCGCGCGGCGGAGCTCCCAGCGGAATGCTGGTTTTCGACGTCGAGCTTTTCGAGATCGAGAAAGCCCCCGAGCCGCCGCCGGTGCCGGAGGACGTGGCAGGTCCGCCCGCCGATGCCACGACGACCGCGAGCGGTCTCGCCTCCAAGGTCCTCTCTCCCGGCAACGGCTCCCGCCATCCCAAGGCCACCGATCAGGTGGAAGTCCACTACTCCGGCTGGACCACCGATGGCCGGCTTTTCGACAGCTCCGTGGTCCGCGGGGAACCGATCGTATTTCCGCTGAACCGCGTGATTCCCGGCTGGACGGAAGGCGTGCAGCTCATGGTGGGGGGCGAGAAGCGCCGCTTCTGGATCCCCGCGAAGCTCGCCTACGGAGAGAATCCGCCGCCGGGCGCTCCGGCCGGCATGCTGGTCTTCGACGTGGAACTCCTCGACATCCTTTGATATGCCCGACTCCTTCGACAACGTCACCGTCACCGCCAAGGCCAACGTCTATTTCGACGGGAAGGTCATCTCCCACAGCCTCCTCCTCGCCGATGGGCGGAAGAAATCGCTCGGGATCATATTCCCCGGCGAGTATCACTTCGGCACCGGAGAGCCCGAGGTGATGGAAATCACCGCCGGCACCTGCGAAGTCGTGCTGGACGGCAGCGGCGAGACTCTCCAAGTCGCCGCCGGAGCCTCCTTCGACGTGGCGGGAAACAGCGGCTTCACGATCCGTGTCACGGATTCGCCCTGCGAATACATCTGCTCCTTCGGCACGCCCTGACAAGGCTTGCCGGCGAGCCGGCCGCGCCCGCCATGTCCCTGCACCGATACCTTCTCATCCTGCCGCTGCTCCTGCTCGCCTCCTGCGCGGTGCATCTGCCGGAGCCCGAAGGCTCGCGCCGCGTGGAAACGATGACGGTCCCTGTGGCCGCCGAGGAAAGCGTGGAAATCCACCTGCTCTCGGACAACCTCCACACCGCCCTCGTCTTCGACCGCGCCTGGCTGGAAGAAAGCGGCTACGTCAAGCCCCCGGAGATCGCCGCCCGCCGGTACGTCGCGATGAGCTGGGGCGAGAGAACCGCGTACGTCCAGAAGCGCTGGCTCTCTCCTGTCCAGGTGGTGCGCGCCCTTTGCACCCCCTCGGATTCCGTGATGGAGATCATCCCCTTCGACTGGAAGGTGGAACAGGTTTGCCATCATCAGAAGGTTTACCTCGCGAAAGTGCCGCGTTCGGCGGGCCCGCAAGTCGCCGCCTTCCTCAATGCCTGCGCTTCGAAGAATCCCGATGGCACGCCGGTCACGATCGCGCCCTCGAGCTGGGGAGACGGACGCCTAATCCAGTGCCCGGACAACTACTCCTACTACTTCCCCCGTATTTGCAACGTGTGGACCGCACAGGCGCTGGAGAGCTGCGGCTTCTCCTTCAACACGAGCACCGCCCTTTCCGCCAGCGGGCTGGTGCGGCAGGCGACGAGGGAGGAGAACGGGTTCCGCAAGATTTGGAACGGCGACGATTGAAGCCCGCGTGAATTTTCCGTGAGGACGGGTATTGCGGATTGCAGCGGAACCGGCAGCCGGTGAAACGGATGGGATGAACCGGCAAACGCAAGGAATCCGCTTGATCGTCTGGGGCGGTGCCGCTGCCGCCTTTTTAATCTGGCGACCCGAGCACGATGGAATCCTCCGCTACGGCATGG
>CAMPGU010000328.1 GCA_946885645.1 uncultured Haloferula sp.
CTTCAAGCTCGACCTCATCGACAAGATTCCCGAGGGCGAGGAAATCTCCTGTTTCCAGAACGGCGAGTTCATCGACCTCTGTGCCGGCCCGCACGTGGGCTACACGTCCAAGTGCAAGAATGTGAAGCTGATGTCGGTCTCCTCCTCCTTTTACATGGGGGATGAATCGAAGGGCCAGCTCCAGCGCCTGTATGGCACGGCCTTCGAGAGCAAGGAACTCCTTGAAGAACACCTCGTGCGGCTGGAGGAGGCGAAGAAGCGCGACCACCGGCGCCTGGGTAAAGAGCTGCAGCTTTTCCACATCGACGAAGCGGTGGGGCAGGGGCTGATCCTCTGGAAGCCGAAGGGCGGGCTCGTGCGCCGGGCCTTGCAGGATTTCATCACCCAGGAACTGGACAAACAGGGCTACTCGCAGGTCTTCACGCCGCACATCGGCAAGCTGGACCTCTACCGCACCTCCGGACACTTCCCCTACTATCAGGAAAGCCAGTATCCACCGATCGCCGAGCGCGACACGCTGGAGAAGCTGGCGGACGAGGACGCCACCTGCGCCACGCTGATCAACGGGCTCTCCGACGGGACGCTGGAAGGCTATCTGCTGAAGCCGATGAACTGTCCGCACCACATCAAGATTTTCGCCAGCGAGCACCGCTCGTACCGCGATCTGCCGGTGCGGTTGGCGGAATTCGGGACCGTCTATCGCTGGGAGCAGTCCGGCGAGCTGGGCGGGATGACCCGCGTGCGCGGTTTCACGCAGGACGACGCCCACCTTTTCTGCACGCCGGAGCAGGTAGCCGCGGAACTCGTGGGTTGCCTGAGCCTGGTGAAAACGGTGCTCACGACCTTGGGCATGACGAATTACCGCGTCCGCGTCGGCCTGCGCGATCCGGACGACAGCAAGTTCACCGGCGATCCCGCGAAATGGGATCTCGCCGAAGACGCCTGCCGTGCCGCCGCGGCCACCTTGGGCGTGCCTTTCACCGAAGAAGCCGGGGAAGCCGCCTTCTACGGCCCGAAGATCGACTTCGTGGTGAAGGATGTCATCGGGCGCGATTGGCAGCTTGGCACGGTGCAGGTGGACTACGTGCTGCCGGAGCGCTTCGACCTCAGCTACGTCGGCTCCGACAACAGCGCCCACCGGCCGGTGATGATCCACCGCGCGCCCTTCGGCTCGCTGGAGCGCTTCACGGGCCTGCTGATCGAGCACTTCGAGGGCAAGTTCCCGACCTGGCTTTCACCGGAGCAGGTGAGGGTGCTGCCGATCTCCGACAAGTTCATCGACGCCGCGGAGGAAGCCGCGACGAAGCTGGCGGAGGCCGGCGTGCGCGTGACCGTGGACCGCTCCTCCGACAAGGTGGGGGCGAAGATCCGAAACACGCGTCTGGAGCGAGTGCCTTACATGCTCGTGTTGGGTGCGAAGGAGGTGGAGGAGGGGACAGTCTCCGTGCGGCACCGTGACAAGGAAGACCTCGGGACGAAGCCGCTGGATCAATTCGTCGCTGAAATCACCACGGAAATCCGGGAGCGGAGCCTTTGAGGCAGCCCCTGCAGGGGAGGGAGTGCCATTTGCAAAGGATGGAACTCCCGGCTCTTTTCGCGATAAAACACACTTGCCCGGTAACATATTCCATCCTATACCATCGCATCAGTCGCCCGCGAAGTGATACCCATGATTCACCGCCGCGCCCGCGATTTCCCCCGGCTTAACGCCACCTGATGCTTTCTTTGGAACGAAATAAGAGGAAATTGCCAACCGGTCGCTGTGACCGGTTCGATGACCACGGCTCCGTATGATCTTTGATCCGGACCAGCGTTCCGCTTACCCCTTCGCAGCCTTAGGTATGGGGAGACCATGCCTGTCTGCGTCGCATCGAACCTACGGAGGACAAAGCCATCGCTAAACCATCAAAAGGAAACTTCAGGGGTCGTCAGCAGCGTGACATGACACGCGTCAACGACCGGATCCGCGCGCCCAAAGTGCGCGTCGTGCTGTTCAACGGCGACCAGCTTGGCGTCATGAGCTCCCGCGAGGCGCTCGAGAAAGCCAAGATGATCGGGCTGGATCTCGTCGAGATCGCCCCGAATGCCGATCCGCCGGTGTGCCGGATCGTGGATTACGGCAAATACAAGTACGAGCAGTCCAAGCTGAAGAAGGTGAAGTCGAAGAGCTCGACGCGGATGAAGGAAGTGAAATTCCGCGTCGGCACCGGGCAGCACGACTACAATATCAAGATGGGCCGTGCCGAGGGCTTCCTCGATACCGGTCACAAGGTGCGCATGGTCCTCCAGTTCCGCGGTCGTGAAAACGCCCACAAGGAGCTCGGCTTCGTGATGATGAAACGCATCATCGAGGATCTCAAGCAGATCGCCCACGTGGACCAGGAGCCGCGCCTGAACGGCCGTGCGGTGGGCATGACCCTCTCGCCGCTGCCGCAACACCAGCGCAAGCGCCGCTTCCACCTCTTCCATGGCGAGCTCATGGAGGAAGACGACTTCGAGGAAGACGAGGAAGGCGAAGGCTTCGACGAGGAGCACGAAGCTTCCGGCGAAGGCGAATCCGCCCCGGTGTCCGCGGAGGCGGAAACCTCCGAGCAGACCCCGGCGGAGAAGGAGTGAGTTTCCCCGTGCCCGCGGCGAAGCTCTGGCTGTTCGACATCGACGGCACCCTGGTTGACACCGGAGGTGCCGGGATGCACGCCTTGCAGGAAGCCGCCGTCGAATGTTTCGGCGGCGAGGGCCCTCCGCTCGACCTCGCGGGGAGCACCGATCTCGGGGTGCTGGCGGGCATTCTCGCCCATTTTGCGCGCCCTCACGGAAAGGAAGAGGAAGCGCTGTTCTTCAGCGCCTATCTCCGCCGCCTCGAGTGGCACCTTGCCCACGGCGGGCATCCCGGCCGCGTCCTTCCGGGTGCGGCGGAATTGTTGGAGAAGCTCGCAGGCTACCCGGAGATCATTGTGGGACTGCTGACGGGAAATGTGGCCGATGGGGCCGCCGCGAAGATGCGGCACTATGGTTTGGACAGCCATTTCGCGTTCGGAGCCTACGGCTGCGATCATGCGGACCGGAACCTTCTCGGGCCGGTTGCCTTGGAGCGGGCGGCGATCCACTCTGGTCGCGATTTTTCCCCGGAGGAAACCCTGGTCATCGGGGATACCCCGAAGGATGTCGCCTGTGCGAGGGCGATGGGCGCACGCTGTCTGGCGGTGGCGACGGGCAAGTTCAGCGCGGAGCAATTAAGGGCCTGCGGGGCGGAGATGGTCGTGCAGGGTCTGGATGACCCGGAAATACTGCCCGCGTTCGGGGTGAAGTGATCCGCGGTTTGCTTGGCTTTTTGACATCGTTTTGACCCGGAGGGGTGGAGATCCCTGCGATGCTGACGGTGCCATGAGAATCCCATCAGCAATCCTACTCGCGAGTCTTCTCGCCTCACCTCTCTTGCACGCACAGCAAGGTGCCCCCGGTCAAACGGGTGCCGTGCTTACGCCCGCCGCGCAAGCCAAGCCGCCGGTAGCGAATGCCGGCGGCGCGGATCCGGCCGCCGACCCCTTCGTCCGCGAAGCCGCTCCTCCCGAAGGAGTGGTGGAGGAAGACCGGGCACCCCGTCATCTCTCGGTTTGCGTCGAGTCCTTTTCCCTGGATATGGCGGAGGCCGCCGCTCTCCGGCGCCGCATCACCGACGACAGCAAGCTCTACGAAGAGATCCTCTCCCGGGTGGCGAAAGGTACCGCCGCTCAAGAGTATTTCGGGATCATTTGCGCCCGCTCCGGGGAAAGATCCATCGTGGAGAATATTTCCGAGCTCATCTACCCGACGGAGTATGCCCCCAACGAGAGCTCCAAGCCATCCACGGCACCATCGGGATCACGCGCGGGTCCGTCCCCTGCGGCGGCCCCTGCAAGCGGGCCCACGCCATCCCCGTCTTCCTTGCCTCCGCTCGGCCACTCCTTTGAAACGCGGAATGTCGGGTTCATCCTCGAAGTCGAACCAACCTTGAATCAAACCCATGACATTATCGATCTCCGCATCGCTCCCCAGATCGTGACCCTGGTGGATCGCTCGAAATGGGGCAAAGGGAACTCCGAGGTGGAGATGCCCGAGTTTGAAAACCAAAACATGACCCTCGCCCTGACCGTGAGGCCGCGCAAGCCGGTGCTACTCGGCACCCCGAGCCGGCCGCCGGCCTCCAAGGTGACTCCGGACTCCGCTAAAAAGGTCTGGCTCTCCTTCGTCACCGTGAGTGTCATCAAAGTGTAATGCGGCCTCTCTGTACCTGT
>CAMPGU010000329.1 GCA_946885645.1 uncultured Haloferula sp.
GACGACGCCCATGCCCTCGCCCCCGGCGAGTGCGGCTTTGCCTACATCGCCGGCTTGGACGGTAGCATGGCTCCGGAGACGCCGGTGATCGTTTCCCCGCTCATTCCCGGCACCACCCGCTTTGATCCCAGGCCTTTCGACGGAAAGGCGGTGGTCCTCCGCTTGGATAACTCGGCGAAAGCGGAAACCATCGATTCCTCCGGCCGCGTCATGATCGGTGGAATGGACATTTTCGATCCCGGCCAGCACTGGTGGAGAGGCAAGACTCCGGACATCAAATGGCAGGAGTAGCGGCCGCTGCGGGTCAGTAGCTCCGGCCCCAAATCGCGCGGGACCTCACCGGCTGGCCGGTGAGGATGCACGGGAGTTCGGGCTCCTCCTGCCTGTCGAGCGGCAGACAGCGGATGGTGATCTTGTGCTGCTTGGAAAGCTCGTCTTCCTGCTCGGGCGTGCCAGCCCAGGGGGTGATCAGCCAGCCGGGGTTATCCTGGCCCCAATGTGCATGGAAGGCCTCGATCGAATCGCAGGGCTGGATATTCGCATCCCGGAAATCCGTGGCCCGCTGGAGCAGGGTGTCATGGATCTGCTGGAGGATATCCGGGGCAAGCTGGAGGAACTCCTCCTTGTCCATGAACTCCTTCTCCGCGTTTGGCCGGTCGCGGCGCTGCAAGCATACCTTGCGCGTCTCGATATCGCGCGGGCCGATCTCGATGCGGATCGGCACGCCTTTCTTGATCCACTCCCATTTTTTCACACCGCCCTGGATATCGCGGTTGTCCACGTGGACCCGCAGCGGATCGCCGTGGAACCGCTTTTCCAGACGCAGGGTCTCCGCCAGCGCGTTGCAGGCATCCAGCACGGCTTGCTTCGTGTCCTCCTTCGGCGTCACCGGAATGATCACGATCTGCTGCGTGGCCACGCGCGGCGGCAGGATCAGGCCGTCGTCATCCGAGTGGGCCATGATCAAAGTGCCGATCATCCGCGTGGAGACGCCCCATGAGGTCGTGTGCGCGTACTGCACCGTGCCATCGCGGCCGGTGAAGGAGATGTCCTGCGCTTTGGAGAAATTCTGACCGAGGTAATGGGAGGTGCCGGCCTGGATCGCCTTCCGGTCCTGTACCATGGCCTCCACCGTCAGCGTCATGTCGGCGCCGGGGAAGCGTTCGTTTTCGGTCTTCTCCCCGGGGATCACAGGGATGGCAAGGTGGTCGCGCAGGAAAGTCTCGTACACCCGGTGCATCTGCCGCGTTTCGGCGACGGCCTCTTCCTGGGTCTCGTGCGCGGTATGACCTTCTTGCCAGAGGAACTCCGCCGTGCGCAGGAACATGCGCGGACGCATCTCCCAGCGCATCACGTTCGCCCATTGGTTGATCAGCAGGGGCAGGTCGCGGTAGCTCTGCACCCAGCGGGCGAAGGCGGCCCCGATGATCGTTTCCGAGGTCGGGCGGATCACGTAGGGCTCGGCGAGCTCTCCCGTCGGGATCATCTTCGTCTTGCCGGTCGCGGGATCCTTCCGGGCCTCCAGCCGGTGATGGGTCACCACCGCGCACTCGGTCGCGAAGCCTTCCGCGTGCTCCGCCTCTTTCTCCAGATAGGAAAGCGGGATCAGCAGGGGGAAATAGGCGTTCTGGTGGCCGGTGGCCTTGAACATCCGGTCGAGCTGCTGCTGGATCAGTTCCCAAATCCCGTAGCCCCAAGGCTTGATGACCATGCACCCGCGGGTTTCGGAATTCTCCGCCATGTCGGCGGCTTTGATGACCTGCTGGTACCACTCGGGGAAATCCTGGGCGCGGGTCGGGGTGATGGCGGTCTTGTCGGACATGGGGATGGCGTGGAATGCACCGGAGCGGCGCGCGCGGATTTGGGGCCGGGAACCGGGGATTTGCACGCGAATTTTCCGCGGGGAGTGACGGGAACCGCACCCGGCGGTAGGGCTTTGATGAACTCGCCCGTCGGAAGTCATAACTTCTTGATGAAGACACGGCCGCAAGTTTATCTGGTTCCCGTGAGAATCCTTTCTATCGCCGTTCCTTGCCTCTTGGCTGGCATCGGCGGCTTTCTGGCGGGTCGGCTTTCCTCCGGCGGGACACAGGAAAATCGCGGGAGATGGGCGGCATCTTCCCCGGCAGGTTCTTCCGCCGATCCGCTTACAGTCGGCGGGAAAACGGCCGGAAGTTCCGCGCGGGGCGATGCGCCGGGCCGACCGGCCGGCGGCTACGCCTCCGCCATGAAGGGCGCGCTCGGCCATGCTCTGGAAAGCAGGCGGCTGGAAAAGTGGATGGCGCTCCTCTCCACGATGCGGCCGGAGGACGGCCCTGCCATCGCAGCCCTGCTCCACGAAGAGAAGCTGGCCGGCCGTGAGTTCAAGCTGGAAACCATGGCCTTCTGGCAGACCTGGGCCCGGATCGACGGGCAAGCCGCCTGGGCCCACGCCCGCGAACATGCGGACGCGGGGGGAAGGGACGGTGCCGAGGCGCTTCTCAAATCCTGGGCTTTCACCGATCCGGAAGCCGCGAAAACCGCTTTCGCCGAACTCGGCGATTCCCCCTTGGCCGATGCCGCACTCGCGGGCCTGGCCCATGGCCTGGCCGAATCCGACCCGGCCGCGGCGGTCGAATTCGCCTCCAACCTGCCGGAGGGTAAGCAGATCGAAGCTACCGTGCATGTCTCCGGCTCCATCATCCACGCGATGGGAAATGAAGGCGCGCAAGCATGGTTCGACCGGCTGCCGGCCGATGCCAAAATCTTCAACAAGGAAGCCGCCCGGGTGCTGATGGAATCCCTCAGCCGCTCCGATCCCGGTGCGGTGGAAAAATTCGCCTTCGCCCGCCTCGATCAGGAATGGGCCACCCGCCCGGCGGAACAGAATTTCGCGGCCTCCATGATCCTGCGGAACGGCGGCTCCCCTTGGGAGTTCGTGGCCACGGTGATGGAAAAATATCCCCGGCCTGAGCAACCCCTGGCCTTCTCGACCTGGGTGGCGACCTTGAACCCCAACGCGGCCATCACCTGGGCAGAGGCGCACGCCGATCACCCCGCCACCGATAACATCCTCGCAGGCACCGCTCAGGCGCTCCTGCGGCGCGGCAAGCAAGACGAGGCCGCGGTGGTGCTCTCCAAAATCAAGGAACCGGCGGTGCGGGATCTGGTTCAGGAGGAATAGCAAGGGAGCATGCTTCCCCGCCATTGACCCGTTTGCCTGATCATGCGATTTTCCAATGGTGAGCATCGCCGATATTCCCACGGACAAGCTGTCGCGCTCGGACAAGATCGCGCTCATGGAAAAATTGTGGGGCGAGCTTTCCGCCGAGCCGGACCAGTCCGCTCCTCCGGCTTGGCATGAAGAAATCTTGGCAGCGCGTGCCGACGAGTGGGAGAAGCGCGGCGAAATCGGTGAAGATTGGGAAACGGCAAAAGAAACCATCCGCCCGCGCCTTTGATGCAGGTGAGGATTCTACCCTCGGCAAAGCGCGACCTCCGGAACGGCTTTGAATTCTACGAAAAACAGGAACCTGGAGTTGGAGACTATTTTCTGGAATCCCTGTCCTCGGATATTGGTTCCCTACGCTTGTTCGCCGGAATCCACCGGCAGCACAACGAGAGCTTCCGCTTCACCTCGAAAAGGTTTCCCTACTGGATCTATTACCGGATCGACGATGGAGTCGCCTACGTGACCGCGGTCCTCGATGCCCGGAGGGATCCCCGCTATATCGAAGCCCGGACAGACGACGACCGGACGCCGTCGGGCGAATGAAAAGGCAGATCAGGGCAAATGCTCCGCCGCCTCCCGTAGCAACTCCTCTGTCGTCTCCCAACCGATGCACGAGTCGGTGATCGACTGCCCGCGGACGAGCTGGTCCAGCGGACGAGGAAAGGACTGGCTCCCCGCGACGAGATTGCTCTCCAGCATCGCGCCGCGGATGGATCGGTCTCCCGCCGCGCGTTGGCGGACGATCTCGCGGAAAACGTCAGGCATGCGGGCGCAGTCCTTGCCGCAATTTGCATGGGAGGCATCCACCACCAGCGAGGGCGCGATTCCTCCTTTCTCCAAGGCGGCGCGAGCAGCCGAGATGCTCGGTTCATCGAAATTCGGGCCGTGGTCCCCGCCGCGGAGGATCACGTGGCAGTCCGGGTTTCCCGTGGTGGTGACGGAGGAGGCGATCCCTTCCTCCGAGACGCCGAGAAAAGTCTGCGGCTGGGCGGCGGCCTTCACCGCATTGATCGCAGCCACAAGATCGCCCGAGGTGGTATTCTTGAAGCCGACTGGCAT
>CAMPGU010000330.1 GCA_946885645.1 uncultured Haloferula sp.
TGTTGCGTTGATCACTGCCCGTCCCCGGATCTCGAATTCCCTGCCGGTCTCCTCATCCCGCGCGATCACGCCCGTCACAAGCCCGCCTTCTTTCAGCAACGCGACACACCGGGTGTAGTTCGACAACAGGGCTCCTTGGGCAGCGGCAGTCTGCGCGAGATTGATCGCCAGGCGGGCATCGTCGAATTGGCCGTCGTGATAAATGACACCGCCCGTAAGGTGTTCGGTCTCCACCGTGGGAATGGCGGCGAGGGTTTCTTCCCGGGAGAGCATCCGGCTGGGGCCGAGCCCGAGCCTGCCGGCGAGCTGGTCGTACACCTTCATCCCGATCCCGTAGAAAGGCCCCTCCCACCACTTGTAGCTCGGGATCACGAAGGCGAGATCATGTACCAGGTGCGGTGCGTTTTTTGCCAACCGGCCGCGCTCGCGCAGGGCCTCCAGCACCAGGCTCACATTCCCCTGCCGCAGGTACCGCACCCCGCCGTGGACGAGCTTGGTGGAGCGGGAGGAGGTCCCCTTGGCAAAATCCGCCATCTCGATCAGCGCCACGGAATGGCCGCGTGTAGCCGCATCCACCGCGGCCCCGAGGCCGGTGGCACCGCCGCCCACGATGATGAAATCGAAAGGCTCTTTCCGGCCGTATATTTCCGCCAGGTGATGCGCGCGGGAGAAATTCATGCGTAGCTCATTCTTCTTCCTCCCAGGCGAGGGAACGCGAGACCGCCTTTTCCCAGCCTTTGCGGAGCTTCGCCACGAGGTCAGGGGAGGCGGCGGGTTCGAAGACCGCATCGACCTGCCAGTTCCGCGCGATGTCCTCCCGGGAGTCCCAGAAGCCGACCGCCAGCCCGGCCAGATAAGCGGCACCGAGCGCGGTAGTTTCGGTATTGCTGGGCCGGATCACCTTGCGGTCCAGGATATCGGCTTGGATTTGCAGAAGGAGGTCGCTCCGGGTGGCTCCTCCGTCCACCCTCAATTCCGAAAGCTTCAGGCCGCTGTCTCTCTCCATCGATGCGATCAGGTCTGCGGTCTGCAGCGCGATCGCTTCCAGGGCGGCCCGGCAGAAGTGGGCGCGGTTCGTGCCGCGGGTCATCCCGAAGGCGGCACCGCGTGCATAGGGGTCCCAATACGGGGCTCCCAGCCCGGCAAAGGCGGGCACCAGAAAGAGGCCGCCGCTGTCCTTCACGGTGGCCGCGAGCTTGTCGCACTCGGGCGCGCTGGAGATGATCTTCAACTCATCCCGCAACCACTGGATCAGGGCTCCCGCGATGAAGATGGAGCCCTCCAGGGCGTACTCGGTCACGTCGCCGATCTTCCACGCCACGGTGGTCAGGAGGTTATTCTCCGATCTCACCGCTTGGGTTCCCGTATTCATCAGCAGGAAGCATCCGGTGCCGTAGGTGTTCTTCGCCATCCCCTTCTCGAAGCAGGCTTGGCCGAAAAGAGCGGCGTGCTGATCTCCCGCCATCCCGGCGATGGGCACGCCGTATTCGGTCTCCCCGTAGATCTCGGAGCAAGACCGGACCTCGGGGAGGACCTGCCGGGGAATCCCGAGGATCTCCAGCAACTCCTCGTCCCAGCTTCCCTCGTGGATGTTGTAGAGCAGCGTGCGGCTGGCGTTGGTGGCATCGGTCACGTGGACCTTGCCATCGGTGAGTTTCCACACCAGCCAGCTATCCACCGTCCCGAACGCCAGCTTCCCCTGCGCCGCGAGCTCCCGCGCGCCCTCTACATGATCGAGAATCCAACGGAGCTTCGTGCCGGAGAAATACGGGTCGAGCCGCTTGCCGGTCTTCGCCGTGAACGTTTCCTCGTGTCCCTCGTTCTTTAGCCGGGCACAAAACGCGGCGGTGCGCCGGTCCTGCCAGACGATCGCGTTGTACACCGGTTTTCCGGTATCGCGATTCCACGCGATGGTGGTCTCCCGCTGGTTGGTGATCCCGATTGCCGCAATGTCCCGGTCGGAAAGATCGGCTTTCCCCAGCACCTCGGAAAAGGTCGCCCGCTGGCTGGACCAGATCTCCATGGGATCGTGCTCCACCCACCCGGGCTGCGGGTAGTGCTGGCGGAACTCCCGTTGGCTGATGGCCACCGGTTTCCCGCTCTTGTCGAAAAGGATCGAGCGGGACGAGGTCGTACCTTGGTCGAGGGCGAGGATGAATCGTCGGGGCATTGCCAGGATTTCAGAATACCGGACGACTCCGGTTTTGTCCGAAAAAATTGCAACGAGCGCGGCAGGGCAAGCGTCCTCGAGCGCTACCACATCGACGAAAAAGGCCTCCCGGTATTCCGGGAGGCCTTTTCAAATCGTTCCGAAGCTCCCGCTTAGCGCAGGACCTTCATCTTGCCGACGCCGAAGACCGCATCGGACCCGAGCTCTTCCTCGATGCGGAGGAGCTGGTTGTATTTCGCGATCCGGTCGGAGCGGCTCATGGAGCCGGTCTTGATCTGGCCGCAATTGGTCGCCACGGCGATGTCCGCGATGGTCGAGTCTTCCGTCTCGCCGGAGCGGTGGGAAAGCACGGCGGTGTAACCGTTCTCTTTCGCCATTTCCACGGCGTCGAAGGTCTCGGTGAGGGAACCGATCTGGTTCACCTTCACGAGGATCGAGTTCGCGGTGCCGGTGGCGATACCCTTCGAGAGGAACTCCACGTTCGTCACGAAGAGGTCGTCGCCCACGAGCTGGGTGGTGGCACCGAGCTTGTCGGTCAGGATCTTCCAACCCGCCCAGTCATTCTCGGCGCAGCCGTCTTCGATCGAGATGATCGGGTAGCGCTTCTGGAGGTCGGCGTAGAAGGCCACCAGTTCCTCGGCGCTCTTCACGGACTTGTCGGACTTCTTGAAGACGTAGGCATTCTGCTTCGCGTCGAAGAATTCGGACGACGCGACGTCGAGCGCGATGGCGATGTCCTCGCCGATCTTGTAACCGGCCTTCTCGATGGCCTGGGAGATCACCTGGAGGGCGTCTTCCGCGGAGGCGAGATTGGGAGCGAAACCGCCCTCGTCACCCACGGCGGTGGAAAGACCGCGATCGTGCAGCACCTTCTTCAGCGAGTGGAAGACCTCGGCACCGTAGCGCAGCGCCTCGCGGAAGGTCGGCGCGCCCACGGGCATGATCATGAATTCCTGGAAGTCGATCGGAGCGTCGGAGTGCGCGCCGCCGTTGATGATGTTCATCATCGGCACCGGCAGCACCTTGGCGTTCGGGCCGCCGAGGTACTTGTAAAGCGGCACGTCCAACTGGATCGCGGCGGCCTTGGCCACGGCGAGGGAAACGCCGAGGATGGCATTCGCGCCGATGTCCTTCTTGTTCTTCGTGCCGTCGATCGCGATCATGGCGGCATCGATCGAGGCCTGGTCGGTGGCGCGCATGCCACAGAGCGCGGGAGCGAGCTTGCTGTTCACGTTATCGACGGCGTTCAGCACGCCCTTGCCGAGGTAGCGGCTCTTGTCGCCGTCGCGCAGTTCGTGCGCCTCGTGCTCGCCGGTGGAGGCACCGCTGGGGACCGCGGCGCGGCCGATGGCGCCGCCTTCGAGGTGGACGTCGACTTCGACGGTGGGATTGCCGCGGGAGTCGATGACCTCGCGGCCGCGGATTTCAACGATGGTGGTATATTCCATGGTAGGTTGAGAGGGTTGAAGTGGTGTTGCCTGATTTGACGAGGGGATGGTTCGAACGGGACGGTCGGCAGCCTGGCGGCTACTCTCCCGACTCCCGATGACCCGCCCCCGGCTTCTTCAGGGATTCACCGGAGTGATCGATTGGACAGTGTAGGTGTGGATCGCTTCGGTCACCGGGTCGCGGACCTGGACGCTTTCGCCCTGCTTCTTGTGGAGCAGCGCCGCACCGAGTTCCGACAGGTAGGAGAGCTCCGATTTCTCGGGATCCGAGTCCCAAGCGCCGAGAACGGTGTAGGTCGCCTGCTTGCCGTCTTCGGTAGCGAGAGTGACGATGGTGCCGATATTGACGACGGAAGGATCGACGCCCTTGAAATCGGTGCCGCGGGCGCGGGAGATGTCCTTCTGGAGCTCGGTCTTGCGGTTGTTGAGGTACTTCTGCTGATCCTTCGCGGACTTGTATTCGAAGTTCTCGCGCAGATCGCCGTATTCGCGGGCGATCGAGATATCCTTCGTGTTCTGCGGGATGCGGTTGCGGATGATGTCGTCCAGCTCGGCCTTCTTTTTCTCCAGGCTCGGCCAGGAAACGACGAGCTCCTGCTCCTTCTTCGCGCCATGGCCGCTGACCAGTTCGCCCGTCTCCGGGCGCGCCT